>JAJFMJ010000029.1 GCA_021772275.1 Chlamydiota bacterium | reverse complement strand
GTTTTTAATATCCTTTTTCAAGTCTTCGACGATGGACGGATTACCGATAGTAAGGGAAGAGTCGTCAACTGTAAAAATGTCCTTTTTATCATGACCTCGAATCTTGGAAGTGAGCAACTCCTTGCGTCTAAAGGGGAGCTAACCAAAGAGACAGTCCTTTCAGTTGTTGATCCCGTCATCAAAAACTACTTTCCCCCTGCGTTCATCAACCGCTTAGACGAAATTCTCCCCTTCCTCCCTTTGCAGGAAAAAGATATGGAAAAAATCGTCCTCATCCAGCTGGCACAGGTGAAAAAACGGCTCGAAGAAAAGGAGATCACCTTAAGTTGGACAGGAGAGGTTCTTGCCCACCTGGCCAAGGAAGGATACGATCCGATTTTTGGCGCCCGCCCCTTGAAAAGACTTATTCAACAAACGGTGGTCAATATGCTCTCTAGCGCAATTCTTAAAAGAGAAATCGAAGCTGACAATGCAATCGAGCTTCAGTTTGTTGAAAACACTTTGATGTACAAAAAAACCAACCTCGAGCCTCAAGTTGCTTCGTGATGAGGGTTCATGAATTCCTCGAACTGTTCTTGGAGAACCGAGGGGACAACTTCTTTAATCCCCTTTTTGTCATACATTAAAAAGTAGCTACAGGCGATCATCGTTCCTAGGGCTGGGCTAAACAAGGAGACGAGAAGGGCAATTGCGCAGATGGCCGACCGCTTAAGGTTCAAATAGCGGCGAGCAAAAAAAGCTTTCAGCTTATAGATTTTAAAGCCGGAGAGAAGGTTCAGGGCTAAAGAGCTAAAGAAAAGGGCCATGGTATAAAGTCCCCAAAAAAGATCGGTGATAAGGAGGATAAAAAAGAAAAGGCGGGCAGCGATCGTCGCAAAGAGTTGCCCCTTTTCCTCTTCTTGCTTGTGCCGTCCCCGCAAAGTCGCTTCAGAGATATGGGTCGAAAGCTCAACTTTTGGTCCCCCTTCTCTTTTTTGCTTCTCGACATGTTCATAAATGTCATAGATCGGCATGAGATTATTTCCTGTGTTTCACCTTGTTAAAGCCGTTGAGAGCGGCGATCCGGTACCCTTCGGCATATGTAGGGTAATTAAACACCTGATCGATAAAATAATCAATCTTTGCGCTAAAAGTCATCGCGACTTGACCGATATGGATCACCTCTGTCGCATTTCTTCCAATGATATGAATCCCCAAAATTTCAAGGGTATCGGCATGAAAAAGGATTTTAAACATCCCCGGATCATTTCCTGCAATCGTATTTTTAGAAATCTCATAATAATGGGCCCGTCCCACCTCGTAACGGAAGCCCAAATTTTTTAGTTGCTCTTCGGTATAACCGCAGGAAGAGATTTCAGGAATCGTATAAATTCCAATCGGATAAAAGGTGGGGAAATGGTGAGTCTCTGCGCCAAAAGCGTGGCGAGCAGCTAGGCGCCCCTGCTCCATACTTGTTGATGCCAGCGACGGCCCTCCAATCACATCGCCCACTGCATAAATATTCGGAACGATCGTCTGAAAAAGGGCGTTAACCGGGATGTATCCTTTGCTATCAACAGCAATTCCTACATTATCGATATGGAGGTGGTCCACATTGGCCACCCGCCCCAAAGCATAGAGAAGAACATCTCCTTTTAACACCATCCCATCGCTAAATTTTAGCTCCACCCCGTCAGCATGGCGCGTGATCGTATCAAACTCCCGATTCCCTAAAAATTTGAGCCCAATCGTCTCTAGCGCCTTTTGAAGGTGCATTCCAATTTCTTTGTCGAGATAAGGGAGGATTTGTTCTTTCTTGTCGACAACGATAACTTCTGTCCCCAAAGCAGCAAAAAAGCTTGCATACTCCGAACCGATAATCCCCCCTCCCAAAACGATCATTTTTTGAGGAACCCGATCGATCGAAAGGAGGCGGGTTGAGTCGAGGACCCGCTCCTTGTCAAAAGGGATGTTTTTGGGGTTGCGCGGCTTCGATCCCGTTGCAATCAAAACTTTTTCCCCTGTGACCATATGGATAAGGTGGTGGTTTTCATCCAGAACAGCGATCTGGTTGGGACCTTCAAAATGGGCAAGTCCCTGCACCCATCGGATTTGATTTCGTTCGAACTGCTTTTGAAACTGCTTCACCTGCTCTTCGGTTACTTGACTTAAGCAGTAATTAAGGTCCCCGATTGAAATGTCGTGCGCAGGAATTTCTTCTTTGGCATAGTAACTTTTTTTGTGAAAATTCGTGAGGTTTAAGATCGCCTCTCGAAGCGACTTTGAGGGGATCGTTCCCGAATGGAGACAGCTCCCTCCAGGAGTCGGATATTTTTCGATTATCACGACCGATTTTCCCAGCTTTGCCGCCTGAATCGCCCCCTTTTGCCCTGCTGGTCCCGACCCAATCACCACCAAATCTGCATAGATTTCTTCCAAAATGACACCTCAAAGATGCATATATACCTTGAACATCAAAAAGGCAATGCAAAATCCCTTGAGGGAAATTCCTAAAGCTGGTATTCTCATGGAAAAATAAAGGTTTAACGGATGTCTAAGAAATGTCAGGTGACGGGGAAGAAACCTCGTCGAGGAAAAAGTTACTCGATCCGCGGGATCGCTAAGAAGAAAAAAGGGATTGGTCTGAACGTTACAGGGACGGTCAAGCGCCGCTTTCTTCCAAACTTGATCAAAAAAAGGTTTTGGTTTTCTGAGGAAAACCGCTTCATTACCTTGAAGCTTTCAACAAGTGCGATGCGAACCATCGACAAGCAGGGCCTGGGCGCCGTTATTCGCAAGCTCCGTGCTCAAGGGCAAAACATTTAGTTTACTGCCGGCGCTTTTTTGCGCTGGCCTTGTTTTTTACGCCACATGGGTTCCCCTTCCCACAGAAAAAAAACCTTTTTATCTTTATTCCACCGATAAACGGGACGATCTAAAAAAAACCCTTCTATCGGCTCTAAAAAAAACAAAGCATTCGATCACCCTCCACACCTATGCTCTGACCGATAAAACGGTCCTCTCTCTTCTCAAGAAAAAGGGAGAGAAAGGAGTGCGCATCCATCTTTACTACCACAAAAAAGCCTCTCCCAATCTGGAAAAAATCCAGTGGGAAAATGTCCACTTTCACCCCATTTCTGGGAGAGGACTGATGCACGAAAAGATCTGGATTATCGATCAAAAAATCCTTTTTCTAGGGTCAGCCAATCTCACTACCTCTTCGCTCAAGATGCATGACAATCTCATGGTGGGACTCTATGCCCCCTCCCTTGCACAAACGCTCAACGAAAGAAGGGTCGAAGAGACCACATTGGTGGTGGGAAACCACCATCTTCACTACTTCTCTCTCCCGAACCAAAAAGGGTTAAAAACCCTTTTAAAAACCCTTGACCAGACAGAAAAAGAGGTTTCTGCTGCCCTTTTTACCTTCACTCACCCCCTCCTTGTTAAAAAATTTATTGAACTTCACGAGCGAGGGGTGAGAGTTTGTCTTACCCTTGACCAGATGACCTCCAGAGGGAGTAGCAAAAAGGCTCTGGAGGCCCTTGAAGCAGCGGGAATCAAGGTAAAAATCAGTAGGGGGCTCCAACTCTGCCACCACAAATGGGCACAGATCGATCAAAAAATTTTAATCCTAGGGTCGGCCAACTGGACCGCCGCCGCCTTCGAGAAAAATCGAGATTTTATCTTAATAATTAAATATACCCATTCCGATTCAAGATTTGGGAATTTGCCAAAGTCAGCGCTCCAGGTTTAGCCCCATCGAAGCAGGCCCCTATCC
>JAJFMJ010000028.1 GCA_021772275.1 Chlamydiota bacterium | reverse complement strand
CTCCATTTGGTTTCCTCTTACTATAGCGGATTCATAATAAAATTGCACGTGCTGATGCGCAAAGAAAAAAATTTAATTTTTAGGAGGCAGAGGAATTCTCTTGGAAAAAATAGCCTACATAGGGTAAAAGGGATAAACATCGTGCGCCTGTAGTTCGATGGTAGAACAATAGCCTTCCAAGCTATTAGTGTCAGTTCGATTCTGATCAGGCGCTACCGACTACCCGGAGTGCTACCGATGACATTCGGCAGTGCTCCGGGATATAACTATTTTTAACCAAGACCGAAATTTTCACAAAAGTGGAGATGCCGTCGTCAAACAAAAGGGACAAGGCTTGGCAAAAGACCAAACGTACCAAACAACTGTATCCATTAAGGATCTTCTAGAAGCTGGAGCCCATTTCGGCCACCAGAAACAGAGATGGAACCCCAAGATGAAGCGCTATATTTTTGAAGAGCGCAGTGGGATCTACATCATTGACCTTGCAAAGACAATGCAACAAATCCGCGTTGCGATCGAAGCGGTTATTTCAACCGTTGAAAAACATAAGAGCATTCTTTTTGTGGGAACTAAGAAACAAGCAAAAGATGTTATCAAAGAGTGCGCCGAGCGCTGCGGCGAATTTTACGTTGCCGAAAGATGGCTGGGCGGTATGCTCACCAACCTTTCGACCATTCGGCAGTCGGTAAAGACGCTTGAGCGGATTGAAAAACAAATTGCATCAGAAGGGGACAAGTTCACGAAGAAAGAGCTCAGCCTCCTTGCCAAAGAGCAAGAAAAACTCAACCGAAATCTGTCGGGAATTCGCGCCATGCGAAAACCCCCGGGACTTCTCGTTGTTGTCGACCCCAACAAAGAGCACATCGCCGTTGCCGAAGCAAATAAGCTAGGCATTCCTGTGATGGCCCTAGTCGACACCAACTGCGATCCCGATCCGATTAACTATGTGATTGCCTGTAACGATGATGCCCTCAAAAGCATTAAGCTCATTGTCCAAGCCCTTTCCGATGTGGTAATCGACAAAAAAGCAGAGCTCAATATCGCTCTTGAGAAAGAAGAAAAGAAAAAAGAAGCGGAAGCAAAAGTAGAACCCGAAGTAGAACCTGCTGAAGGGGAGGAGGAAAAAGAGTGACAATTTCAGCCCAAATGGTCATGGACCTAAGAAAACGGACCGGCGTAGGAATGAGCAAATGTAAAGATGCTCTAACCGAAGCGGGTGGTGATATGGAAGAAGCGATCCACATCCTTCGGAAAAAAGGGATGGCCTCCGCCGTCAAAAAAGGGGGACGTGAGACCAATGAAGGAGTCGTAGGGATTGCAGAAGATAGTGATGCCGCCTACCTCGTTGAAGTCAATGTTGAGACCGACTTTGTCCTCCAAAATGATCGCTTTAAAGAGTTTCTCAAAAACATCTGCGCGGATGCCTTAGTCGCTAAGCCCTCTTCTGTCGACGATTTCTTAAAGCAAAAACATAGCAAAAACCCAGCGCTCACCATCGATGAGTACCGGGCCGAAACGGTTCACAGCTTGGGAGAGAACATCCAGATTAAGCGGGTTCTCGACTTCAAGAAAAGTGGTGATGAATCTCTAGGGATTTACTCCCATATGGGAGGGAAAATCGTCTGCGCCGTTCGGATCAAGGGAGCAGGAGACCAAGAAGCTTTGGCCCGCGATGTTGCAATGCATGTTGCAGCAGAAGCGCCTGACTTCCTCAAGCCCGAAGAAGTGCCTGCCGATGTTTTAGCTAAAGAAGAAGAGATTGCACGGAGCCAGATCCAAGGGAAGCCCCCAGAGATCATGGATAAGATTGTTCAAGGAAAGCTCAAGGCTTTTTATGAGCAGGCGTGTCTTCTCAATCAGAAATTTGTAAAGGATTCCTCAAGTACTGTAGCCGATTACGTTGCAGCCGAAGGAAAGAAAGCTGGCAAGACACTCGAAGTTGTCGAGTTTGTCCGCTGGCAAATAGGTGAGTAAGTGACCTACAAACGTGTTCTTTTAAAACTCTCGGGCGAATCCCTTAAAGGGGAAAAGCCCGGAGTCATTGACCATATTGCCTGCGATCAGATTGCAAATAGCATCTGCGGCATTTACGAACTTGGCGTAGAGATTGGCATTGTCATTGGAGGAGGGAACATCTTCCGTGGGAATATGGCTGAGCAATTTGGCTTCGCCCGAACTCCTGCCGACCATGTGGGGATGCTAGCCACCACCATCAACGGCCTGATCTTAGGACAAGTCCTCTCTACCAAAGGGTGTAAAACCCGTGTGATGAGCGCCCTTAATTTTGATGGAATCGTTGAGCCCTACAACTGGAGTCACGCTCTCCACTCTCTTGACAAAGGGCACATTGTGATCTTTGTTGGAGGGACAGGTAACCCCTACTTCACGACAGATACCACTGCCGCCATGCGCGCTAGCGAGATTGAGGCCGAGGTCCTCCTCAAAGCAACCAAGGTCGATGGGATCTACGATAGCGATCCCAAGAAAAACCCCGCTGCTATCAAAAGCGATCACCTCACCTACTCCGACGTTCTCACCAAGAACCTCCATGTCATGGATGGGACCGCCATCGCCCTTTGTCGCGAAAGTGACATCCCGATCCATGTCTTCAATCTCTTTGAAGAGGGGGCCCTACTTAAAGCAGTCACCGAAAAGAAGGGTGGAACACTTGTTACCAAAGGTTAAAGATGACTATTAATGAATGTAAAGAAAACATGCAAAAAGCGCTCGACCACTACCAGGAAGAGCTCAAAGGAATGAGAACCAGCCGTCCGAGCCCCTCGATGCTCGACAACGTTTCCCTTGAAGTTTACGGGACGCCGATGCGGATGCGCGATGTGGCAACCGTTGCTGTTGCGGACGGGAATCAGCTCGTCGTTACCCCCTTTGATCCCAGTACCACCAATTCGATCGCTAAAGGGATCGAGAAGGCCAACCTGAACCTCCTTCCCGCAGTCGATGGCCACATCGTCCGGGTTCCGATCCCCCCGATGACCGAGGAGCGGCGGAAAGAGATCGCCAAAGAAGCCCGCGAGAAAGGGGAGAAGACCAAGGTGACCATCCGCGATATTCGCCGCAAGTCTAACGATCAGGTCAAGAAGGAGAAGGCTGACGGAGAGATCACCGAAGACGAGCAAAAGAAAAATGAGAAGCAGATCCAGGAGCTAACCGATCAGTTCTGCAAAAAGGTTGACGAGCTCTTTGCCTCCAAAGAAAAAGACATCATGGCGGTTTAGAGGGTTGATTATTATTGGGCCAGGGTGTAAAATGGTGCAACATAAGTATGTTCATGGCCCCATCGTCTAGTCAGGCCTAGGACACTAGGTTTTCATCCTAGCAACAGGGGTTCGAATCCCCTTGGGGTCAAATTCGAGGCTTTAGCTCAGTTGGTAGAGCATCTCCCTTTTAAGGAGAGGGTCGTTGGTTCGAGCCCAACAAGCCTCAAAAGAAAAAGCCGAGCTGGCATTGCCAGCTCGGCTTTTTTGACAAAAAAGCACCTAGAGGGGATACTTTGTGTTAATAAAGTCTAGCTTTTTCTGGAGAATATATGTTGGGTCCCTCTCGACGTGCTCCAAAATAAAGCAAAGTACCTCTTAAGACAGCCAGCCCGACTGAAGGGGCGGCTAAAGCCGCTGACTGTTTAAGGGTAATGGGCGTTTTAGACAGAAACCTCTTCCCTAATATGACAAAGGCAACAGATCCTACCGTGGCTGCAAAGGTTGAAAAAACATTCAGATTCCGTTCCTCGTCTCGACGGGTATCTCCATCTAAGTAGAGGGTGTTGTAATACTGGTGCCCTAAACCTGTAATAAGTTTTTCTATAGCTGTGAACAAAACTGCACTAGCGGCACCTGCTCTATAAAGGTCAGGAAGCATATGGCGGGTAATTGCGATCACAGCGCCTGTTTTTATTGCCTGTTTTGCTAAGTCTACAGCCCAAGGGGTTAAAGCCTCTAGATTTCTGCGAACTTCTGGTGACATAAAATTTCTCCTACATAAAAATTGTTTGGTTAACCATTAATCGTTAGGATTATACCGGTGCGGGGCAATTAATAGAACTATTTTTTTCGCACTTCGAAGAGAGATCCGGTAGCTTTTTGCTTTAAAAGGATAAGAATTTCTTGAGCCACCTCCTCGGGGAAGAGGAGGGTGGAAGGATCTTCGCTAGGGAAATTGGTGGTGCGCATCGGGGTGGCGGTCCTTTGGGGGACGACAGCGTTGATGTGAAGATCGGGACGCTCTTCGGCAAGCCCTTGAGTAAAGTTGACGATAGCCGCTTTAGCTGAGGAGTAGAGGGTATAGGACTTCCTTCCTCTAGAAAAGGAGGAAGAGGAAAGGTTAATGATATGGCCCCCTGGCTTGATCTGCGCAGTGTGGCAGCTATAGAGAAGGGTGTGGAGATTGGTGGCGATCAGATGGTCGATTTCGGCTGGGCTCAAGGCATGGAAAGGTTTGATTGAAAGATGTCCAACGCAGTTAATCAACCCATCGAGGGGGCCGAGCGATTTAAAAAGTTTTTGCGTTGCCTCAAAATCGGTCAGGTCGATCGGGTAATCGGGAGAAGATTTAGAAAGGATCAGAGGTATTGCCCCCTCCTTTTTAAGGAGAGTAGCAAGAGCGGAGCCGATCCCACCAGTTCCACCAGCAATGGCGAAGGTTTTTCCCTTAAGAGAGAGGGTCTGCTTGGCAGGAGAGCGGCTTTTTCGTCGCATGAGCTGCTCGGCTAAGAAGAGATCGAGCTCGCCGGTAATTTTAATGTTGCTTTCGGCGCCGGGGACAATATGGATAGGGCGGTCTTGCTTAAGGACGAGGGTGCAGTCGTCGGAGGCATTTTTGTCGGGGGCCTTTTCGTGGGCCTCGAGGATCAGGGGATAGGAAAAACTTTGAGGAGTTTGGCCGCGAAGATATTCGGCGCGACTTGGAATATCACTAATCGTATCAAAACTGCTGGCGTGGACAATGGTGTCCGTAGAAGGGATACAGGTATCGACGGCGTCATATTTTTTAAGAGCGTCGAGATTATCTTGGATGATCTTGGTGGAGACGAAGGGGCGAGCCGCATCGTGGATCACAACATGGGTTGTTTCAGCGCCGCAAGCAAGAAGGCCCCGATAGGAGGAATCTTGCCGCGTGTGTCCCCCTTCCACCACACGGATGTGGGGGGCGCTCACTTCCTTCTGCACCTTCTCCATATGCTTCTTATGGCAAACGAGAATAATCTCTTGAAACTCGGTAAAGGGGAGGAACGCCTCGAGGGTGTGGAGATAAATTTTCTTTCCGGAGAGGTTGAGGAACTGCTTAGGAATATCGCTTCCGAAGCGCTCTCCCGTCCCACTCATAAGCAAAATCGCTGTGATCATTTTTTTAGGCTGATGGTTTTTAATGCCAATTGTAAGAATTCTGCCCGTTTTTGGGCGAGCTTTTCTTTTGGAATTTCCTCTTCAGCGGTAAGAGTAAGGTGGCCGCGACGCACTTCAAAGAAAATTCTATTGAGGTCTTGGTCGGTCAGCCCCTCGATCCACCCCAAATCAATCCCTAGCTTTACAAAGCTTAAGGCGTCGAGCGCCTCCTTGGTTTCGATCTGGTAAGAGTGGTTGAGTAGGCCGATGGCTCGGCTGATCTTATCGACGATCAAGGCATCGGGGGTTTCGACCAGGGCCGCCCGGAGGTTTTTTTCGTAGGAGACGAGTTTGGTTGCCGTTTTGTGGATCTCCTCTAAGATGTGATCTTCAGTTAGTCCCAACGTAAAACGGTTTTGAATGATGACGATATCGCCCACAAACTCACTCGTTCCAGTCAAACCATTTGCTTGCACCCCCTCGTCGAGCTCTTTGACAAAGACTTCGTCGATCTGATCGAGCTGGATCAGACAGGGGAGATGGAGAAAGGCTTGGATCGTAAGAGCCGTTCCCGCATTGGAAAGCTCTGAGGTGAGATACCCAAACTTGTGGGAGTAGGCAAGGGGATGGTTTTGGGCAATTTCCTCTTCAATGGCGCCAAGCTTTTTCCAAGCTTCTTTCCACTGAGAGTGGGCTTCGATCGCTTGTAAAACCAAGTGGTCTTCCCCATTAATAGTGGCGAGAAAAGTGCCTTCTTCGTCAATGACAAGGCCCGCTTTACAAGAGGGGTTTTGGGAGGTTGAGACGGCTAAAAAATGTTCAAGCAAAAACTCCCTTTCTGCTCCCTTCATTTTTTCAAAATCAAAAAAGGTTGACCCCTGTAAAGCGGTCGAATTTAAGAGGGTGCTTTTCAAGGCGCCAAGCGTTTGCTCTGAGTCGGCCTCCGTCATCTTTGGAGGAAAGGGGTGAGAGGCCACATTCCGGTGAAGGAAAAAGCTCGATGCCATCCAAATCGGCGTATCACTTTTTTCCCAGACGCTATTTTCCCTAAGCTTTAAAAAGATGCTCACGACTTCTCATTGGTTAAGGTGTTGATCTGGTCACGAAGCCACGCCGCCTCTTCGTAGTTTTCCCCTTTAAGCGCTTGGCTGAGCGCTTCATTCAGATCACGGATCCGGGTTAAGTGCTTGGAGGTTTCGTCGATATTGGGCGACTTCCCGATGTGAAGGGTGGGCATCGGGCTGGAAGGATTGGGCTTTAAGCGGGGGGAAATGCATTGCGCCTCGATGAGCTGATCGGTCAAAATCTCTTCGAAGGCGGCGTAACAGCCCTTGCACCCAAGAGGCTCTCCCATGAGCACTGCTTCAAGGGAGGTTTTACACGCGTTGCAACAGAGCCCCTCCTCCTTTTTGCGAGAGGTGTCGGGCGCTGTTTTTCCCTGAAGCTTCTGCTTTAAAACAGGGCAGCCCTGACACATTACTACGATGTTGACAGTGTCGCCGACGATCTCGCTATAGACGACATCGGCGTTTTTTTTACATTGGCTACATTCAAGGGGTCTTTCGGTCATACTCCCCGTATAGAAAAAACCTCTTTTATAATCAAAGAGCTTATGATAATGGTTAAAATAAAACAGAGGTTAACCGATGAAAAGCTTATTAGGTATTTTTCTACTCACAGTGGGCGCCTTAAGTGCACAGCAGTATGGCTACCCTTCGAATGGGAACCAGTATGGGCAACAGATGGAGCAGCCCCAACCCCAACAAGGGGTCCCTTCGGACTGCTCCCACCTTTCGCAGCAAGAGCAGCAGTTTGCAAGTCAGTTGAGCGACATGCATCGGACGATGTTTTGCCGTCACTTTTCCGTATCGCAACGGATTGAGGCGATGACCCTTGCAACCTCTCCCGTTCAAGGTCTTTCAGGACAGCCGGCGCAACTTTCTCCCGATGAGGCCGTTGAGATTGTGATGAAAAATGCGCGGCAAAATGGAAATGGGCAGCAACAAGTGCAGCCGCAGCAGCCCGCGCAACCCCAAAGCCCTTATGGTGGCAGCTATAGCTACCCGAATCGCAACTCTAATGGACGCTACTCGCCGGATAGGTAAAGTAGAAAAAGTGGATGACGTTGAAAAGGTAGTGGCAGAAGATGCTACTTTCGATCGACCGTGTCATCTGGTAGATGCTTCCATAGACGAGTGAGGCGATGAAGGTGAGTGATAGGAAGCCGAGGTCGCGGATGAAGGTGAAGTGGAGAAGGGCAAAGAAAAGAGAAACCGCGATGACGCTAAGGGGGCCGCCCCACTTCGTGTTCAAATAGTCACTCAGCTCTCTTTGGAGAAACCCCCGAAAAAAAGCTTCTTCAGGAATGACCACAAGGAAGAGGTTGGCGATCAACCACACCCAAGTGATATGGGGAAACTTCGGATCGATCTCCACAAGATGGAAATAAAGGGCAAGGACGACTAGGACGATCACTCCAAGCGTTGTGAGGGCCACTGTTTTTACAAAAACAGAGCGGAGATGGAGCCGTGATAGGAGGGGAATCGAAAGGGCCAGGGGAAAAAAGCCGATGAACGGTTTATCGTAATTGAGATAGAGGGAGTAGGGGTGAGCATTTTTGCTCAGCTGCAAGTTTGTCGCAATTTTCCAGTTGTAAAACCCAGGAAAAAAGTGGCCCATGAGTAAAACGGAAAGTAAAATAGCCACCAAAATTGTGATGAAACGGGGAATTCCTTTCAGCTTCCCTGTTAAAGCAAGATGGGCGCCCCCAAGTAGAATCAATGCGATAAAGATCCTTAGATCGATCACCTTTCCATAAAGGGCAAAGATAAAAGAAAGGGCTAAAAAAGAGCCCCAGAGCCATGGCTTTCGATGGGTCCATAAGCTGATGAAAGCAAGCATTAGCGAAATGAAAGCAAGGGAGGCGATCGGATGGTGGATGAAGATAAAATAGCTCATATGTTACATATTAGTGGATGCGAAGAAAAAAGAAAAATGGAATTGAGTGGTTTGAGTTTGAGCTTCTCCAAAAATTCCCAGAAGTTAGGCATGGCGTTTTCCGTCTGGGAAAAGAGGAAAACTTGCCTGCACTTTTGGGCTCTTTGGGGGTTGAAAAAGGGGTCAAGCTCAAGCAGTGTCACCGCGCCGATATTCTCGAAGTCAAAAAGTATGATGCTCCCCTTACCCATGTTGAAAACTATGATGGGATGGTGACTGGAGAAAGGGAGATGGGACTTCTTATTCGTCATGCCGACTGTCAAGCGGCCATCCTTTATGACCCCGTTGCAAACGTTTTAGGGACTGCCCACTGCGGTTGGCGGGGGAGCGTCCAAAACATTTACCAAAACACCATCGATGCCATGGTCAGCCTCGGAGCAGATCCTGCACGTCTCATCGTTTGTATTGGACCCAGCCTTGGTCCTGAAAATGCCGAATTTAAGCACTACCGGGAGGAGCTTCCCCAATCCTTTTGGCGCTTCCAAGTCCGCCCCACCTACTTTGATTTTTGGAAAATTTCTACCATGCAGCTGATGGCAGCAGGGGTTCCCCAAGGGCAGATCGAGATCGCCGAGATCTGCACCTACGGAAACCCCGAAACCTGCTACTCCTACAGGAGGAATAAGGCAACGCCCCACCATGGGACAGTATCGGCACTGATGTAAAGCGGCTTTACATCGTCTCTTGAGGGGCAGCCCCATAAGTGGCACTCCGGGGTTAAAAGGGGGACTTGTCAAGGACGCTTTACAACAGCTCACCAAAATCGATAATTTTGGCAAAAAAACCACTATCGATGACATCTTCGGAAAGTTCGCCCGCATAAATTAAAACGGGAAGGACTGAAAAATTTTTAGGTCTTTTTAACCTGCGGATCTTTTCTTTAACTTCATCGATCACTTCGCTGTTGATGGTGTTTTTTGAGAATTTAATTTCGCAGAGATAGAGAAACTGGTGACTCGTTTGAATCATATAGTCAATTTGGCATCCTGCTTGCGATGTTGTTTGCTTTTGAAAGAATGGGCTGTTTGTGATGATTTCGGAAGGCTGCAAGTGGAGAAGTTTCCAAATCTCTTTTCGGTTATGTAAAACAAGGTTTTCAAACTGTAAAGCCATGATAGAGTCCCATCCGGGGAGAGTTTTTAACGGCTTTTCACTAAATTCATCCCTTTCAATTTTGCTTTTATTAGGGTAAACCCACTTGAGGTAGAAACGAAGATAATTATCCCTAAGTCGATATTGGCTTAGCTTAGAGTCTTTTCCATCTTTGATATTCCATGTATAATCTCTTGAGACGAAGCCTGATAAAATAAGATCATCTAAGTAGCCACTTGTTTTGCTACTTTTCTTAATGTTTAGCTTTTTATAGATCTGACTAAGTTCTAGTGGCCCCTTGATCAAGCATCTTACAAGCCCCTCATAGGTTTTAGATTTTTTGTCGAAAAGATCTGCGAAGATATGCTTAAACTCGTCAAACAGAAACCCCTCTTTTTGAAAGCACATTCTTCTAATATTTGTTTCAGCAGGTTGACTAGGATTAAGTTCTTCTAGATACCTCGGAATGCCCCCAGAAACACTTAGGAATTTCAGCTTATCATAGGCAGAAGTTGTAGAAGATCGATGATCCCAAAACTGGCTACTCTCATGGAGAGTCAGCTCATCAAGGGTGAGTTTCATCGTAATCCTGCCTAGAAAAGCAGGGTTGTTGAGCACCTCCTCCTCGATCCAACTAGAAACCGAACCACAAAGGATTAAGATAAGCTTTGGGTTTTGCTTAAAATGTAGGTCCCAAGCATTTTTTAATTTTCCTAAAAAATCGAAATCCTTGCTACCCATCCAAGATATTTCATCGAGGAAAATAACAATCCGCCCCGTTTTTGTTTGCTTTGCTAGGTGCCAGAAAAGCATTCCCCAGTCACTAGGATTGACACCATAAATTCTTTTTTGTTCTAGTTGTCGGGCAAACTCCTCTCTTTGGGAAGCTGCTGTTGTCCCTTTCACGGGAAGAATACCTGAAAAAACCAAGCTGCGCATTTTATTTCGTCTAGTGAATTCTTCCACTAGACGACTCTTTCCAACGCGCCGTCTCCCTCGAATCACAACTAGGCTTGCGCTCTTCTTTTCAAGGAGCGAGTCCAGGAGTTTGAGTTCTCTTTCTCTTCCACAAAACATAGCTTGATGATAAAGAAAAATGGGTCACCAAATCAAGAAAAAACGATTTGGTGACCCGTTTTTTTTCTAAACTCTGGGTCACTAAATCATGTTTTTTCATTTTGGTGACCCACTGAAAAAACCTTAAACTACTTAACTTCAACTATTAAAATGTTTTTTTGTTCGATTTTTTTAGTTTTTGCTGAGCTTCAGAAGAAGTTTTTTTTCAGCTCTTCAGTGTAAAGCGGCTTTACATTTGCTTTATTTCCAGGTCTTGCTACAATCACGAAGCAATGGACGTTCAAGAATTAAAGTTAAAAGGGGCGAAACTGATTCGACCCCGAGTCTTTCAGGATGAGAGGGGCTATTTTTTCGAGAGCCACCAGGTCGAACGTTACCTTGAAAAAGGGATCGACTGCCCCTTCGTTCAGGACAACCATTCCTATTCGAAAGAGGGAACCATCCGAGGGATGCACTTTCAGTCGGAGCCGGGACAGGCAAAGCTTGTCCGTGTGGCAAAGGGAAAAATTTATGATGTCATCGTGGATATCCGTTTATCCTCCCCCACCTTTGGGAAGTGGGAAGGGGTTTACCTAGACGGAGAAAACCACCACCAGCTCTTTGTTCCCGTCGGGTTTGCCCATGGGTTTTGTGTGGTGAGCCCTGAGGCGCATGTCCTTTATAAGACAAGTGCCCCCTATAATAGCAAAACGGAAAAAGGGTTTCGCTTTGACGACCCCGAGGTGGGGATCGAGTGGCCGGTTAAAGAGGCGATCGTCTCGGAGCGAGACAAAAACAGCCCATACTTTTATGAATTGAGGTTAGTATGAAACTCTGGATTATTGGAAAACGGGGACTTTTGGCAAGCGCAATGCGGCGAAAATGTCTCGAAAAAGGAATTGACTACGTAGCGACCACGCGAAAAGAGGTTGATGTTGAAGATGCGAGGAGTGTGCGTGCCCAATTTGAGACGATGCACTTTACCCACATCGTCAACTGCTCCGGGTATACTGCGGTGGACAAAGCCGAAGAAGAGGAGACGCGCGCTTTTGCCCTGAATAGAGATGCGGTGAGTTTACTTGCCAAGTTGGCAAAAAAACATGAAAAAAAGTTGATCCATTTTTCAACCGACTATGTTTTTGATGGGGGGAAAGAGGGGTATCAGACCGGCGACCCGACAGGACCCCTTTCGGTCTATGGAAAAAGCAAAGAAGCGGGGGAAAAAGAGCTTCACCCCGAAGCGTGTCTTATCCGCACCTCATGGCTCTTTGGCCGAGAGGGAAGTCATTTTGTCAAAACGATGATCCAGCTCATGCAAGAAAAAGAAATTTTGAGTGTCGTGAATGATCAAAAGGGGCGCCCCACCTACGCCGATGACCTAGCTGAAGCAACCCTTTCCCTTCTCGATGCGTCAGGAACGTTCCACTTTGCCAATGAGGGGGAGACCACTTGGCATGGCTTTGCTGAAGCGATTAAACGAAAGCTTGAAGAAAAGAATCATCCCATTCGGTGTCACACTATTGAGTCCATTTCAAGCGAGAAGTTGGGTAAAGCCAAAAGGCCTACCTCGTCAGTCCTTCTAACAGAAAATTTTAAACCTCCCCATTGGGAAAAGGGACTCGAAGAGGTGCTTGCCCATGCTCTTGAATCTTAATCAAAACCACCTTTTAGTGACCGGCGGCGCTGGCTTCATGGGGTCAGCCTTTATCCGCTACGCCCTGAAACACGCTGGGTTTACAGGCCATATCTCGAACCTCGATCTTCTCACTTATGCAGGCAACCTTGCTAACCTCAAAGAGGTAGAAGGGGATCCTCGCTACCGGTTTTACAAAGGGGATATTCGAGACCGCGCCCTTTTAGAAACCATCCACGACGAAAGACCCATCGATGGAATCGTCCACTTTGCCGCCGAAACTCACGTTGATCGGAGCATTACCGATCCAATGCCTTTTTTAGAAACGAACATTTTGGGAACGTGCAACCTTCTCGAGTTTGTTCGGACCCATCCAGAGATCCACTTTCACCACATTTCGACCGATGAGGTTTATGGAGCGCTGGGGCCTGAAGGAATTTTTACCGAGAAGACCCCTTACCGCCCCAACTCTCCCTACTCCGCCTCGAAAGCAAGTTCTGACCACTTTGTCCGCGCTTATGGGGTGACCTATGGGATGTCGACCACCCTTTCCCATGCAAGTAATAACTATGGACCAGGTCAGTATCCTGAAAAATTTATCCCCCTCATGATCCAAAATGCCCTTGGGAAAAAGCCCCTCCCCGTCTACGGCAAAGGGGAGAATGTGCGCGAATGGCTCTTTGTCGAGGACCATGCCCGCGCCGTTTGGACCATTTTGGAAGAGGGAAAAAAGGGGGAAGTGTATAATATCGGGGGAGGGAACGAAATGAAAAACATTGACCTTTTGCGCCTGATCCTCAAGGTAGCCGAAGAGATGACTGAGGAGAAAAACCTCGAAGAGCTAATTACCTTTGTGATCGACCGTCCGGGGCATGATTTTCGCTATGCGATGGATGGGACAAAGATGACTACCCTTGGGTTTACACCTCAGTGGTCCCTCGAAGCAGGCCTCCGCGCAACCATAAAGGAGCTATTATGAGAGTCGTTTGTATTATTCCAGCAAGACTTGCCTCGAGCCGCTTTCCCCGGAAAGTGCTCACCATGCTTGGGGAAAAACCGATGCTTCAATGGGTGTGGGAAGCGGCAACGAGTAGCGAGATGTTTGATGAGGTGGCTTTTGCCATCGACGATCGGGAAACGGCCCGTCTCATCGATTCCTTTGGAGGAATGTACCATATGACCTGCCCCGATTGCCAATCGGGAACCGACCGGCTGATCGAACTGCAGGGGCAAGGAACCCTTAAGGGAGATATCTGGGTCAACTGGCAGGGGGACGAGCCCTTTATTCACCGGGAAATGATCGAAAACCTCCTCCAGTCGACCGACGCTCCTTACGACATCTGGACCCTTAAAAAAGAGATTAACCACGAAGAGGAGATCGAAGATCCTAATGTGGTTAAAGTGGTCTCTGATCACAAAGGAAAAGCTCTCTATTTTTCCCGCTCGCCGATTCCCTACGACCGGGATGGTCTCGAAGAGGTGACCTACTATAAGCATATCGGCATCTACGCCTATACGGCAGAGGCTCTTGAAGAAATTTCTACTCTTTCCCCTTCACCCCTCGAACTTGCAGAGGGGCTCGAGCAGCTCCGCTTTCTCGATCAGGGTCTCACCATCCAGGTGCATGAGACGGCTCACGACACCCTTGGGATCGACGTCCCCGAGGATCTCGCCCGCGCCATGGAGCGGATCGCCTCCCAGATTGCTTAATGAGGCTGCTCTTAATGGGGCTGCCCTTAAAAGTCCATTCCCCCATCTTTCGCGCGCTTTCCGAAAAAAATCGAAAGTTTGCAAATCTCCTATACTTAGGCATATGTC
Organism: Chlamydiota bacterium; assembly: GCA_021772275.1. Lineage (GTDB taxonomy): Bacteria > Chlamydiota > Chlamydiia > Chlamydiales > Simkaniaceae > Neptunichlamydia. The sequence goes on along the minus strand of JAJFMJ010000028.1, from coordinate 13,471 downwards.
GATTTGCAAACTTTCGATTTTTTCTCGAAAATCATCGCAAAATCTGGGGAAAGCGACTTTCGGAGGCAGCCCCTTAATAAAATTTTTTAGTTGCGTTGACATCGTGAGATAAACGAGGTATCCTTGAGCCCTTATGTCAACGGAAGAGATTCTCTCCTCAAGAGAGGAGTACAAATATGGTTTTCAGACCGACATCGAGACCGAGGTTTTCCCCAAGGGGCTCGATGAAGAAACGGTCCGCGCCCTTTCTGCTAAGAAAGGGGAGCCTTCTTTTATGCTCGAATTTCGCCTCAAGGCTTTCCGGAAATGGAAAGAGATGACCCCTCCCGATTGGGGCCACCTCAAGATCGCTCCGATTGACTTTCAAAACATGCGCTACTACGCCGCTCCCAAAAAAAAGCAGGAGCTCAGCAGCCTCGATGAGGTTGACCCCGAGATTTTAAAGACATTTGACAAGTTGGGGATTCCCCTCGATGAGCAAAAACGGTTGAGCAATGTGGCGGTCGACGTTGTTTTCGACTCGGTCTCTTTGGGAACGACCTTTTATGAAACGCTCGAAAAAGCGGGTGTGGTTTTGTGCTCGATGAGTGAGGCGGTCAAAAAATATCCCGAGCTTTTAAAGGAATATCTGGGAACGGTAGTTCCGATTGGGGATAACTTTTATGCGGCGCTGAACTCGGCGGTTTTTTCTGATGGCTCATTCGTCTATATCCCGAAGGGGGTGCGGAGCCCGATCGAACTTTCGACCTATTTTAGGATCAACGAGAGGGAGACAGGGCAGTTTGAGCGGACCCTTATTATTGCGGAGCCGGGCTCGTATGTGAGCTATTTGGAAGGGTGCACCGCCCCCGCCTACGATGAAAACCAGCTCCACGCGGCGGTCGTTGAGCTGATCGCTCATGAAGATGCGGAGATCAAGTATTCGACGGTGCAAAACTGGTATGCGGGAGATCGGAAGACGGGCAAAGGGGGGATTTACAACTTCGTTACCAAGCGGGGAAAATGTGCGGGCAACCGGTCCAAAATTTCCTGGACGCAGGTGGAAGCAGGGGCGGCAATTACATGGAAGTATCCGAGCTGTATCTTGCAAGGAGACGACTCGGTTGGCGAGTTTTATTCAGTCGCCCTGACCAATGGGAAGATGCAGGCCGATACGGGAACAAAAATGATTCACCTCGGCAAACGGACCCGCTCAACGATCATTTCGAAGGGAATTTCAGCTGACGAGTCTTCGAATACCTACCGGGGACTGGTCCACATCTCTTCGCGGGCAGAAGGGGCGCGTAACTTCACCCAGTGTGACTCGATGCTGGTGAAAAATGCCTGCAGCGCAAACACGTTTCCTTATATTGAGGTGCATAATGAGACAGCAGAGCTAGAACATGAAGCCTCGACCTCGAAGATGAACGAGGAGCAACTTTTTTATCTTCAGTCTCGAGGAATTTCAATGGAAGATGCGATCCAGATGATTGTGAATGGCTTTTGTGAAGAGGTGATCAAAGAGCTTCCCTTGGAGTTTGCGGCTGAAGCTCAAAAATTATTAACGCTTAAATTAGAAGGGTCGGTCGGATAATGTTAACGATTGAAAACTTATGTGTATCGGTTGAAGGAAAAGAGATTTTGAAAGGCTTTTCTCTTGTTGTAAAGCCAGGGGAAATCCATGCAATTATGGGGCCGAATGGAGCGGGAAAATCTACTTTGGCAAAGATTTTAGCAGGTCACCCAAGTTATGAAGTGACGGGAGGATCAATCACCTTTTTGGGAGAGGATCTCCTCGGGATGGATATTGAGGATCGGGCCCGTTTTGGCCTCTTTATGGGCTTTCAATATCCGGTCGAAATCCCAGGAGTCAGCAACGCTCAGTTCTTGCGCAGCGCTTTAAATAGTAAGCGGAAAGAGCCCCTTTCGGAAGAAGATTTTCAGTTCCTTTTGAAGAAAAAGATGGAGGAGATGGAGATTCCCGCTTCTTTCGGGGAGCGAGATGTTAACGGGGGCTTTTCAGGAGGAGAGAAGAAGCGAAACGAAGTGTTGCAGATGGCAATTTTAGAGCCGAAGCTGGCAATTTTAGACGAGACCGACTCGGGACTCGACATCGATGCGATGCGGATCGTGGCGGCAGGGGTGAATAAGCAATTGACCCAGGACAATGCTCTAATTTTGATCACCCACTACCAACGTCTTTTAGATTATATTAAGCCGCAGTTTATCCATGTTGTAGTCGACGGAAAGATTGTCGAAACGGGAGGCCCGGAGCTGGCCCTTCACTTAGAAGAAAAAGGGTATGCGCTGCTGTGACACTTTTAGAGAAACTTAAACCCTACCTTTCTAATGAGCCGTGGCGCCAAAGATTTTGGGAAGCTGCGGTGCAAAAAGGATTGCCAACAAAAAAGTGGGATCCATTTCGGTATGTTTCTCTCAAAGGGCTTTATGAAATTTCTTTTGAGAAGAAAGCTATGGAGAGCGCTCTTTCTTCAGCAGAGGGAATTATTTCACTTCCTTTGCATGAGGCAATGAGCTCTTATGGCTCTTTGTTGCAAAAAAGGTGGACCGAAGCTCTTGAAAAAGAGGAAAATCCTTTTGCCCTTTTAAACCACGCCCTTTACCAAGAGGGGCAATTCCTTTATGTCCCTCCGGGAAAGGTAGCCTCTTTAAATTGGGAGTGTTTACCAGGGGAGGGGGGCTTTTATGCTCCGAAGATGGAGATTTTCTTAGGAAAAGGGGCTCGCCTGGTATTGCAAAAGCGAATGATTGGGAAGGGAAGTTACTTTTATAATCAGCATGTGCAGATTACTTTGGATGAGGGAGCACATGCGATACTGAGATCTCATCGGGAACATGAGGGATATGCGATGCACACCCTCCGTGCCCACTTAAAGCGGGATGCAAAGCTTGAGTCCTTCACCTTCTCTAAGGGAGCTTCTTCTGAGCGAGAGGATATCGAGATGACCCTGGCAGGGGAAAATAGTGAAGTTGACCTTAAGGGACTCTCGATTGTGGGCAGCAAAGATGAGGTTCACCAATTTATCAACGTCCGCCACATCGCGCCCCACTGCCGCTCCAATCAACACTATAAGACAGCCCTTTATGGGCGGGCCCGCTCAAGCTTTGAGGGGAAGATCTATGTGGAGAAAGAGGCGCAAAAAACAGAAGCCTATCAGCTCAATAACAATCTCCTTTTGAGTCCGAAGGGGCAAGCGATGAGTAAACCCAACCTCGAGATCTTTGCCGATGATGTGAAAGCCTCCCACGGAGCCACTTGCGCGCAGCCGAAAGAGGAGGAGCTTTTTTATTTGAGGACGCGGGGACTTTCCTTAGAAGAGGCAAAGGGGCACTTAGCGCGGGGCTTTTGCGCCGAGCTGATGGATGGGGAAGTGGTCGATCAATTTTTGTATCAAGGATAACCCGATGGATCTGTTTGACGTTTGGCAGATAAGAAAGCACTTTCCAATGCTTAAGAAGAAAATGAATGGAAGACCTCTTGTCTACTTGGATACGGCCGCAACATCCCAAAAGCCCCAATGTGTGATCGATGCGATGACCCTTTTTTATGGACAGGAATATGGAACGGTTCATCGGGCTATTTATGAACTTGCCGCCCATTCTACCGAGATGTATAGCAATGTGCGGGCAAAGGTGCAGAGGTTTATCCACGCGCGGCAAGAAGAGGAAATTGTTTTTACGCGGGGGACAACCGAAGCGATTAACCTCGTTGCCCACTCCTTTGGTAGAGCTTTTCTCGAGCCTGGAGATGAGATCATCATCTCTGAAATGGAGCACCATTCCAATATTGTTCCATGGCAACTTCTTGCTGAAGAGAGGGGACTAAAGCTCAAGTTTATTCCGATGGATCATAGTGGAGAGCTCCGTCTCGATGTTTTTAAAGAGCTTCTTTCGGAGCGGACAAAGCTAGTTTCTGTCGCTCACATCGCCAATGCAACTGGGACAATCAATCCGATTAAGGAGATCATCGATCTTGCCCACGGGGCAGGGGCCAAGGTACTCATTGATGGGGCGCAAGCCGCCTCCCATGTTTCCCTCGATATGCAAGCGCTCGACGCCGACTTCTACACTTTTTCTGGTCATAAGATGTATGGACCAACCGGGGTGGGAATTCTCTATGGAAAATATGCTCTTTTAAAGGAGATGCCCCCCTTTATGGGAGGGGGCGACATGGTCGAAACGGTTACGATGGAGAAGACAACCTATCAAGAGCCGCCTCTTCGGTTTGAAGCGGGAACCCCTTCGATTGCTCAAGTGATTGGCTTGGGCGCCGCGATTGACTATATCGAGTCGGTGGGAAAAAAGAAGATCGAAGAGTGGCAAAGCAGCCTCCTCCAATATGCAACCGAAAAGCTTGAAGAGATTCCCGGGCTGACCATCGTTGGAAACGCCCGAAGAAAGGGTGCAATTATTAGCTTTACTCTTGAAAACGTCCACTCGCTCGATCTAGGAACCCTTTTAGGTCTTAAGGGAATTGCAATCCGGACTGGCCATCTGTGCGCGCAGCCCACCCTTGCCCGCTTTGGCCTTACCTCCCTTTCGCGCATCTCTTTTGGGGTGTATAGCACCTTTGAAGAGGTTGACGTAGTGGTGGGTGCGATTAAAGAGGCAACCCTCCTCCTCAAACCAGAATTTTCTTACTAATGTAAAGCCGCTTTACATTCTCTTTGTGATTCAAATCAGAAGTCGAGGCGGAGCTTTGTGGTGAGTCCTTGGAGACTTAGATCAAAGCGGTCGTAATTATTGTCGAGGCTAATATAAAGGGTTTGGTTGATCCAGATTTGACTTTCCCAACCTGCTTGAAAGAGGACGTGATAGCGGCCACACCCATAGTAGGTTTCAGCGCGCAGCCCCATCGCAAATTCAAGGACTGGCTTGATCAGCCGGAGACGATCTTTGGTGTTGACTGTGGTAATAGGGGTGCCTACTTGCTGCCCGTTTGAGATTTCAGTGAAGACATCTTTCCGCTCAGTATTGTAGTGGATCCACAACCCCGAAAGGGCAAGGTTTCCATAGAGGCTAAAGTTTTTCGAGAATTGCCACGAGGTGTTGAGGCCACCACGGATGCCGATGCCGTAGAGGGCGTGGTCGAAGCGCGCCTTATAGTTGAAGAAGGTATTATTTAGTGGGATATTGTCGAGGAAGGTGTTGTAGTCCTGTTTCTGCCAGGTTCCTTTTGCTCCCACAAAAGGGCGGAGCTTCAACGTTTTGCTCACATAGTAGTTACGGCCGAGTTCTAGATCCCCCACTTGGTAGTGGAGATCGAAGTGGGCGCTTGCTTTATCAAATGGAGAAATGCCAAGGGAGCTGTCTGCAGGAGTAAGAATGTCAAAGCCGGGTTGCAAAAATTCTGACCGTTTGCTTCCGTCAACATTGGTGTAAAGCCAGGTGTATTGGAGGAGCATGTCCCAGCAGCCGTGGCAAAAGTTCCAGCCGAGCCCTGCCTTAAAGCCGGGGTCCCAGGACCAATCGACCGACTGCACTTCTCCTTTATTAGGGCTAGTGCTGGTAATGATGCTGCCCAGTCCTGTCTTTGCATAAGTTAAGCCGTCGAGGCGGGCAGTCCAATAAAGAAAATCGACAGAAAGGTTAACATCGCGGCCGCCACGCACTTTAGGTCCTGCGCAAGGGGTGATGGGGTGGGGCGATGTTTGCGGCGCCCCTTTTTGTTCGAGCTTTGTAACGCGGTCTTCAACGCCCCGCATCCGGATTTCACTTTCCGCGTGCAAAAGGGCAAAAGACAAAACAAAGGAAAGAAGAAATCTGAGTTTCATAGGTGTATCGCTTTTTTTTACCAATGAAAAGGGATTCCTAATTGATTTTCAAGAAAATTTTCGATCTTGACGAGGAATTCTAAAAAGGGGACCATTTGCCAAAACTAAAAACCAAGAGGATTTATTATGTATGCGATGACGGTTTTAAGTGAGGAAACGAGGAAGCGGTTCTTAGATATGTATAATACCTTGAGTATTGAGCAGATTGAAGAAGCGCAAGCTCTCGGCGAAAAAGTCATAGATAGGAAACTCTCGAAGAGCGAAGTAGACCTCAAAACATTTTATGGGGAATATCTTTTTGAAGCTATTGGAAAAAAAGAGCTCGGTCAACTTACTCGTACGACCCTTTGGGATCTTGGTTTCGAAAAGCCTTCTTTTAGGGATGGCATAGGGCTCGGCTTATGCCAAGAAACATTTCAAGACCAAAACAATTCAGCTTTTGGGGGACCCCTTGGTAAGAGGTATTTTATCGGGGTTATACTTGAACGAGAAGATGAGCAGACAAAAAAGACTGAGGAGGTTTTTAGGCTTGTCTACTTCATTAAAGCTGGGCTTAAGCTTCTCGAGTTTAGCAGAAGAGGCATTCAAATGGAAACGTTCATTGATTGTCTCGGGAAAAAATCTCAACGTGAGCCGCTATGGCAGCTTAAAGATCTTTTAGCGGGTGAGCGCGTGGGTGAATACACCCTTAGAGCTCCTAAAAATCAAAGCGCAGCCGCGTCGTCAAGCCAGTAAAGGTGAGATCGCCGTTATTTGAGCCGGTAAGGAAGATAAACTGCCCATAGTTGATCCAGGTTTGGTTTTCCCAACCGACTTGGAGCGATAGATGGTACCGCTCATTTTTAAACCACCAAGATCCTTTGAGCCCTAACATGAGATCGATGTTGACGATGGCGGTGTCGGGCGTTGACTTGATGTTGGCGGTCGAAGCGCTCGCTACCCCTGTTTGGGTGATCCGATCACGGCGGGTGACATCATAGTCAACCCAAACCCCTGCAAAGGAGATATCGGAGACGATGCTCCACCCTTTATAGAAGATCCAGTTTCCATTGGCGCCCATTCGGAGGCCGATTCCCCAGTTGTCTTGGGTTTGACGGGTGGTGATCGTGCCGGGAAGGGCACCTCCCCCTCCGAAGGTGATCTGGTTGGAGCGGTAGTGGGTGTTCCAATCTTGGTCGGTCCAGGTGCCCCGGAGGCCTGCAAAAAGGCGGATGGAAAGGAAACGGCTAAGGTAAAGGGCTTTACCAAGCTCTAAGTCAACAACGTTATAGTGGAGATGCCAGGAGCTGCGGGCCGAGGTTACCCCTTGTATTTGGACATTGGTGACTCCTGAAAGGGTAACGGTAATGGGGAGCATGTTTCCTGCGCTGTTTTGGGCGCGGGCGGTGGAGCTACTATGAAAATAGGTGTAGCGAGCATAAAGATCCCACCCATCGTGGCCAGGGTAAAAGCCGAGACCGACACGGAAGCCTGGCTTCCAGGGATAGTCAACGGAGTGGACTTTTCCTGAACTTATCGTTGTTCCTGGCTGGACAAGGACTCCTGTTGTCGCATAGTTGAGTCCCTCCTGGATCCCTTTCCACCAAAGAAATTCTCCTGTTAGATAGAGATCAACTTTTTGAATCGTAATGGGTATCGGGGTTGTTGCGGGAGTGGTTTCTTGGTTTTCTCCTGCTAAGACTTTGACTGTAAAAATGAAAAGGGCTAAAAATAGGATTTTTTTTGTCATGAACTTCCCCCACTACTAGCTATAACAGGGGAATAAAAAAAAGGCACCACAAATGTGGTGCCTTTTTCCGAACGTCTTTTAACCGCAGAGGGTTAGAAGTCGAAGCGCAACTGGAAGTTCAAACCATGCATGTTGAAGTCATGGAAATTTGGAGCGCCGCCGTGATCGAAGACTCCCCAGTTAACCCAAGTTTGCTCTTCCCATCCTGCTTGGATAGCAAAATGGTAGTTATCGTCAGAGAACCAAATCTCCCATCGTAATCCGATTTGAGATTCGAAGACATACTTTACACTGTAGTGAGTGTCAGTGTCACGGTGTACGTTGACAGTAGTGACGCCACCAGCTGGTGTTGTTGTGTCTTTCTTCTCTATTGTGGTGTAGTTAGCCCACACGTTAGCAAAAGCGAAGTTTCCAAAGATACTCCAGCTCTTAGCCATGTAGTAAGCTAGGTTAAGACCACCGCGGAAACCAATGCCCCAAACATCAAAGTCATTACGACTCTTGAAGGTGCTTGTGATGACATCATTAACCACTGTGTGAATTTTTATAGTAGTATCTTGGTCTTGCCAGGTTCCTTTAAATCCGATGAAGGGTCTCATGGTAAGGAATTGGCTAAGGTAGAAGTTTCTTCCAAGTTCTACGTCGATACAGTTGAAGCTGTAGTCCCAGTTTCCAGAAGAACGTTCTCCGTTCTGACCAGAATCTTCAGAGAAGAGCACACCACCGGTGTTACTGCTATTTAGACGGCTAGTATTAGAACCGTGTAGCCAAGTGTATTGAGAACGGAGGTCCCAACCATCATGGCTAAGGTTTAACCCTAGACCGACTTTAAAGCCAGGATCCCATTCGTCAGTATACAGAAGGCTTCTTCCTTTAGAAACGGTAGGGACACCAGTAGTACCGGTAAACGTTGTAGGAGCACCTTCTTGAACGGCTTTCCACCAAATGAAGTTTGCTCTGATGAATACATCAGCACCATGAGCGACACGAGGGCCGGCGTTTGGTGTAATCTCTCTAAAGGTTCCACGCTGGTAAGTTCCTTGACCAGCTTTTGGACCAGTTGAGTGCATGCTTTGGCTGTTAGAGCTCGAGTCACCGTAGTTACCTTGAGCAAAAGCAGGAGTCATTAAACTCAAGCATAAAGCCCCTAGAAGAGGCCAAAGTTTTCTGAGTTTCATTTCCATTCTCAAAATTCTCCCTGTTACAGAAATGATAAAATATCAATCGTTAATGTTTTTTCCTTTTTAACCGAATTTGTGAGAATAACGCAAGGGAAAAATTTCCGCGCGCCATTTTTTCCTGCTCACACCTATCGGAAAAGGATGTTTTGCAATTTAAATTACCATGAAACTCTACTTGGGAATTCTTTTGCAAGAAAAAAACGCGATACGGGAAAAAAAATCTAAAAATCGAAACGGAGTTTCATTGTAAACCCTTGCAAAATCAGATCGCCATGATCCGATTCTACAAAGTGTGTTTTAAGCAGGTTGTTATGGTTGATCCATAACTGTTCTTCCCATCCCCCTTGCACTAAAAAGTGGTAACGGTCGTCAAAAAACCACCACTCTGCACGCAGTCCTAATCCAAATTCGACGACTCCCTTAATGGTATGGAAGTCATTTTCGGAATTAAGGACGGTAATGGTTGTGTTTAGAGGGGGGTTGTTGGGTCCTCCAGGGTTACTTGAGTCGTTTCGGGTATCTTTTCTTTCGACCTCAAACTGGCTCCAGAGGGCTGAAATGGCAAAATTTCCATAAAGGCTCAAGATAGAGGTGAGTTGCCAGCCTGTATCCAATCCTGTCCGGAGGCCTAGGCCCCAAAAGTCTTGGTCGTTGTTCATTTTTAGAGTGGAATCGATGGTTCCTTCTCCTAAAGTGTAGCGAACCCGGTAGTCTTGGTCGATCCAGCTTCCTTTAAACCCCACAAAGGGTTTTAGGGTGAGAAAATTGCTGATGAAGTAATTGCGGCCTAAGCTTAGATTGACTGTGTGGAAGTGGATATCCCAATCGGCATTTGCGTCGGTAATTTCGCTGCTTGAGAGAAGATTTGACAAATTAGAGATGTTCCAAGGGGCAAGGATGTTACTTCCGTTAACGCTCTTTTTGTGATCGCCGTTTGAGTAAAGCCAGGTGTATTCGGCATAAACGTCCCAACCGTCGTGGGGGAGATTCAAACCGGCGCCTACCTTAAACCCTGGGTCCCACCCCCAATCGGGGTGTTTTACCGATCCTTTATTGGCATTTGAAATTCCATCTCCCGAGCCTGTAATTGCGTAGGCAAGGCCGTCCATCCGCGCAGTCCAATAGATAAAATCGGCGGTGAAGAAAACATCGATCCCGTGCTCAACGCGAGGGCCCGCATTGGGAGTGATGGTTCCTTTAACATCGGAGATTTTTCCGGCAACGGCGAATGCATTTGTGCACACAATAATAAATGGGAGTAGGTATTTCATGACGATCCTTGGTTCTTTCCTCAGTACACGACAATTTTTGGGACCGATGGGCAACTGCGGCTTCACCAGGTTTCCTTTCTTCCTCACCCATAGCGCTTTGGCTATGGGATTCGTCATTCAAGAAAATCTGGTTTTGCCTCGCTTGCCCCTCGCCTTCCAAAAATTGTCGTGTACTAAGGTTTCTTCCGACCATAGAAATTTGGTTGAAAAAGATCAAGTATGATGGTGGCTCGTTTGAGGAAAAGCTTAAGAACGTAAGCTTTTTCTAGACGGTGTCGTTCGTTCAATTACAAATTGCTCTGTACCGGTGCTAAAGCTTTCATGTAGGAAATGACTTTGTTGAGCACCTCTAACCAGTCGTAGGATTGCTTTGCAAACTGTTTGAGAATAAAGAACCAGGCAGCCCAGAGAACGCCCAAACCAAGGAGCGACTTGAGCGACATCCCAAGGAAGGCAATCTGCACCTGGGGAGCTAAACGGTTGGCAATCCCTAAAAACATCTCGGCCATGAGAATTCCAACAAGGGCAGGTGCTGCAAGCTGGATCGCAATGGTAACGACTTGGTTGACTAGATCGAAAGAGATTTTCCAAAAGGGACTTTTCACGCTGAGAAAAAGGGGGTTGATAAAGCCTGCAGGGGGAATAATTTCATACGATTTCATCACGGCATCAAAGAAAAGGAAGGGACCCCCAATCTGGAAAAAGAGGACGATAAGAATGGAGTTATAAAGAATTCCAATGGGGGAGGCTTGCGATTGCATTACGGGATCTTGGGACTGCATAATCGAGGCTCCACGAAGATAGTCGACGTAGATACCACTGGCTTGGACGGCATAAAAGGGAATGGTAATGAAAAATCCGAGGATAAACCCAATGATAAGCTCCTTAAGGGCAAAAAGGACAAAGGCGTTGTTAAAACCGATAGGCTGTGTCACATGGGCGGCGATAAAGGGAAGAAAAACAAGGGCTAAACAGATGGCAAGGCCCATCCGCGCAATCCCCGGAGCAAGCTTGGCTCCTAAAAAGGGGGCAAGGACCATAATAGGCGCTAGCCGCATCAAGACTAAAAAGAAAAGGGAAATGGCTCCCCAGATCGAAATATTTGATAGATTAGAAAAGTGGGTGGCGTAATCCATCACATGTTCCATTTCGGAAAGTTGAGGAAGATCGAGTTGGCAAATTGCATGATTTGGGCACTTAAAAACCCTCCCATAAGGATGAGGGTCATGATAACGGCAACCAGTTTGACGGTAAAGGAAAGGGTTTGCTCTTGAATCTGCGTCGCCGCTTGGAAAACAGCCACGAAAAGGCCAAGTGACATACTAATTAAAATGGGGGGGCCCGAGAGGATCAGGATTAAAAGAAGGGCTTGGTAGGAAAGCTGGTAAATCTCTGATTGGTACATGGCTCACTGCTTGTAGGTTTGGACTAATCCTTGGATGACTAAGCTCCACCCATCGGTCATCACAATCAGGAGAAGCTTGAGGGGCAAGGCTATTGTTAAGGGGGAAAGCATCATCATTCCCATTGCTAAGAGAATGTTCGAGGTGACAAGGTCGATCACAAAGAAGGGAAGGTAGATAAGGACTCCAACTTCAAAGGCTCCTTTGAGCTGCGAAGTGATGTATGCAGGGGCTAAGACGATAAAATCATCCATCTTGAGATCTTTTTTAAAGTCTTGGGGCATGCTCCGGTAGGCAAGCTGATAAAAGTTGCGCTGATGGGTCGCTGTCATGTTTCGAATAAGAAATTTTTTCAGGGGCTCTTTGGTTTTGTCAACAACGTTATAGATGTAGGCAGCCGAATTGGCTGAAAAAAGCTCTTTGGGCGCTTCCTTAGTAATATACTCTTTCCCTGCATCATACATGGCAACACAGGTGGGGAACATCACATAGATGCTCATGAGAAGGGCGATTCCGGTGAGCGCTTGGTTGGGTGGCGATTGTTGCACCCCCAGGGCGTTTCTTAAGAGCGACAGAACGATAACAATTTTTAAAAAGGAGGTGAGGAGAATAATGGCATAGGGGAGAAGGGCGACCAAGGTGATGACGGCCATCATCGTGATCACATTGGGACTTGCCCCCCCTTCTTGCTCTGGCTCTCCTTTCTTTTCAACTTTTGCTTCGGCTTCGGCTATTTTTGCGATGGCGCCCAGTGCCCCTTCTTCCTGGGCATAGACCGGTTTTAGGACAAAACAAAAGAGAATAAGGGGAAGAAGGTATTTTAATTTCATTATTTTTTCATGAACGCTTCGAAAGCAGATTCTAATGCGCGCCATTGGTTTTCTAAACTGGCATTGATGATACCAGCTTCTGTTTCAATAATACAACCCCCTGGCGTCACATCTGCTTTCTCTTCGATCACAAAGGTCTTCACAAGTTCGAGCATCTGCTTGAGTTCATTTTTCTTTTTCTCGAGAATCTCTTTGTCTTGCTTGGAGACAAGGATCTTAATGTGATGGCTTTGCGTAACCGGTTTTAGAGTTTGTCTAACAATGTCAACAATGGTATCGGGCTTAAGCTTGAGCTCCCGTCCCACAATTTTTTTGGCTGCTTTTAAAGCGAGGGGAAGGACCATTTTTTGGAGCTCATGCTCCATTTCTTTGACTTTTTCCTCAAAGGCAAGGATCTGCTTGTTAAATTCGGAAAGCCCTTTGTTGAAACCTGCTTCTTCTGCTTCAGCAAGGAGTTTTTTACATGCTTCTTTATTTTCTTTGAGATAGGTTTTTACATCTTCTTTTGCTTTTTTTAAGACGTCGGCCCCTTTTAAAAGGGCGCTAAACTCTTCTGAGGGAATCACTTTTTCTTCTGCTTCGGGGCGGATTTCTCCAGAGTAGATCAGGGAAAAGAATTTGCTCATGGAATGAGTCCTAATGTTTGCTTAATTAAGGCGCTATGGGCCTGCTCGTTTTTAATATCGGTGAAAAACTTTTTGAGGATTTTGGCCCGCCCTGTGTCTAGTCGGTGACAAATATGCCATAAAAGGGAGGGGTGACATCCAAAAAGAGCTTTTCCTAGACGGTTAAACCCGCGGTGGTGGAGGATCGACTTGAGCTCCTCTTCGTCCCCACCCCACCCATCGAGATTAAGGCGGGAAAAGGAGAGGGGCTCTTTTGTTTTTAGGAGGTTTTTTAAGTACTCTTGTTCCTCTTGGGTGAGGACTTCTTGGATTTTTTTGATCTGTTCTGACTTAATCACATGCTTGAGCTCAATGGCTAAATCGTGAAGGCCCAGGTAGTCGACAAGGGTTTGTAATTGTTTTTTGTTGAGAGATAGGAGGGGATTTAAGGGGTGATCGGGGAGAAATTCTAGGGGGAGAAACTCTTTTTGGTCAGAGATGAGATAGCGATAAATGGCGTTGAGAAGGTAGTTTTTTGCGGGAGGTTTTAAGGGAGAGAAGGTGAGGCTGGTTTTAAAGTGTTTTTGCAACTTTTGCGCTGGAGTTTCTTCAAGGGCAGAGAGGATAAAGCTTTTGTCATTTTCTCCAAAGGGCTCTAAAAAGGGGATGAGCCAGGAG
>JAJFMJ010000027.1 GCA_021772275.1 Chlamydiota bacterium | reverse complement strand
TCCGAAGGGATTTTCGATTTTTTTCTGGGCTTTGGTGGGCAAAAATCCCACATACTTGCCTAAAGTAGGGGGTTTTTTGTTCATCCAAGCCCAGGGAAAAAGAAAAATTCAAGCGGGTTTGCATAGGTGGTCACTTGGGTTTAAAGGTCGAGTTGGAGGCGAATCTCTTCTGCCTGCTGTCGGACTCTCTCCAAGACCCCTCGGCCACTGGCGTAGTCCTCACAAACATTCATCAGAGTCCTTACCCCTGTATATGTCCCTCCCCCAACTTCGTGGGCTCCATTAAGGAGCTCATCGCGCCACATGGGGAGGAGGGTCTTCATATCCTCTTCGGTCTCTTCCGAAGCTTCGAAGTCCTGGAGAAAAGCTTGCACCTTTCCCCTCAGAAGCTCTTTAGGGTCCCCTTCTTCAAACATCCCTACTCCAAATCCTGTCTGAGTTTGATGAGATCGCTGACCACCTTCTTCGGGTCTCCCCCACCAAAAGCGTAAGCGCGGCAGTCACGAATCATCTGCTCAACATGCTCTTGGATCATCCCACCAATCTCCTCTCCATCACTTTCTAAAGCCCCCTCTAGCCCGTCAAGGGTCTCATGCATCGTCTCCCGACTGTATCCCCCTTGCTCAAAACGCCATAGAAAGGATTGAAGATCGTGAATCAGCTGTCTTTTGGCCCCTTCATTTTTCATCGCAATCCATCCCTTAAAGATTCTAGACATTCATAGACCCTTTCGATCTTCCCATGCCCATTTGCGTAGTCAGCGCAAGCTTGCATAAAGCTTTGCGTCTGATCACAAACTTGCCCCCCTATTTCCTTTGATCTTAAGAGGAGCTGCTCCTCATTTAAATGGAGCTGCCGACTCATCGAGGATTTATCCTGATGATCGTGCTCAAAAGTATAAATGAATGTTTCTAAAGAGTTTGAGAGCTCTTTTCTCAGCTTTGATATCCCTCCTGGAAAAGGATTATCCCATGGAGTCGGTTCTCGACTTGCAGCCATATAAGATTCCCTCCTTTCATAATTCCCTACTTTAGCTTTGCATGAAATCCCCTTCTTCTTCAAGGAAAATGATTTTTCCTTGATCCAAACCCTTTAATCACAGATATAGAAGATATGAAAGGATTTTTCGACCGGTATTACCAAAAGTGCAAGCAGATCGGTGGGGGTCATTTTAACCTCCTTTTGATCTCTCTTATTCTCCTTTTTATCTTCCGCCCCTATGACCGAGGGACGCTCTATCTTGCTGTCTGGCAGCTCTTTCTGTTTGCCGTTTTCGTTGCTGCTACCTTGAACTGTAACCATTCAAAGAAAACCAAGGTGATTGCCAGTTGCATTGCGATACCTGCTCTGGTCCTTCAGTGGGCTAATCTTGTCTTCAATACTAAGATTCTCGCCCTTCCCTTTCTTTTTCTGACGATTATTTTCGTCTTTATCATTACCGGATCGATCATTAAGCGGGTGGTCCTCAACGCCCGGGTGAAGATGGAGACCTTAATTGGGGTTGTTTGCGCCTATTTTATGGTTGCTTTTGGCTTTTCCTTTGCCTATTTTTTTGTTGACCTGATCACTCCCGGCTCTTTTTACTTTGCCAATATCGACCCCACTCTGATTACCCATAGCCACTATCTCTCTGAGATGATGTACTTTAGCTTTGTGACTCTTCTTTGCATTGGGTATGGGGATATTTTAGCGATTAAAGATGTAGCTCAGACCTGCGCTATTTTAGAGGGGATCATCGGACAATTCTACATTGCGATTCTCGTGTCCCGTCTTGTGGCGGTTTATTCTTTCTTTGAGCACAAGCTTCACTTAGTGGCTCATAATCCTAAGAAGGAGTAGGCTCACTGGAGATTAAATAATTATTAGAGAGGCTAATAGCAACAGTTGAAATGATGCTGTAGATAAGAATATCCCAATTCGTTTGCTTAAGGTCAAAATATTCCATGGAAATATCGGAGAGGATATAGGTTGAAGCGCCAAATAGGATTAAAGCAGCCAGCCCGCTTACAAGGCCGACATCTTTACAATCGTCTACAAAATAGTGGGTAAACGCATGTACCCCATTAAGAGCTATTGCAGCAGCAGGGCCTGCACAAAAGGCGGGGGTCGTATTCTCCATCCCACTCAAATAAAGCAATATTAGGTTAGCCATGGTTGCAACAGTCGCATCGACAAGCAGGTGTGTGACAAAGCCTACGCATTGCTGCTCTTTTGATGCATCGCTATGCAAGTAACAAGGAATGGGTGCTGACGCTGACATAATTTTTTTCTCCTCAAGTTACCGCTGGGGTAAAATCAAAAGTGATTCTAGCATGGGTCCCTCTATAAGTAAAGGGAAATTTTCCCTTGAAGCAAAAAAAACGAGGTGGCAGTAGCCACCCCGTTTTCAAAAAAAAACTTCACCACTAAGTGATTAGTTTTCATTATCTGGGGTTTGAAGCTCAGCTTTTCGAGCGTCAACCCATCCTTGCTGCTCAGCAGTAAAGGTATGCTCTTCTGCAAGTTTATTTAGAGCAGCTTCATCCATGACTGTAATCTCAATTTGTGTTCCTGCGTAGGCAGTCTTCGCAGGCGGCTTTGCAAGCTCAGCTCTTTGAGCGTCAGCCACTGCTTTCTGATCATCAGTAAGGTTGTGGTCTGCTTCAAGCTTATCCAGAGCAGCTTTATCCATGGCTTTAATATCAGCTTCTGTTCCAGCGAAAGGAGTCTTTGCAGGTGGTTGTGCAAGCGCAGCTCTTTGAGCGTCAATCCAGCCTTGCTGCTCAGCAGTAAAGGTGTGCTCTGCTTCAAGCCCATTTAGAGCATCTCCATCCATGGCCTTAACCTGATCTTCTGTTCCAGAGAAGGGAACCTTCGCAGGTGGCAGGGCATCCTTTTCACGGAAAACAAGCCAAAGAACGGCACCATCAACAACGGCCATGATAGCAGCGAATTTAGCCATATCAGTACTCAAAGGAGCTCTCAACATTTCTGGAAGGAAGTTTCTAACCTTCCCCCAACCTTGTGCGACAGCTACTGCTGCAAAGAAAAAGCTCGCAATTACAGCTGTATTTCTGTATTTTGCCTTAAGTTCATCATCTTTTTTCTCGTTTTTCCGAGCCCAAGTTTGGCTGGCACATGCAAAACCTTCCCAAGAAAGGAAAGTTAGTAGCGCATTTTGTTGAAGGCTAAGCTTAGGAAGCCAAGAGACATTCCACTTTTTGCCGACACCCCACATAACAAGTTGAGCACCGAGGGTTACCCCTAGGCTAACCGCAGCTGGCGTGAGCTCTTGCTTGAGACCGTGAGCTTCCTTCATATTTGTGTTTGGCATCCAAGACATAAATTCCTCCGTGAATTTAGTATTTAGTTAGTTCTTTGTACAACACCCACTTTGGGCAAGAGGTACGTAAGTTTTTCTTGTTTAGAGATCGACTGGTGTCATCTCATCAATGTTAATGACAACACCATAAAGAACTGGTTAATATTATTTCAAGAAAATAAAATCTTTTTCCTAATTTTTTTTTGAAAAAATCGTAGATCTACGATGCTACTCTCTATGGGGAATTTGATTTCAGTGTTTCTCTGATCATTTCGAATTTTTTGAGAAAATTCGGAAGAGGAGGGATTGGCTCCGGCATTTGCTGCCCTTAAAAACTATACAGGCTGACCACTAGCGGGACCGTGGGGTATTTAAAGTTCTTGCCAATAAGAGGTGGTCAGGTTTATATTTGGGCATCTATCTTTGGAAGAGTGGCAGAGTGGCCGAATGCGTCTGTCTTGAAAACAGAAGTAAGTGACCAATCTACACAGTTTCTCTTGAAATTAACC
>JAJFMJ010000026.1 GCA_021772275.1 Chlamydiota bacterium | reverse complement strand
AATTTCCCCTAGCTCAATGCGATAACCTCGTACTTTTACCTGACGATCGATCCTTCCCAAAAACTCCAACACACCATCTGGCCTATATTTAACCAGATCTCCAGTACAATACATGCGAGCCTTTGAATCTTTGGCAAAAGGATTTCGTATAAATTTCTTACGAGTTGGCTCTGGGGCGTTTAAGTACCCACGAGCAACGCCTACTCCCCCAATGTGAAGTTCTCCAGGAATTCCAATGGGTAAAAGATTTTTCTTCTCGTCTAAAACATATAAATACGCCCCAGCAATAGGTTTTCCTATAGGTGCAATGGTGCCAGAAAAGTTTGGATAGCACTCCCAAACAGTCGCCTCAACAGTCGCCTCTGTGGGACCATACGTATTGTAAAGCTTGGCCCAAGAGCAGTTTTTATAGAAAACTTTCACAACTTCTCCAGAAAGAGCCTCTCCCCCAGAAAAAATGGTCTTCAAAGATAGACACTTACGGAACCGTTTCGATTCAATAACTCCCAGAAGAAGAGATGGAAGCATATCGACAGTAGAGACCTGAAATCGTGTAATAAGATTGACTAAAGCTTCAGGATCATACTGCTCTGAATCTGACGCAATAACCAACGAAGCCCCCGAATAAAGAGGCCAAAAATAATTAATAATAGCTCCATCAAAAACAAAAGCATACGTGTGTAAGACTGCATCTTTACAGGTAAGGGGATAAGCCGCATGCTTCCACAGCACCCTGTCATGGATATCCTTATATTCTACTTCAACTCCTTTTGGCTTTCCTGTTGATCCTGAGGTATAAATGATATATGCCAAACAATCATCGGAAAACTTAATATTAGGATTGGTTGCTTTGTTAACCTTCAGTTTATTTATGTGATATGCCTTTGGCCCTGAAGAAGGGTATCTTAATCGGCTGTGTGTGAGAACACAAAAAGGGTTCAAGTCACGAAAAATCGCCTGCATACGATTTACAGGCTGGCGGGGATCCATAGGAACATACACAGCACCAGATTTAAGAACACCTAACACTGCAGCGATAAATTCTTTCGATCGGTCTAAGCAAACAACTACCTTATCTCCCGATTTAATCCCCTGATCTAAAAGAAAATGTGCAATTCTATTTGCTTCTTGATTGAGCTGTTGGTACGAGTACTCCTCCCTTCCACAGATTACAGCTGGAGCAAGAGGTTGCTCTTTTGCATGACACTCTATCTGCTCAACAATCCCTAACCCTTTTTCATAGTCATTAATGGTGGGGTTGTTCCAAATAGTAGCTTGCTTATATACTTCACGCTTAGATAATAAGCAGTACTCATCAACATTTCCTTTAGGAGACTTAACGACTTCTTTGATAAGCTGTTGAAAATGTCTGGCCATCCTCTTGATAGTCGTTCGGTTGAAAAGTTCTGAACTATACTCAAATACGCAAGATAAGCCTTCAAGCTGCTCTTGCAAGGAAAGGCTTAAGTCAAAATGTGAGCATCCTCGATCAACTTGACGAAGCTTAACATCCAGATTATCTATTTTTCCAACAGGTAATTTTGGAAGCATATTCAGCATCACTTGGAAAACTGGGGCCTGGCTTGCCGACCTTTCAACACCCAAAGTTTCAAGCAATTTGTTAAAAGAAAGATCTTGATGCTGTAAAGCTTCCGACAAACTCTTATTGACGTGCTTTAGCAACTTGTTGAAGGGTTCGTCATCTTTAGAGGTTGTTCGAACAACCAAAGTTTCAATAAAACATCCTATTGTTAGCTGCAGATCTTCATGGTTCCTTCCAGAAACAGGGACACCGATAGCTATGTCTTTTTGGGAAGAGTAGCGAGAAAGTAAAATGTGATAGATCGAAAGGAAAACGCTAAACAGTGTAACCCTATTCTTCTTGGCTATCTGGTTTAATTTGTCAATCTCATCTCTGCCTATCAGACACTCGACCATCCCTCCCTTACCCTTAAGGACTTGAGGTCTTGGCCTGTCTGTCGGAAGAGATAAGCTGCTTGGCATACCTTTTAACTTATTTTTCCACCATGCAGCCATTGCGCTTTCCTTAACAGGATTATAGACTTCCTGTTTCCAGCAAGCAAAATCTAAGTACTGTACCTTGGGTTTTTTAAGAGGCTTTGTGCCCCCATTAACAAGAGCCTCATATAGAGCCTTAAGTTCTTGCAGAAAAATATTCCCAGAAATAGCATCAAAAACAATATGGTGGAAGTTAAAGAAAAAGAGATGTTTTTTAGGGTCTACTCGAATAAGAGTAAACCTAGCAAGTGGTCCACTAAACAGATCAAAGCCCCCTCTTGCTTCGCTAGCAATCTTACGATCTACCAAAGCTTTAACAGAGCCTTCCATACTACAATCTAGATACTGAAATGATATGGTCGATTTGTTTTGAATAGATTGTTTAACTTTCCCGTCCCTTTCCTCAAAAACAGCTCTTACTATTTCATGTCTTTGAACAACCATATCCACAGCCTTCTGAAATTTTGATACGTCTAGATCACCGGCCATTTCAAGGATTTGTGGAACAGAGTAAAGAGGTACAGATGGAGCGATCTTCTCAGCAATCCATATATTTAACTGCGAACCAGTTAGTTCGTAAGTTCCTGTTCTTGGAACTTTAACAATAGGCTTTGTCTTATCCCCACAATTTAAGGCTGACTCCACTTGCGCACCAAGGGTTCTGACCGAAGGGTATTCAAACAAAACATTCAGAGGGAGGTCTATGCAAAATAGCTTATTGATTTCCGCAACTACTCGAATAGCTAAGAGAGAGTGGCCACCGAGAGCGAAAAAATTTTCATCAGAATCGACACTCTTAACAACTAAATAATCGCCAAAGACTTTTGCTATCTTTTTCTCATAAATACTTTCAGGTACTAAACACTTCTTTTTTCTACCTATTCCCTTAGGCACAGGTAGAGCTTTCCGATCAATTTTCTGGTTTGGGTTAAGAGGAAATTGCTTTAATTTCATATAGGCATTGGGCCGCATGTAGTAGGGTAGAGAAGCAGAAATCGCTAATTCTAAGTCTTTTTGATCCGCTTTCCCCTGAAAATATGCTATCAACCGGCTATCTCCTGGTCTTACTTCGTGAGCCACCACCACAACCTGATTAACTCCCTTTACTCCCCTTAAGGTTTCCTCTACTTCACCTAGCTCGACTCGAAAACCCCGTATCTTAACTTGATGATCAGCCCGACCCACGTACTCAACATTACCATCTTCAAGACGGCGAACAAGATCGCCTGTTTTATACAGCCGCCCCCAAGGAGAAGAAATGAATCTGGCCTCTGTCAGGTCTGGTCTATTTCTATACCCTCTGGCCAAGCCAGCACCCCCAATGTGAAGTTCCCCAATCACACCAGTCGGCTGAATGCACTGTTGCTCATCAAGAACATAAAATTCTGTATTATCTATTGGATACCCAATTGTCATTGGACCATCACAAGAAGTGACCCTTTCAATCGAGGCCCAAATCGTTATTTCGGTTGGTCCATACATGTTCCAAAGTTCAACACCAAGATTTAGTAATTTCCCTGCAAGCTTTTTGGATAAGGCTTCTCCGGTAGCGATAACCATCACCCCTTTTCTGCCCGCCCATCCTGCATCAATAAGCATCTGCCAACGTGAAGGAGTAGCCTGGACTTTAGTAATTCCAAAATTATTAACCAGCTTAAGAAGTTCTGTCGGATTCTCTAATTCATCGTTTGAAGCTAACACGATCTCTGCCCCATAAGTCAGAGGAAAAAAGAGTTCAAAACACGAAATATCAAAGGAAATTGTTGTAAGAGCTAACCATCGATCTCTGGAGCTGCATTGAATCTTTTTCCGGATGGAATAAATCAAATTATCAAAAGCTGATTCTAAAACTTCTACTCCTTTAGGCTTTCCAGTAGATCCAGACGTATAAATAACATATATTAAACGCTCTATACTTCTTTTGTGGTTTAGATTTACTCCAGCTTCCTTTGCAACTCTGTCTTGCTCTTGATCAAGAAAAATAAGGTTTCCCTTATAATTACTAAAAGAGTTTGCCAAAGATGTCTGCGTAACAATCCATTCTGCATCAGCATCTTGTATAATGAACTGAATCCTTTTTCCTGGTTGCTTTAAATCGAGAGGTAGATAGGTACATCCAGCCTTCATCACACCGAGCAAAGAGATAATAAGATCTATGGAGCGATTAAGTCCGACTCCAATCAAAGATCCTGGTAAAACCCCTTGTTTTTTTAAGTACCGGGCAAATTGATTTGCTCTTTTATTTAAAGTGCTATAGTCCAGACATTTTTCCCCAAACGTAATAGCTCGATTGCTAGGGTGTCGCTCAGCCTGCAACTCAAACATTTCTAAAAAGCCTAGAGGATTTGTCCTATCTGAGCAGGTGTAGTTTCGTTTATTTTCGACATTAACTGGACAAGGATCTACCCGCCTTGTTTCCATCAAACTCCCCGTTAAAAAACTTTCGATTTTCGAGCTTTTAGGTAACTTCACAGCCTCCAAAACATGCTTGATAGAGGAACGTATCAAGTTGATAAGCTGCTTATCCTGCTCATGGCCATCAATAAAAAGCTTGTCTCTATTAATGGTAATTTGAATACGATAAGTATTTAATAAAGAGTTCATCTGAGCAGTTT
This sequence comes from Chlamydiota bacterium, assembly GCA_021772275.1. Taxonomy (GTDB): domain Bacteria; phylum Chlamydiota; class Chlamydiia; order Chlamydiales; family Simkaniaceae; genus Neptunichlamydia. The sequence goes on along the minus strand of JAJFMJ010000026.1, from coordinate 669 downwards.
GTTCTGTATCAACAAGCACAAGACCGTCTTGAAAAACGTTAGCCTGATATCTATATGCTAAATCCCTAGGTACCACTACCCCCTTTTCAAGAGAATCAGCAATCATATTACAAAAATCTTTATATACTATCCCCTTGTGGAGTACACTTAAGTCAACCACGCTTTCTTTAAACAAAAATTCTCTGAGAAATATTGACTGATCGTCTAACCCTAGCCTAGTCGGAATACGCGCACTTTTGCCCAAAAGGCCAAACAAGGCTAGAAAAACTTTACTTATAGTTGATTGTCGACTTTCCTCTTTAAAGGAAAGCTCTTTACGATACAATCCAAGATTTGTAGAAGCTAATTTTGTACAAAAAAAAGACCAAAGGCATATGTTTTCCGAGTAATATAATTTAAAAAGTTGATTTTCCGTTTTCCTTACTTGTTCTAAAGATTTTATCTCTTGCTGACTAACTCGATATGGCGTGATCACTAGATCTTTGTAAAAATTAGAGTTTTCAATGCAAGCTTCGTCCCCCTCGAGAGTTTTAATGTCTTTGAGAACGAGCCTACCATTACCAATACCTATTATCAACGAAGATCCAGAAACAGAATATAGTTTACCTGAGACCGCAGTTTTATCCTTGATAAAGGATATAGATTCCACAATAAAAAAAGCCTTTCCAT
>JAJFMJ010000025.1 GCA_021772275.1 Chlamydiota bacterium | reverse complement strand
TTGTTTAAATTGCAGCCAGATTTTAAAATAGTCCTTATGAAAAGAACCATCTCCCTTAAACTTACTCTTCCTGAGGGGGGCTTTGAAGCTCTTTTGGAAACGCAGAGGCTCTTTAATCAGGGCTGTAATGCCGTTGCTGTTTACGCTCAGGAAAAACGGTGTTGGAATCATGTAGCTCTCCATAACCTTTGTTATTCTAAGGTAAGAGAAGAAATTCCGCAACTGGGTTCTCAAATGGTATGCAACGCTCTTAGGAAAGTCTGTGGAAGCTATAAGGTACTTAAGATTAAAAAAGATCAAGAAGTTCCTAAGATTTTGTTTAAAGAAACATCCAGCATCCACTACTGTGCACGTACTTTTAGTCTTAGAAAAGAGACTTTGTCTCTTTTTTCTGTAAATAAAAGAATCAGGTGCCCGTTTCAAATAGGAGACCACCAAGAAAAATACCTTAACCAAGGGAAGATCAAAGAAGGAGAGCTTATTCGGAGGGGAAAGGGGTGGTTCTTTAATCTTGTTATTGAGCTTCCAGAAGTCCCCCTTAAAAAAGAAGGGTCTATTTTGGGAGTTGATCTGGGGGAAAATAATAGTGCCGTTACCTCTAATGGCACGATTTACGGGGGAGGAAAACTTAAAGCTGAGCGAGATAGGTTTCTTAATAGGCGGAGAAAGCTTCAGTCCAACGGTTCTAGGGCATCTAAAAGATGTCTGAAAAAAATCTCTGGCAAAGAACGTCGACGCGTTAAAGAAACGAACCACTGTATCAGCAAAGCCCTTGTAGAAGAGGCTCTTTTGAAAGAGTCCAAGATTATAGCCCTCGAAGAGTTGAAAAACATTCGAAAGAGAATCAAAGGAAATAAACGGATGCGGACACGGCTCCACCGCTGGCCTTGGAGGCAGCTTCAGTGTTTTATAGAATATAAAGCACGAAGCCAAGGAATCGAGGTTGTCTACGTAGAGCCACAGTATTCCTCTTTGACATGTTCTCGATGTAAAATGCTTGGTGTTAGGCAAAAGCACCTCTTTAAATGTTTAAGCTGTGGAAGCTATCAGCACAGCGATCGCAACGCAGCGATCAACCACTGCAAGCTTGCTGAGTCTGTTGTCTCAGCAAGGGCACCTGTCAACGTGCCTATGGTAGCAGCAAATGCGCTAGCTACAAGCTCCTTTCTTTAGGAAGGAGTAGTTGACGTCATAGCGTTATTGATCATAAGCATTCCATTAAAGAGCGGGGGAGTAGAGGTAAAGGGGGCGATTTAGGAGTTCGGGAGATAAATCGGCAGGCAATTGCAGTTCGTGTTTGACCTTCCCTGAAAAAATCGGGGACTTTCCTTCAATGAGACCTGATAATACAGGATGGATCACTTTAAGTTCAACAACCTGATATTCATCGGTGATTCCCGCCTCTTTGGTGAGGGTGGAGAGGGCACCATTATAAGAGCTATTCCCATCATCGATATACCCATACTCCTGGGCCTTTACCGGATCATAGACCTGGGCGCCATACTCGTTGATTAACTTATTTTTATCGAGGTGGGGGCGAGCTTTAGTGACTAGATTGACGAAGAAAGTGTAATCGTAAGCGACGATATTGATGAGTGATTGGTCCTCACCCGGTTTCCACTCCCGATAGGGGTTGAGCATATCTTTATCGATTCCCTTCGTAAGGGTGCGCGCCTTAACCCCATACTTTTCCATAAGACCTGCCCAATTAAAATTAGGTCCCATCAAAACACCGACCGATCCAACCATTCCCATGGGGCCAGAAAGGATTTTATCGGCGCTGCAGGCGACCATCATCCCTCCCGAAGCACAAAGACCATCGACAAAGGCATAGATCGGCACATTGTACTTTTCCTTATACTCAGTGAGTCTTGCATAGATGTTGTAAGAGTCAAAGGCGGTTCCTCCAGGGCAGTTGATATGAAGAAGGACGGCTTTGACTCTCCCTTTCAGCTCTCCTTCCTGAGAATCGAGGAGCTGTGACATGATTGTCTTAGAGTTTAGGTTGCGGGTTCCAATCACTCCATGAATATTGATCTTAAGGATGACTGGGGCAGAGTGGGGAAGGAGCTTTCGGTTTCCATCGGCATCGGCAGCGATAATCATTTGCGTTTTATCGGAAACTAGACTTGGTTTTGAGAGGACGCCAATAACGATTGCAATAAGGACAAGGCCAATGGTGATACCGATCACTCCTGCAAAGGTATTACAAAACGCTCTTACCGCTGAGACAAAAATCGATTCACGACGCACTTCCATAAAACTGCCCTTAAACTAAAGTTGAACTTATCCGCTCATCGTACTCTATCTAACGATTAGTTTCTACAAGTTTGCCGTTTTCATACTGGAGGTCTATCATGGCGTCTTCCGATTCAAAGCTAAGGCGGCAACCTTGTGGGAGCTGTGCTTGAATGTCGGCCGCTTTATCCATGAGGTCTGGATGGTTTGGGAGTATGAGGCGTTTAAGCTTTGTGAGCTTTGAGATTTTTTTGGGGATTTTTTTTATAGAGTTTCCGGCTAGATTGAGACGGCAAAGCTGTGTGAATTGTAAGATTTCTTCGGGAAACGTTTCGAACAAATTCCATTTTAGATCGAGGTTTCTAAGTGTATCTTTAAAACAGAGAGCTTCTTGGGGAAATTCAGAGAATTTATTTCCTTCAAGAAAGAGCTCTGCAACGGGTTTTTTTTCAGCAAGAAATTCTAGATTAGGAAGAGAAGCTAAACCGAGCCCTGGGAAGCTTAGTCCTTGTGAACTACTTAAATAGAATTGGATATACTCTTTTACTGCGCGAGGCCACTTTCCAGGAGAAGGTGTTCCTTTAGCCCAAGCATCTAGATTGCGTTCAAATGGGATGATGAACGTAGATCGGACCCATTGGTTGATGATCGTAGAAACGATCCAGGGAAGGATTAGGTGACTGGCAACGAGCAAAGCTGCACCACCTTTTGAGGGAAAGGAATGAGACTTTGAACATTTGCGGTAAACCAAGTAGGAAATCACAAATAGTGCAATCGACTGCACAACCCGCAGTCGAAGGGAGAGTGTTTCCCGATCAACTTTTCCCTCCTCAGGGAAAAGTTGATCGGTGCATGAACGGTTTTTGAAGATAATGGCGCTTCCTGCAGCACTTAAAAGGACATAAGCAGCTGGGGAGTTCAAATATTTTATTGCTGTAATAGCCATTAAGAAGCCTCCTGTTCTGGAAAAAGGATAACCCAATAAAGATTTATTGTCTACGAACCTATCCAAAAAGAGGTATAATTTTTTTTACACCTCTAAAAGGCTTAGGCTGTAGCTTCTTTAACAGCCAAAGACAGCTCTTGGTCGACGACGGCGGTGATGCAACTATCTGACCAGACATTAAGAGCCGTTTCCACCATGTCGAAAAGGACATAGAGAGGAAAGATCATTCCCATCATTTCGAGGGAAACGCCCATTCCCACTAAGAAAGCTGAAGTGAGAAAAAAGCACCCCATCGGCACCCCTGCATTACCAATCGCTGCAAAGCTGGAAAGGAAAACCCAGGGAACCATTTGCCAAAAGGTAAAGGTAATCCCTTGGCTTGAGCAGACAAAAAAGAGGGTGATCAAAATAAAGGCGGCGCAGCCGTTCATGTTAATGATCGAGCAAAGAGGAAGGCTGAAACGGGCCGTTTTATCAGAAACCCCCAGCCGATTTTTGGCGCAGTCGAGGGAAAGGGGAAGGGTGGCATTCGAAGACTTTGAGAAAAAAGCCATTGTGAGCGCTGGGAGCATGGCTCGCGCTGTTTTTAAAGGAGAATGGCCTTTAAATTTCAAGATAAGGGGGAGGACAATCAGTCCCTGAATCAGATTGGCGCCGACAACGCACAGACCGTAAAACAAAAGTTGCTCAAGTTTTTCGCTGTGTTCGCGGATGCTTTGGGCAAACTGGATGGTGAAGGCAAAAATTCCGAGCGGCATCAGGAGAATAAGGGCCGATGTAATTTTAAGAAGGGCCTCAAAAAGAGCTCCAAAAAAACTGCTTAGAAGAGCGTTTTTTTCCTTGGGAAGTTTTAAAATGGCAGTCCCTAAGACCGCTCCAATAAAAGCCATGCCGAGCACATTATTCTCTAAAAAGGGGGCGATCGGATTTTCAGGAATAATTTTGGTTAGAAAAGAGAGGTAGTTTCCTTGCATCGGAAGAGGGGCCCCACCGCCACTTCCGACTGGCTTTACAATTAAAAAGATTCCCATCCCCACAGTTGCTGCAACCAAAGTGGTGAAAACCGTATATTTTAAGATCTTTCGAAGAAGGTATTTTGCTTCGACAAGGGAGGTCATCCGCGTTAGGGTGGAGACGATCGCTAAAAAAATCATTGGCAAGCTGATCAACTTGAGCATGTTGATAAAGAGCTTGCTGATGAGCGCAGCAAAAGCAGTCAACGGAGGAAAGTCAAGGAAGCCACCAGCGATTCCTAAAGCAAGAGCAAGGATAAAATAACGATTCATAGGACGCGAGTTTAACGGAAATCTCTATTAATAGCCAGATGTAAAGCGGCTTTACATCTAACTAGAAACAGAACGCTTCTTAAATTGGAGAAGCTCGACGAAGGCAAGGCATCCAAAGAGGATAAAGAGGTAGTAGAGCTGAGGAGGAAAAGAGATTTTTAAAACGATTCCGATCAGGATAATAAATTGCGCGGCTGTTGTCACCTTTCCCCAACGGATCGCCTTCACTTCGAGACTTCTCCAGGTTCCTGTTATCCCTAGGTAGGAGAGGAACAGGAGGAGGAAGAAGTCGCGCGAAAGCATCATTGCTGCTTGCCAGGGGAGAATCTGACTCTCAAAAAGGAGGACGGCAAGGGTGACATAGACAAAAAATTTGTCCATGACAGGATCGAGAACGGCTCCAAAGCGGGAGGTGAAGTGGTAACGGCGGGCCAAATAACCATCGATGCAGTCAGAGATCATTGCTAAGACTAAAGCAAGGACACGGAGCGAGGTGCTCTCGATGATAAAAAGGAGAGCTAGAGGGGCTCGCAAAAAGGAAATCGTATTCGGAGGATTTAACATCACTACTTAAGTCCCTTAGGGGATCGTCGTTTCTGTTTCTTATACCAGACGAAGGCAATTACCGTCACACCGAAAGCTAAAAATATAAAAAGATTTGCCATTTTTACTCTCTCAAGGAGGGCTTCATAGTTTTGCCCCAGCTGATAAAAGCCAAAAAAACAGACGCTCGCCCAAATGGTGCAAGCCAGGGCATCTCGCCTGATAAATGTTTTAAAGTTTGCTTGGCTCATCCCTGTTGTCATGAAGATGCAATTGCGAATCCCGAAGGGGATGAACCGTCCAATAATGAGGGTTAAAAGGCCATGCTTTTCATAGAAGGTCCCCATCTTTTCTAGCCGATGTTGGGGAAGTAGCTTGGCAAAATAACGAAATTTTAAGAGCTTTCGTCCCACCTTCCGACCCATCCAGTAACAGATCCATGCGGAAAAATAGGTGCCGACAAGGACGCTGATAAAGAGGGGAATCGTGTGTTCAGGAAGTGTTGTTGCTGCTAAGAAAGCGGTCATAACCATGATCACATCAACACTAATCGGGATATTAAATCCCGCTAGCAAAATGAGAAGAAAAGAAATCCATGGCGCATAGGCGCTATTTTCAACAATAAAATTAACAATTTGTTGCATGAGCTAATTATCGCATAAAGGGGATATTATACCCAGCTTTCAAAAATCATGTAGTGGATACCCGATGGGTAGTGGGTTCTTTTGCTGGGACAGCGGCTTCTTCTTCGATATCAAGTTTTTCATCTTGAGAAGTAAGGCGGTGGAACTGCCTTCCAAGTGATTTGGTAGCGACGATCCATCCAAAGGCGACCAGAAGGAGGAAAACCCCCACAAAGGGAGTGCTTAAAGAGACACTTCCAAAGACCATGAGGAGAGTGCCATGAACGATCGATCCCCCTGTTTTCCCCAGCCTTGAGCCTACCCCGTCAATCGCTGCTTTTCCTTTGAGTTTTGACTCTGAGCTAAGAGGGATAAAGGCGATCTCCTTCGTCGCATCGAAAAGGGTATATTTGCACCCTCGGGAGAAGACGTTTTGGACCGTTCCAAAGAGAATTCCTAAGGCAAGGGGTGTAAAGCCAAGAGCAGCGCTCCACGAAATGAGGGTGGGGTTGTTGCTCAAAAGGAGGAACCCAAAGAAGAAAACTCCAGTAACGAGGAGGGCAATAGGGGTAATAAGAGCGCTAAAGGTCCACCCCATTCGGCGGATCATATTGCCGCTAATAAAGATGGCGATGAATGTCGATAGAAAGCCGATTGCTTTTAAGACCTTTCCCATGTAAGCGTTAAAGTCGTTCGGATTGGGATAGGCAAGGCGGATCTGGTCTTTCCAGATAATTTCAACCATGTTGATCGCGAGGTTAAAGCCGATCACAAGAACGGCAATGCAGAGGAGATATTTTGACTTAGCAAGGTAAGCGAAATTTTTCCGCATCCCCATCTTCACTTTGGTTTTCTTTGGAGCGCCTTCCACTTGCGGTTCTTTTTGCAGAACGTGGGTGTTATACCAACGGAAAAGGGCCATCGCAACAAGGCCAGTGAAAACAACAACCGTGGTGACAAGGCCAAGACTTTGCCCCCAGGCATCAGAACCAAAAATGAACGATAAATCAAACAGCTGTCCCGATACGAGGATTGCAATTTGTCCGGCAAAAATGGCTGAAATATTGGCGCCTACACCTAAGATCCCATAGAAACGCTTGGCATCCTTCACGGTCATAATCTCATTGGCAAAGGACCAGAAAAGGACCGACATAATGGCGGTTCCCCAAAGCTCCGATATCACATAAAAGAGGGTGAACGACCAGTTGCGGACCATCGCAATCATCCCTCCAAAACCCTTGGGACAGATCGCCTGAATTCCATTACAAAACTCGTGGGGGTGGATCACATCGCGTAAGGGGTAAAGAACCAGTGCAAAGAAAATGAAGAAAGAGAGGAAACCCCCAATCATGATGTAGAAAACTTTTTCTTGAGAAAAGCGGTTAAAAAGACGGGTAAAAAGGTAGGTGACCACAAGGGCCATCGGTAAAATCATCCAGATTTTAATGAAGGGAACCACAGCGGCGCCCGCTTCGTTAGCGGTGATAACAAGGGCGTCTTTGGCAGCTTTTAGGAGGCTATAATTGAAACAAATGAGGGCGTAGAGAATAAGAAGAGGGACAAACTTTTTGATTTCCCACCGATGAATCGGCCACAAGAAGGCGCGCCAGCGGCTAAACTCCGTAGCCATAATGCTCCTTGTTGCTGAAGGGGATGCCTGTTTTCACTGGCTTCGCCTCAAAAGGTTTTTTAACATTGTGCTCCTCTTTAGGCCCACTATTATACTAATGCGCACATATTTGACAAACTTATTTCTCGCTCAAAACGTCAATTCCTGCAAGGTGGCCATATTCGATGAATTCGAGGGTAGCTCCTCCCCCGGTAGAAAGGTGGGCAAAACTTTTTTCTAATCCAAGAAGATGAATCGCAGCGACAGAGTCTCCTCCACCAACAATGACAGTCCCTTTCATCGTAGATAAATTTTGAGCAAGACGGTTTGTTCCATGAGAAAAAGCTTTTTCTTCAAAAACTCCCATCGGTCCGTTCCAAAAAATCGTTGCCCCTATTCCTAACCTAGAGCTCCAGGTTTCGACCGTTTGAGGGCCAATATCCATTCCTTTCCACCCTTGAGGAATGTGTTTGTTTATCTGGACCGACCTTCCATTAGTAATGACAAAATCTTCAGGAAGATAAACCTCAATCCCTTTTTCTTTGCACATTTGAAGGAGTTGTTTGCCCTCTTCGACTTTGTCATCATCACAAATCGAGTCTCCAATTTCAAAACCGTTTCCCTTCAGGAAGGTAAAGGCCATTCCCCCCCCAATAAAGAGTCCATCGATCTTTTTTAGAAGAGCTTTTAAAACTCCTAGTTTGGTTCCAATTTTTGCCCCTCCGATAATGGCATAGAAAGGCTCCTTCGGCTCTAAGAGGATCTGAGAAAGAAAGGAGACTTCATTTTCCATGAGTAGCCCCATTGCGCTTTTTCCTGGGAAAAATTGGGTAATGGCAAAGATGGAAGCATGTTTTCGATGGGAAGTGCCAAAGGCGTCATTGACGTAGATGTCGCCGAGCTCGGAGAGCTGTTTTGCAAAATCGGGCTCTTCTTCAGGGTGCTCTTCTCCCTTATGGAAGCGTAAATTTTCGAGCAGAAGGACCTCTCCTGCACCAAGCTGGGAGACGATCTGCTTTACCTCTTCTCCGACACAGTCGGGAGCAAGTTCGACCCCCCTTTTTAAGAGCTCACTTAACTTATCTGCGCAAGGTTTTAGTGATAGCTCAGGACGAACCTCTCCATTAGGACGGCCAAAGTGGCTCATCAAAATTACTGTCCCCCCTTGATCTAAGACATACTGGATCGAGGGAAGAGAGAGGCGGATGCGCGTATCATCAGTAATATTTCCGTAGGGGTCGATCGGGACATTAAAGTCGACTCGCATGAGCACTTTTTTCCCCTTCAGGTCAAGATCTTTAATCGATAGGCTCATAGGTTTGAAAAGGGGTTAGAGGCTTGTGAAAAAAGGTTTCCTTGTTTTCTTTTTTTTAGCTCGGAGCGGAGTGAAAACAAAAGGTCTTGGTCAAAATCTTGATGGGCCGCCCAGCGCAAATACTCAACGGGAATGTCTCTAAAAGGGCGTCCTTTATGTTTTCCCAGGGGCATGGCTCTTAGTTGTACCGGCTTTTCAAGCCGTTTCATCAACTCTTCGGTCGTTTTAAACTTTTGGCTTAGGTATTTAAATACCTCGATGTTGACGATGACGTCGCTCATCGCGCGGTGGGCCCCTTCCGCTGGAATATTAAAATGTTTGCGCAGAGTTTCGAGAGAGTTGCTCGCACTTTCTCCATAAAGACGAGCCATACGGAGGGTATCTAAAAATCGGTTTTTCAAAAGTTGTGAGCCACGGTTTGCCCGCTTGGCTTCGGCATCGAGAAGGGCGAGGTCAAAGGGGATAGCATGTCCCACAACGATATGGTCTCCAATAAAGTCGAGATACTTGCCAACGACCTCTTTAATCGGAGGTTTGTCTTTGACCATCTCGTCGGTAATGTGGTGAATTTCAATGGTAGGTTGTGGAATAGGAATGCCCGGGTTGATTAAATCCTCAATGGTCTCAATCATCCCATCAAATGTAAAGCGGGCGGCTGCAATCTCGACGATCCGATCTTTTTCGGGGTCAAGCCCTGTTGCTTCACAGTCGAAGCAGATAAACGTATCCTTATGGATTAGCCCCATACTGCCTTATTTAATTCGTGGATGAGCATTTCTCTGCACTTCCCTTCTTTTATAGAGTACAATAGGGGGGGGAATCGACTCAAGGATTTCTCACTTTCGAGCCTTTTTAATGCTTGCCCTTTTTCTTTTTGGTTTAGCTTGTCTCCTTTTGTTGCGATAAGAAGAAGGGGGGTGTTATGGTAATCGGCCCACTCTAAAAATTGATGGTCCTCCTCGGTAAGTCCCCGTCTCGAGTCAACCAAAAAAAGGATCAGCTTGAGCGAGCGCTCTTTCAAATACTTTTCAATCCATAGACCCCACTCTTCTTGGAGGGATTTTGAGGTTTTTGCATAACCATATCCGGGCAGGTCGACCAAAAGAAGAGCGTCGTCGATCACAAAATAGTTAATCCGTTGCGTTTTCCCGGGGGTAGAAGAGACTTTAGCAACCATTTTCGAGCGGAGGAGATGGTTGATCAGTGACGATTTCCCCACATTCGAGCGTCCTACAATGGCAATTTCAGGAAGCTCGCCATCGGGGAGCTCATCTGATTTAAGAGCGGAGGTCAAAAACTCTGCTTTTCTAAAGGGGATTTTTTTCATAAGTAATCTCTCGCTTTTCCTCTCCGAGGTAGCTGATATGGATCGAGATCCGCTTTTTAGGCAAAATTTTTGCGATTCTTTCAGGCCACTCGATCAAGCAAAGCCCGTCAAAATAGTCGCTTAAGCCTCGCTCTAAAAAAGCCTTTTCGTTCTCCAAGCGGTAGCAGTCGAAGTGGTAGACCGTCTCTTTCCCTTCATAAATGTTTAGGTAGGTAAAGGTGGGGCTATTGACTTCATGGGGAGAAGCTCCAGTGATCTCGCTGACGATCCCTTTAATGAGGGTCGTTTTCCCTGCTCCTAAATCGCCACTCAAGCAAACGGCCACGTTTGAAGGAAGCCATTGGCCAATTTCTCGCCCAATCCTTTCGGTTTCTTCAGCGGAGTTACTGATTTTCTTCAACCCACCGCTCAACATGGGTCTTAAACTCAGCTTCTTTTGCCATCGCGTCGACGAAAGCAGAAATTTTGGTGTCGTCGAGATGCTCTTGGATAAATTCCATAAAGTGATCTTCGATTTTGAACCTGTTTTGGGAGGGGACATCGACAAGCTCCATCTCTTTTAACTGGTTCTTTTTAAAGTCGTCGATGACCGCTTTTTTGCTTCCAAAAAGCTTTCCTGTCACTCCCGAAGAGAAGACGATTTTAGTGATCGGTTCTCGCCGTTTTTGAATATAATTTTTAATGATTTCAGGATCTTCAGAAACGAAAAAGCGTTTCACCTTCATCCCATCGACCCGCTCAGTATTTTCGGGACAGTCTGAGACCCAGTCATAGATGGCATCTTGAGGGTTAGGGTGGGTATTGTCGCCGAAAACTTTGCCGGTAAAGGGGCAAATATAGATTTTTTTTGTCCCTTCATTGACCGATTGGGTGCCCACTTGGATCTTAATTTCGGTCTCCCGCCAGAGTTTTCCCGCCTCTTCGAGAGTCTTTAAAAGTTCTCCTTTACTTTGGTAGATCGTTTTTTCTCGGATGAAGAGGACCGGTTCGATGTTATACTTCTTTTCAAGAAAAAAGAAGTAAGTCGTTAATAGATCAGCCTTTCGATGTCTTTTAAGATAGTCTGTAAGGAGCTCTTTCAAACTTTTTGTAATGACGGAGTTGGTCATCTTTGGTTTTCCTTATTCTGGTTAAGTTGACTGATTCTACTAGAAAAAGCGATTCTCTTCAACCCCCTTGACAATTTCCTTTAATAGTCTCATCATCGTTTCCTTATGGAGAACTTATCAGAGCGGCTATATGCCCAAGCAACAAAAATATTAAAAGAATTATTTCCCTCCGTAGAGTCGGAAGCTGATATCACGCAAAGTACGAGCCCCCGCTTTGGCCACTATCAATGTAATTCGGCGATGAAGTTAGCCAAAGCGCTCAAGGAAAATCCCCGCAAAGTAGCCGAGCAAATCATCGAAAAGTGGGAGCTGGGGGAGATGATTGAAAAGCTCGAGGTAGCAGGGCCAGGCTTTATCAACATCACCCTCAAAAAGGATTTTCTCTCCAAAGAGCTGACCGCAGTTGCTGCTGATTCTCGTTTGGGTGTTGCCCCCCTAAAAGAAAAGAAGAAGGTGATCGTCGAGTTTTCTTCACCCAACGTGGCCAAAGAGCTTCATGTGGGACATCTCCGCTCGACCATCATTGGGGAAAGTCTTGCGCGTCTCTTTGAGTTTTTAGGACATGATGTTCTCCGCCTCAACCACATTGGCGATTGGGGAACCCAGTTTGGGATGCTTATCACCTATCTTAAGGAAAAAGAGCCTGAGATCCTTGCAGGAAAAAAAGAGACCGACCTTTCTTCTTTGATGCACTGGTATAAAGAGTCTAAGAAGTGCTTTGATGCTGATGCGGACTTTAAAAAGCGGGCCCAACTCCAAGTGGTGAGCCTCCAAGGAGGGGAAAAAGAGGCGCTGGTGGCATGGGAGAAAATCCGGGAAATTTCCCGAAAAGGATTTCAAGAGATCTATGACTTTTTAGATGTTTCCCTTGAAGAGAGGGGAGAGTCGTTTTATAACCCGATGCTTCCCCGAGTGGTTAAAGACTATGAAGCAAAAGGGATTATTGAAGAATCGGACGGAGCCAAGTGCGTTTTTCTAGAGGGGTTTAAGGCCAAAGATGGGAGTCCCCTGCCCCTCATTTTGCAAAAGTCGGATGGGGGATATAACTATGCAACGACCGATTCTGCAGCCCTTTGCCAACGGGTCCAAGAAGAAAAAGCAGACCGGATTATTTATGTTGTCGATGCTGGGCAACAGCTCCACTTCCAGATGGTTTTCGAGGCTGCTGCTAAGGCAGGTTACTACGATCCTAAGAAGACTCAAGTGGAACACGTCCCTTTTGGGGTTGTGCTTGGAGCCGATGGAAAAAAATTTAAGACTCGGAGCGGAGAGACCGAAAAACTCATTGACCTTCTCCAAGAAGCGGTCCGTCGCGCCCGCCTTGTCCTTGAGGAAAGAAGAGAAGAAGCCACTGAAAAAGAGCTTGATGAATCGGCGAAAATTTTGGGGATTGACGCGGTCAAATATGCCGATCTTTCCTGTCATCGGGTCAAAGACTATCTCTTTAGCTACGATCGGATGCTCAAATTTGATGGGAATACCGCTGCCTATCTTCTCTACTCTTATGTTCGGATTCAAGGGATTAAGCGAAAGTGCAATAAAGATATCGATGCCCTTTTTGCAACGACCCCTATTGTCCTTGTCCACCCGACAGAACTTGCCCTTGCTCTCCACTTGCGTCAGTTTGGAGAGGTTCTTGCCCATATGGATCGAGAGCTTTTGCCGAACCGCCTTTGTGATTATCTCTACGAGCTTGCCGAAAAGTTCCATGCTTTTTTCCGCGACTGCCGCGTCGAGGGAACTCCCGAAGAAAGTAGCCGCCTTGTCCTCTCTGAGCTCACCGCTCGGATCCTTGCCCAAGGGCTTCAGATCCTCGGTCTTAAGACCTTAGACCGTATGTAATTAAAGGGGGGTTTTATGGGGCTTGTGTGCCACTTCTTGCACATAGGTAGGAACGGCATACCCGGGAAGTTCTTTTCGTAAAGCGGCGATGAGCTCCTTCCCCTTCCCAATCGGAACCTCAAAGTGGTGGGCCTGCTTAACCCGATCAAGCTGGTGCAAATAGTAGGGGAGGATTCCGTTCGTAGCCAGCTGCAAAAAGAGCTCTTTTAGGGTTGCTGCATCATCATTGACCCCACGCAAAAGGACGGTTTGACTTAAAAGGGGCACACCCATTTTTTTTAGCGCGGCAAAGACCTCCTCATCGAGTTCGCTTGGATGGTTGGTGTGCAAAACAAAAACCGGTTGGAGGCGCGTTTGTTTGAGTAGGGTTACAAACTTAGGCGTTATTCGCTCGGGAATTCCAATAGGAAAACGGGAGTGGAAGCGGAGGAGTTTGAGGTGGGGGATTTTTTCTAGCGCGTCAATTAGCTCCCCTAATTTTTCATCGGAAAGGGAAAGGGGATCGCCTCCACTTAAGATCACCTCATGGATCGAAAGGTCGTTTCGTAAAATCTCAAGCTCTTTTCCAAAGGTCTTCACCCCCCCTTCATAAGGGTAGTTTTGCCGAAAGCAAAAGCGGCAGTTCATCACGCAGGCGCTCGTGGTAATCAGAAGGGCGCGTCCCCCATATTTTTGGAGGAGGTGGGCTGTTTTTTGGAAGGAGGTGTCACAAACCGGATCGGATAAAAAGCCTGCCACCTCTTCCATCTCTTCAACAACAGGAAGAAATTGGCGGAGAATGGGATCACTCAAGCTATTTTTAACCACTTTCTCGGCGAGTCTTTTGGGAAAATTAAGAGGAAAAGGGGGAGCCTTTAAGAGTTTTGCTCTTTTTTCGGGATCAAGCTCGAGAAAATCGGCAAGCTTGTCGATATGGGTAAAGTTTTCCCTTTGCAGGAGGCGCCAGCTGGACATGGAAATAATATAACTTAGACAGGGCTAAGTTGCAATTCTTCTTTGGGGGTTTTGACGCGGATAATATTTGCGCCGAGGTTCCGAAGTTTTTCTTCGAGGTTTTCGTAGCCCCGGTCAAGATAGGGGAGTCCTGAAAGGATGCTTTCTTCAGGGGCAAGAAGGGCGGCCATCACATAGGCAAAGCCAGCGCGAAGGTCGGGGATGGCGATTTCTCCCCCTTGAAAGAGGGTTGGCCCTTTGACGATGAGGCTATGCTCATAGTTTTGGGCGGCAAAGCGGCAGGGACGGTCGCCGAGACACTGGGTGAAAAGCTCGACGTGGGCCCCCATTCCTTTAAGAGCTTCGACATAGCCAAACCGGTTTTCATAGACCGTTTCGTGGACGACTGAGCTCCCCTTTGCTTGAGTGAGGAGGACCACAAAGGGCTGCTGCCAATCGGTTAAAAAGCCAGGGTGAACATCGGTCTCTAAATGGAGCCCCCCTTTAAGAGGTCCTTGGTAGAAAAACTCAATCCCATCCTCTTTAACGGCAAAGCCCCCATTGATCCGACGGAGCTTGTTGAGGAAAGTGACCATGTGGGGCTGCTGCGCTCCTTCGACAAAAACTCTTCCCTTCGTTGCGATGGCGGCCATTCCCAAGCAAGCGGCCTCAATGCGATCGGTAATCACCTTATGTTCTACTTCATAAAACTTCGTCGTTTCTCTCACATAGATGGTTCGGTCAACATCGACATAGATGACAACGCCGAGTTTTTGCAAAAAGAGGATGAGGTCGATCACCTCAGGTTCCATCGCAGCGCCTCGAATGGCGGTTTGCCCTTTGGCGCGGCAGGCGGCAAGAATTGCATTTTCAGTGGCCATGACAGAGGGGTAGGGAAGGTCGACAATCGCGCCACGCATCCCTTCGGGAGCATGGGCAAAGTAGGCATGCTCTTTTTTAATGGTCCGGTACTCCACTTTTGCCCCGAGCTTTTCAAGGGCCATGATGTGAAAGTCGACAGGACGTTTTCCAATTTTGCACCCCCCCACCGTGGGGACAATGATATTTTCCTTGGTTCTTCCAAGCAAAGAACCCATCATCAAAATGGGGATCCGGTTCGCTCCTGAGAAATTGAGGGGAACATAGGAAGACTTGATCTCCTTTGTGATCACCTCCATCCACCCTTCCTCTTTCTCCCACTTCACTTCCATCCCAATCTCTTTGCAGAGGTTGACAGTCGTTTCTACTTCAGAAATGTTTGGAACATTGGTAAAAGTGCACTTTTTATCAGAGAGAAGGGAAGCAACAAGCATTTTCGAAATAGCGTTTTTAGCGCCTGCTGCTTTTACTCGCCCATTTAGGGGGGTCCCCCCAGTAATCTTCAATACATCCATAAGTTCGACTATAACAGGACCAACTGTTTCTGAAACGGAATTTTTTTATCTGCCATTAAAAAACTGGGAAGAAGACCTTTGGTCCTTGTCTCATAAGCTAAACTTTTCCCTAGCTTTAGGGCGAGCCACCCCATCGTTTTCCGGGTGTTTATTTCCACAATCGGATGGAGTTTATCGCCGTAAACCATCGCGTCGATTCCAATATTTCCTCGAAACCCCCGTCCCAAAAGATGTTTTAAAACAGGTTGCACTTTTTCTAAGTGCTCTTTTAAAAAAGGGATTTTTTGACCAACATAGGTTCTATTATAATTGCCCCACTTTGTGTTTTCCAAAACGGTTGCTCCCAAATAAGTGATCTCCCCATCAAGGATCCACTGCGTTGAAAAATCCATCTGCCTGTTTACCCAAGGTTCTCCAATCAGCTGATGACCTCCTTCAAACTCTCGAAGGATTCGCCCCTCCACTTTCAAGTAGTCATCAGGTTTTTCCAAAATGATCCGCCTCCTTCCAGCCATCCCATAACAGGTCTTAAGGACTTTAGGGTAGGAACCCTCGGCAATCCATGCTTTTACCTCTTCGGGGTGGTGCAATAGTTTTGCTCCCGGCAGGTTAGGGCTGTGGGTAAAGGCAAACGCCTTGGAAGCCACTTCCCGCAAACAATCGGGCACTTTGTAGGGAAGGGGAGACCACCGCTCAATTGCCTTTGACCATCCCCAGGTATCAAGCGCATCATACCCCCCGATCGTCTCCTCAAACAGGTGAACAGCAATTCCATCTGGCGCCTCAGATGGGCGGTGAGTAACGACGACCCCATCGCCCGGTTTAGCATAGAGAAAGGGGAGAAATTGAAGTTGTAAATAGTTGGGGTGGACCAGAAAAGAGTCCTTAATCCCCAACTTTGACCGGTGCTCAAGCTCCCACTCAAAGTTTACATTACAAACGTGTAACGTCTTCACTTTTAATCCTTATTTGCCGTACAATATGGAGTATTTGGAGATTAAAATGAAATACAAAACAGGCATTGGACAAGATAGCCATCGCTTCCTCCCAGAAGGGAGCAAAAAAAAATGTGTCGTTGCGGGACTTTTCTTTGACGATGCCCCAGGGCTCGACGCCGACTCTGACGGAGATGTTGTTTTTCATGCCATTTGCAACGCGATTACCTCGCTTACCCATGTTCCGATCCTTGGAAAGGTGGCGATCGATCTGTGTCACAAAGAGGGGATTACCGATAGCCGTGTTTATCTTGAAAAAGCATTAGAAACTTTAGGGGACCAAACGATTGAGCACGTGGCCCTTACCATAGAAGGAGGGCGCCCCAAATTTCAAAAACGGGCCGAAGAGATGCGTAAAAGCGTTGCCAACGTTCTTGCTCTTTCTGCTAGGCAGGTAGGGATGACCTTTACTTCTGGAGATCGGCTAACCTCTTTTGGCCGTGGGGAAGGGCTGAGCTGTTTTTGTCTGGTTACGACTGCCGCTTAAGCTCTTCTTTTACCATGAGGTCTTGTAGACGGTCGTTTGCTAGGCTCTTCTGCGTCTTGTAGTAGAGAACGATACGGGAAATAATGAATTTAACGATTTCGAAGATCGAAAAACAGGTGACTATAGAGCTAACAGAGATCTTATTTTTTGATAGAAGTGGTTTTAAAGACTTTTCTTTTATGCAGTTGCTACCTATAATGACAATTAGAGCAAGGGATTGGACGTAAGCAAGTAGAGACTTCGAGTGTTTCCAGGTCGAGACGGCTTTTGCTAGACGCTTAACTTCTATCTGAAGAGGTCCAATCTCTTGAAGCTTACCTGAGGTATCCCACCTTTGTGCAGCCCATTCGACCAGGGGATCTGCGCAGCAAAAAATATCTTTAAACTTGACAGCCATTATAATTTCCCTCTTTTTGCTCAGTACAGGACATTTTTTGGAGCCGATGGGCAGCTGCAGCTTTATCAGATTTCCTTTCTTCCTCACCCATAGCGCTTTGGCTATGGGATTCGTCATTCAAGAAAATCTGATTTTGCTTCGCTTGCCCCTCGTATTCCAAAAAATGCCCTGTACTGAGCTCTTTTTGTCTGAATAATAACTGTTTTATTAATTAAATAAAATTATAAAAATAATTTTATTGTTATGATTGACTTTCGTCTTTTTTTGATAGGATTTTGTGATAGGTTTTAAAGAAAACGGCCACAATTTTTCCGACTTTCACAAGAAAGAGTCCTCCAAAAGAGGCCTTCACCATAGGGGATAAATAAAGCTTTTTACCATAATAAAAAGCTTCCGCTTTTTTCTTATTGAAGGAGCCGACACCTATTGTAATGGCAATCATCGCCATTTGAGTCCAGTCTACATAAGCTTTATAGTTACTCCAGACCTTTAACCGTTCTTTATGGTGGTTCTGGTCGACAGGACTTTTCAAGGACCAATCGGCGTAACATTTAGCAGCTGTCTTAACGGGAAAAAGTTTTGTAACTTCGAAAGCCATACCGGTACCGTAACATAGTTAAAAAATTAATAGACATCCAAAAGGAACCTTTTCTCTTTTCGGAGGGTTTTGATGAAATTTTTTGCATCGGCAGGAGAAAGAGCGCCATGTGTTTCGATGATTGTTTGAAGGGTCCGTGTCACATCCTTTGCCATCCGGCGAGCATCGCCACATATATAAAAGTGGGCCCCCTCTTTAAGGGCTTTCCAAACCACCGCTCCCCTCTTAAGAAGGGAGTGTTGGACATAGTTTTTTTCTTCTTGATCGCGGGAAAAGGCCAAGTCAAGCTCGAGAAACTTTTTTTCTTTGAGCGCTTCTAAGTAAGATTCGTAGTAGTAATCGTGGGCCCGATTCCGCTCTCCAAAAAGGAGCCAGTTTTTTCCCTCTGCTTTTTGCGCCTCCCGCTCTTGGAGAAAAGCGCGGTAAGGGGCCACCCCCGTCCCAGGACCAACCATGATGATGGGGGTGCTAGGGTTTTTAGGGAGAGTAAAGTGAGTGGTTGGGTGGAGGTAGATATAAATCGGAGTTTTTCCTACCTCTGCTAAATCGCAGAGAAAATGAGAGCCGATCCCTTTCCGCTCAATGCCCTCCACGGTGTAGGTAAAAGTAGCAACGAGAAGATCGACTCGACTCGGACTGACCTGAGGGGAGGAGGCGATCGAATAAAAACGGGGAAGGAGGGGGGAGTATTTAGCAAGTAGCGTTTCAAGAGAAAGCTTCTTGCCAACGCGAAGGAGGTTCACCTTTGTTTTTAAAAAATGCTCAAGGGTAAACGTTTTTTCTGAGCGGGGGTCAACGATTTTTTCGCTTCCACTTTTTCCAAGCGCTATCAGGAGCTCGTTTACCTCATAGGGACTGTTTTCTGGATAAATAGCGACGGCATCGCCTGCTTTGTAGGTGATGCCTGAACCTTCAAGATCCAAGGTGATGTGGTAGGTCTTTTTTGTTGACCCCTCTTTGTTGAGGATATGCCTCTCAACAATTTTAGCGGGGAAAGGGTTTGCCTTATTGTACACCTCTCCCATCCCACCTCTTTTTCAGCGCTCCCATCTTCTTATTCGAGATCCCTCCGAGGAACTCAATTCCATGGAGCAAGCGAGCGCGGGTTTGATCTTTCCCTAAAATATCGATCGAATCGAAAAGGGGTGGTCCCTGGTGTTTTCCAGTAATGACCGCAAAGAGGATCCGCATCACGACTTTTTTATGATTCACCTCAAAAAACTCGGCCATTTCGCGCGAAGCCTTTTCAAAGCCACTTCGGCTCCAGTCACCACTTTCTTCCATGCTCCAAATCATTGCTTGGAGAAGGGCGGCCGAAGTCTCTTTTTCAGTTCCTTTGGGGCAAAGAAGCTCATCGCTCAGCTCAATATGATTGATAAAGAGGAAATTGCAGAGCTCCATAAATTCGCCAAACGTTTTAATCCGGGTATGGACAAGGGGCATGATCTTGGCCATCCTCTCGTCAGAAAAGCCCCACTCTTTAATCTTTTCCCAAAGGTCTTGCTCCGGGATATTATTAATGAGGTATTGTTGGTTGATCCAATCGAGTTTTTTCACATCAAAAAAAGCTCCTGAAACCCCCACATGTTTGACCGAAAATTCTTTGATGATCTGATCGAGCGAGTAAATTTCCCGATCTTCAGGCATGCTATAACCCATTAGGGTTAAGAAGTTGACAAAAGCGTCGGGAAGATAGCCACTATCCTTATAATAGAAGACCGAGGTGGGATTCTTCCGCTTCGAAAGTTTTTTCCCATCGGCGCCAAGAAGAAGGGGCATATGCATGAACTGGGGGCGTTTCCATCCGAAGAGGTCATACAAAAGGACATGTTTTGGGGTTGATGCCATCCACTCATCCCCCCGAATCACGTGGGTGATTTTCATCAAGTAGTCATCGACCACATTTGCCAAATGGTAGGTAGGATAGCCGTCAGATTTTAGAAGAATTTGGTCGTCGACATCGCTCCAGGGGCAGGTGATCCTTCCCTTGGTCATGTCATCATAGGTGCACTCTCCCGACAGCGGTACCTTTAGCCGGATCACGTAGGGTTCCCCCGCTTTTTCCCGTCCAGCGATTTCCTCAGCGCTCAAGTTGCGGTAGCGGCGATCGTATCCCATCCGCTGTCCCATTTTTGCGCTGAGTTCTCGCATCTCTTTGAGTTCTTCGGCTGTTGCGAAACATTTATAAGCATGTCCTGCATCGAGAAGTTTTTGGCAATGCTTTCGATAAATCTCGGTCCGCTCCGATTGTTTGTAGGGACCATAAGGGCCGCCCACTCCGGGCCCTTCGTCCCACTCGATGCCAAGCCACTGGAGCGATTTATAGATGCTTTCTTCATATTCATGGCGACTCCGACTTTGGTCGGTATCCTCGATCCGGAGGAGAAACTTTCCACCATGGTGTTTGGCAAAAATTAAATTAAAAAGGGCCATATAGGGGGTTCCTACATGGGGATCACCGGTCGGTGAGGGGGCAATGCGGGTACGAACTTCCATCAATCTGCTAGTTGGTTAAAAAACACCTATTCTATAGAACTTGGGGATTATACCCAAATAAATTCGAAAGTGGGGTATACCCATAATGGGACTGTTGAGAAAGTCGCTTTCTCCAGATTTTACAAAAAAAAAGCTCTAGTGTCTAGCTAGCAGCCTGCAACTGCTTGTTTTCTTTCACGAGGAGAATCAGATCTTTCATGATGTTAAGAGATTCTTCGAGCTGGAGGTCGTTTTGCCCGTAGCGCTCGGCCGTCTCAGGGTCAAATTCTTCCTTACGTACCTCTTTTAGAAAATTTTGATAATTTTTGTTTTGTTCGATCCGGAGAGAAGAGTTTTTTTGAAGAGCTGGAAGGTAGGCGCCATAAAGATCGACATACTTTTGCCGATTTTTACTATAAAGGCGCATCATCTTTCCTCGGTGAAAGGGGTGAATATCGGAAAGATTGTCGACAAAATTGGGAGAGATTTCGTCATTTTCAAGGGGGAATTTTGCAAAAGATTCCCCAATTTCAAGTCCTGTCAAACTTCCCGGAACATCGATGTCCACCTTGGTTCCGGTCAGCTGAGGACTTTTCCCCGATACCGTATAGTAGAGACCCCGAGTGACCTTATATTCCCCTTGGGGATTCACCTTATCGATATTGCCTGCCTCAAGGGTAAAGGTTTGGTAACTCCCCTTGCCCCAAGTATAAGGATCGCCAACAAGAATCGCTCGCCCGTAATCTTGAAGCGTTTGAGCCACAATTTCAGCAGCCGAGGCGCTCCCTTTATTGGTAAGAACGATTAAGGGTCCATCCCAGCTCACCTCTCCACTAAAGTTGCGGAGGTGTTGGATGTTTCCTCCCGAATCTTTAATCGAGACAACCACCCCTTTTTGGATGAAAAGTCCTGTCACTGCAACGGCAGTGGGAAGGATCCCTCCCGCATTGCCACGAAGATCGAGAATCACCCCCTGCAGGTTATCCTCGTCTTTAATGGTTTCAATCGCCTCTTTAATATCGGTTGCCGCCGAGGCGCTCGGATCTTGGTAAAAAGAAAAGAGACGGATGTGGGCAACAACCCCATTTCCGTAGGGGAGTTTTTCAGTTTCAAAACGGGTCTCCTTGAGAACAATTTCATCACGGATCACTTTGGTATCAAACTTTTCCCCCGTCTCACGAAGGATGGTAAGATTCACCGGCGTCCCTTTAGGGCCTCGGATCAGATCGACCGCTTCAATAATGTCCATCCCGACAACAGGTTCACTATCGACCGCAATGATTTTATCGCCCGCCTTAAGCGTTCCATCTCGAAGGGCAGGCCCCCCATCTAAGAGACGGACCAGAGTAAACCCCGTTAGGTCATCGCGCAATTGCGCCCCAATCCCAAACAGACGTTGCTGCACCTGAACCATAAATTGATTTGCTTCCTGCGGAGTAAAATAGACAGTGTGGTTGTCAAGGGCGCCACTAAGACTTTTGAGAAAATAGGCAAACATCTGTTTGTTTTGCTCATTTTTCTTTCCCCCCTGAAGAACCTCATCTTCTCTCGAAGCCCGCCTTTTGGCTAGCCGTTTCATGAACTGCTCTTTTGAATCGATTTCGAGCTTATCGGCTGTTTCGAGCTGAAGGGCGCGGAGAGCAAGAAGGCGCTCTTCGAGCTCCTTCTCATCTTTGGGCCGCGTAAGCTCTTTAAAATCAATCTCTTTAATGTTTTCAGGCGGGGGAATCCCGTCAATTTTCTCCTCTAAAGCATTTCGCCGTCCAATGGCCTGGATCATGACCTGGTACACCTTTCGATAGAGCTCAAAATCTTCTTTTTTATAATTTTTGAGGACTGCGTTTAACCGCTCTTCGCTCGGCTCCTCCCATTCCTCGATCTCTGAGGCGAGCAGATAGGTCTTGGTGGGATCAAGCTCGTCAAGAAAGTTTTTGAGGGTTCTGCGAGCAATTTCTACGGTCATTTCCTTGCAGCTGACGTGTCCTTTAAGGATTTCTTCAGATTTTTTGTAGGTGGTGTGAGCGGTGAGTTTAGGAGGTTTAGCCTCAGCACAAACGAACAGCAGGCATAATACACTAATTATCAGATACTTAATTTTCATTCAAACAATCCCTTCGCGAGGCTAAATTTTCTGTGTTTATCTTACAGCAAATCAATGGTTTAAGTCTACACCTAATCAAATAATTTCTATAAGCATTGAAATTATTTTTTCCACAATCCCATCTAAACCAAAAATTTGTGAAAAAGTAAAGAGAAATAGATTGATTTCAACTCATTTCTTTGTAATAATAGAGGGTCTAAAGGTTAGAATATTAACAAACTGTTAAAAACGCGGGTTTTTTGGAAACTAGACCTTTGGCCCGGTTTTAACCCATTTTTTTTGGATTGAGGAGAAAAAACATGGATATGGAAAACAATGTTGGAGAAATGGCGCAAAGTCAAACAGCTCCACGAAAAGTGGTTTCGATTACTGAAGCTGCACGTATTAATGGTGTGACGAGACAGGCTATTTACGTTGCGATTAAGCAAAACAAGCTTAAAGCAAGTAAAGACTCGACTCGTTGGACGATTGACCTAGATGATCTAGAGGATTACCGTCGTAATAAGTATTCTAGAACGAAATCTACTTATGAAGGTGAGTTGCTCTTTAACAACGAGAAAGGTTTTTATTCGGTCAACCAAGTCGCGAAGATGCTCGGCGTTCCTGCGCAGAAAATCTATTATGCGACACGTGTTGGCATGTTAAAAGCTTCTCGAAAAGGAGCCGCATGGGTTATCCACGTTGATGACGTGAAGGAGTATCAGGAAAAGTACCTGAGCAGACGTTTCGAAACAGAAGCGATGTAATTCTTCTAAGAAAAGAGAGGTGAATCTTTTCTAAAGAACGGCACACGTTCTAGGGTCCCTTTGGTCCAAAAAAATCTCAAACCGAGGCCGGTTTGAGATTTTTTTTGACAGCTCCATAACAGGTGACTTTTATTCTCAAGAACTGTAAAATGGGCATCAATTTTATCAATGCTTTAAAACCAGGAGTTTTTATGTCGGTGGCCGTTTTAGACGATATTGAAGAAACAGTAGGGGCTCTTTTTAATCCCCCCGAAGAGGTTAGTGATGTGGATCACACCATGACCTATCTTGCATGTCAATTTTTTGGCCTCGTGGGCGGGCATAACTTTTATGCAGGAAAGCCGCTATATGGAATCGTTAATCTCTTATCCCTTTCATTTTCTTTTGTGAGTTTTATTGCTGGTGTGGCTTTGACAACAGAGGTTGGACCACTTCTAGTGATGGCTGGAATCGCCAATGGTGCTAGGCAATGGATCTCCTGGCAGATCGATAAATACCGCATCGCCACGGGCACTTTTGAGGATGGTGAAGGGAAACAGGTTCGCCAATTTGCCCGTATTCCAAAAGAAAAGGTCAGTGATAAGGATCACAAATTGGCCTATTTCTGCAATCTTTTTTTTGGCGAGCTGGGAGGTCATGCTTTTTATGCTGAAAGATCGGGAAAAGGGATCGCTATGTTCGTTGTGATGAGTTTATGTGGTTATGGAATTCCTTGGTCAATGATGGACCAATACAGTATTGTTACGGGATCTTTTAAGGACGGCGAAGGAAAAACGATTTGCCCCCCTTATATGCAATCAAAGTAACTCACGGGCGTCAACTTTGGTGACGCCCTAAAATAGGAGCTTTTATGTCGGTGGCCGTTGTAGAAGGTGGAGAAGAAACAGCAGGCGCTCTTTCTAACCCTTCTGAAGAGATCAGTGGCGTGGATCATGAAACGACCTTTCTTGCATGTCAATTTTTTGGCCTCGTGGGTGGGCATAACTTTTATGCAGGAAAACCGTTATATGGAATCGTTAATCTTTTGTCTTTTTTTGCAGTCCCCTTGATAAGTTATAGAGTACACACGCACCTTTTTTTTGGAGGGAGAGAAGCATGGGCGAATCTTATTTTTGGAGCTGCTGTAATAAATTTTATCAGACAGGTGATCTCTTGGCAGATCGATCAATATCGCATTGCTATGGGCACTTTTAAAGATGGTAAAGGAAAGCTTATCCGCCAGTTTACCCGTATCCCAAAGGAAAATGTAAGCTCTGTGGACCAAAGAATGACTTACCTTCTGAGTCTCTTTCCTTTGGGCTGGTTTGGTGCCCATTTCTTTTATATTGGAGGAGAGCTCTTTTGGATGGCGAGAACTTTAAAAATGTGGATCCTGGGAAAACGGAGTCTTGGGTTCGGTCTATTGTTTAGAGATCAATCACATATCGCTCAGGGGTCTTTTAAGGACAGCGAAGGGAAAATAATTTGCCCTTCTTATATGCAGTCAAAGTAACTCATGGGCGTCAACTTTGGTGACGCCCTAAAATGGGAGTTTTTATGTCGGCGGCCGTTCTAGACGATATTGAAGAAGCAATAGGCGCTCTTGTTAGCCCCCCTGAAGAGGTTAGTGATGTGGATCACACAACGACCTATGTGGCATGTCAATTTTTTGGCCTCATGGGTGGGCACAACTTTTATTCAGGAAAGCCGCTATATGGAATCGTTAATTTTTTATCCTTTTCATTTTCTTTTGTGAGTTTTTGTTCTGGGAGCCCGTTCTTAATAACGGCTGGAACCGTCAATTTTATCAGACAGGTGATCTCTTTGCAGATCGATCAATATCGCATTGCTACGGGTGCTTTTAAGGATGGTAAAGGAAAGTTCATCCGCCAGTTTACCCGTATCCCAAAGGAAAATGTAAGCCCTGTGGACCAAAGCTTGACTTACTTTCTGAGTCTCTTTCCTTTGGGCTTGTTTGGTGCCCATTCCCTTTATGCTGGAGGAAAACTCTTTTGGATGGCGAGAACTTTAGAAATGTGGATTCTGAGAAAACAGGGCCATAGGTTCGGTCTATTGTTTCAAGATCAATTACGTATCGCTACGGGATCTTTTAAAGACAGCGAAGGAAAAATAATTTGCCCTCCTTACATGCAGCAACAGTCAGTGGATCTTGAAGTCCTTACGGGATCTTTTAAAGACAGCGAAGGAAAAACGATTTGCCCTCCTTACATGCAGCAGCAGTCACTTGATCTTGAAGTCCTTGACGAGGAGCTGAATACTCGACTTGCTGAGGAAAACATTGACGTGAGGGGTGAAGGCAATCTGAAGGCTTAGGTTTTTCTTGGCAAGCTGGGAGCGGTGGCCGCTTAGGCCAAACCCAATCCCTTCGAGCATCCGCTCGTTTTGCTCTAGATACAGCTTGAGATGGGTTTTCCCAACCACTTTCGGGGGCCAGGTTTGCGATACATCGGTGTAGAGAATTGGAGGGGGGTTCCCCGTTCCATAGGGCTCAAGAAGTTGCATGGAGTCGAGAAATTCAAAGGTGAGATCTTCAAAAAGAACCCGCGAGTCGAGATGGAGTTTTGGGATGATGTCATCGTTATTAAGCGATTGATTAGCGCACTCGATAAAGCTTTTCTTAAATTTTAAGATGTTATCCGCTTCAATCATCAGACCCGCTGCATAGTCATGCCCCCCAAAATTAACGAGAAGATCGGTGTTTTTCCTCAAGGTAGGGAGGAGGGGAAACTCAGGAATCGTCCGGATCGATCCTTTGCCGATCCCCCCTTCGACGGCAATGATCAAGGTAGGGCGGTTGTATTGCTTGGCAATGCGGGCGGCAATAATCGGAATGATCCCAGGATGCCACTTTTCTGAGTGGAGGACGATCGCTTTTTGGTCGAGCATGCTAGGGTGGGATTGGATAAAAGCCTTCACATCGTCGGAGTCATGCCGCTCGATCTGCTGCCGCTTGGTATTGTTATCGTCGAGCTCTTTAGCGAGATGTGTGGCAGCTGTAGAGTCATGCATGAGCATGAGCTCTACCCCTTTTTGAGGATCAGCGATTCTTCCAAGGCTGTTTAGGCGAGGAGCAATTTTAGAGGCGATATCGCTCGTATTGATCGTGTTTGGCTTTACCTCACAAATTTCCATTAGCTTAAGAAGGCCGATCCGTTTTGTTTTAGCAAATTGCTTTAGACCGTAACGAACAAGGACCCGGTTTTCCTCCTTCAAGGCTCCCATGTCGGCAATGGTCCCAAGAGCAACAAGATCGAGGAATCGTTTCAGGTCGATCATTGAAGAGCTGATTTTTCCCGAAGAGACGAGGTGGTTAGTCAGAGCATGGGCAAGTTTAAAAGCAACGCCCACCCCGGTAAGGTCTCGGTTAGGATAGGTACTGTTGATCAGTTTGGGGTTGAGAGTGGCAATGCAGTGGGGGATCTTATCTGTTGGCTCATGGTGGTCAGAAACGATCACATCGATATGATTTTTCACCACCTCTTCGATCTCTTTGGCAGCGGTGATTCCACAGTCAACGGTGATGAGGAGTTTACATTTTTTTTCGAGGGCAAAGTCGATGGCGTCGGTAATAGCGGAAGGGTTTGCCGAGGTGCGGTGGGGGATGTAGTAATAGGCGGTTCCTCCAAGGAGGCGGATGAATTCAACAAGGAGGGTCGTTCCTGTGATCCCATCGACGTCGTTGTCCCCATAAATCAAGATCGGCTCATTTTTTTGAAGGGCATGGATCACCCGATCGACAGCCTTGTCCATGTCCATAAAAAGAGAGGGGGAAAGGAGGTTGGGGAGTTTGGCGTAGAGAAAGCTGTGGATTTCCTCGAAAGTGGAAAACCCTCTGGAGACAAGGATCTGCGCCGTTACGGGGTGGATATTAAACTCCCCGATAATAGACTCACACCAGTCAGGTTTATAATTTGGATAAACCCAAAGGAGATGTTTTGGATCTTCTTCGTCCTCTTTCAAATAAATTCTCGTAGTTTATGACCGCTTATTCACAAAAGAATGTTACCACTTTCGGGTGACTTTGGCCATGTTAATTTTCGTACATGGCACTCTTTTCATTTTTTGCTTTCTCCTTTTTATGGAAAACAAGAAGGAGAGGGGCCGCAACAAATAGAGAAGAGAACGTTCCAAAGACAACGCCGATCACCATCACGAGAGAGAGGCCGAAGATGGCACTTCCCCCTAAAAAGAGGAGGGCAAGCAAGACAACAAGGGTTGTTCCCGATGTCATGACCGTTCGGCTAAGGGTGACGTTTAGGGCGTGATTGACCACATCTTTGAAAGAGTGTTTTCTCATATGTTTTAGATCCTCACGGATCCGATCAAAAATAATGATCGTATCGTTGAGGGAGTATCCGATGATTGTCATGAGGGCAGCGATGGTGTTGAGGTCGATTTGAACTGGAGTGCCAAGGGCATGGAGGATGCTCATCAGCGCAATCGTGACGGCAACATCGATGGCAAGTCCAAGGGTGGCACTAATCGCATATTTAAACTCGAAGCGGAAGGTGATATAGGCCAAGATGCAGAGAAGGGCGATCGAGAGTCCTAAGATTGCGTTATTTCGCATAGCGTTTGACATCTGTCCGCTAATGCTAGTCCAACTACTATCTAATTTTTTCAAAGACTCTGACGGGATAGCGATTCCCTCTTTATCAAGGGCGCTCACAAGCCAAACGAGGCGGGGGTTGTTTTGGTAAGCGTAGGCAGCTCCTCGGTTTTCTACTTCAAGGGGCATGTTATAAAAAGGTTTGCCCGCTTGGTCCAAATTCCTTCCCAAAAGAATTTTCAGGTTGTTAGAGGGAGATAAGGAGCGGATTTGGAAGTCTTGAGCTGAGGCTCCCGCAGCAATCAAAGCTTTTTGGACACTCTCT
Organism: Chlamydiota bacterium; assembly: GCA_021772275.1. Taxonomy (GTDB): domain Bacteria; phylum Chlamydiota; class Chlamydiia; order Chlamydiales; family Simkaniaceae; genus Neptunichlamydia. The sequence goes on along the minus strand of JAJFMJ010000025.1, from coordinate 12,502 downwards.
TTGTAGTTTTCGTCTTGCTTTGCTTCGACTTCTAAAGAAAGGGCGTATCCTCCCGTAAAATCCATTCCTAGCATCGAACTTCTTTGAGAGACGAGAAGGTAACCGCCAACAAGGGCGAGGGCAATCACGCTATATAAGCAGATCTTGCCTCGTTTCAAGAAGTCGATATGGGTTTTCTTGATGAGGTTTGCCATCTTGAGCGTTTTATTCTTGGGGTTTTGGACCCATTTCGAGAAAAAGTAGCGGGTTAAAAAGAGGGCGGTAAACATCGAGGAAGCAATACCGATGATTAGAGTTACAGCAAATCCTTTGATCGGTCCCGAATCAAATTGGAGGAGGATCAAAGCGGCAATGATCGTGGTGACGTTTGAATCTAAAATGGCAGAGAAAGCCTTCTTATAACCGGCATGAACGGCGGAGGCAATTCTTCCTGAGGCGGAGAACTCTTCTCGGATCCGTTCAAAGACGAGGACGTTGGCATCGACCGCCATTCCCACCGTTAGGATAATCCCTGCAATTCCTGCGAGGGTGACGGTTGCTGAGATATTTTGGAGGGTGGCCCAAATAATGAGGAGGTTAAAGAGGACTGCGATCGAAGCGATCACCCCAGCAAAGCGGTAGTAGCCCACCATGACACAAATCACTAAGGCCAAGGCGAGGATGGTAGCAATGATTCCCATTGTTCGGTCCTTAAGACCAAGTTCTGGGCTCACATTCTTTTCCGATAAAATATGGGGGGCAAAAGAGAGAGAGCCCGCTTTGAGGTCTGCTTCTAGTCGGTTCACCTCTCTTTGAGTGAAGCTTCCTGAAATGGAGACGCTGTCTCGAAGGGGAGAGGCAATAGCAGCTGTATTCACAACCGAGCCATTGAGGATGGTTGCCATCCGCCAGCCATTCCCTTTTGAGAATTTGCTAAGAGGGGTTCCTTGAACCTTCTCTTTTGAGAAGGGGGCTGTCCAAGTATAGAGTTCGTTTCTTGGATTGAGCTTTTGTCCATTTGAAAGGGTCTGTGATCCTTTAACATTGAAGGCGAGGAAGTTTCCCTGAGAAGGGTCATAACCAGCGTGGACATTAGTGAGGTTGGATCCTTCTAGGGCATAATTTTTTAGAACGATCAGAAGAGGATAAGGTTGTCCTTGCCAGTCGGCATAATTATCTCCTCGGAAAATGGCAATCTTAGAGGTGGCGTCGTTAAATTGGCTGCTGGCCCTTTCGTCATTGGGTGACGCAAGGCGCAAACCTTGGCTATAGAGGGTTTTTGCTGCTTCACTAATCGGCTGGGCCATCTCGGTATCCATCGTATCGCCATAAAGATGTTTCCAGGCGATTTGGTTGATGCTTTCGACATCTTTTCGGTTGGTGACGACAGCCTCATTCCAAACTCCTTGGAGGAATTGGTGGATGGCTGGGGCTAAATCTTGGTTATTGGTGGTGAATTTTTCGTTGACGACATGAAAATACATCGAGGAGGCTTTGACAAGATCGGATGCTGAAAGGCCTTGAGCGCTTGGGAAATCGAGAGTAATATTGGAGCCTTCTTGGCGGATGCTCACCTCTGAGACACCCATTTTATTCACCCGCTGATAAAGCTCGTCAATCCCTTGTTTGATATCGGCATCGTTTGTGACCACTTTATTATTGGCATCCCGGAGCTGGATCTGAACGGTCTTTCCTCCAGAAAGGTCGAGTCCCCAGTGGAGAATTTTTCGTTCATCTCCTCGAAAGTATTTTCGAGCGCTGAGGGAGAGATTGCTCCACAAAGGGTTCTTCGTCGGAGTAGGGACGTCATATTTGGCGTGAAGATCGGTACTTACTTGAGCTGTCTGATATTCATCTCGCCACTTTAGAAGGCTTTCGTGCTCCTCTGTTTCAATCCGGTTGAGGGCTAAGATGCGTTGCTCAACATTAGTAAATTCCAATGTAGCAAATTTACGTGTTCCATGGACGTGGAAATTTTCCCGCGTTGCGTTTAGCACGGTGTGGTAAAAGTCTTCGGCTTCAAAGACAAAGTCCTTAGCAAACGAGGCGCCTAAAGGATAGGTCGTTCCCGGATATCCCCCAAAACCATTATTGTGCAAGAGGGTGCGGAGTTGGCCAAAATCTTTCATGAAGGCGGCCGCTTCTGGGGAATCGGGGTGGCTGCTCAGTTTATTTAAAATCTCTTGGGTTCCCTTTGCAATGACGTAGACAGAATTTCGTCTAAATCCAACAGGAGGCTCTCCCTCAAACTCTGCGGGGGAGTAGACAACAAGACCAATTTTTTGTGCGCGAGGAGGGAGGTTTTTAAAGGTTTGGTAGTCATAAATAGGAAAAGCGCTCCGTTTCAAGTCGGGGTGGGAGGGGTTCCACTCTGTTTTAAGAAGATGGAGGAGTTGCTCTCCTTGCTGTTTTGCAATCGCCCCTAGGTCCATCACGAGGAGGCTGCCACTATTTGTAAGATCGCTAAGCTCAATAGAAAAAGCGTGAAGGGCTGGCTTGAGTTCTTCTCCCGTTTCCCGAGAGATCCGTGCAATTTCATTATAGATAAGTTGATCGAGAGGATCGCTTAGGTAAGACTTAGATTGTTCTAGTTCCTTTTTATAGGATAAGATGTCTTGGTGAAGCTCGAGGTGGATCTTCTCATTATTCCAATCGATCACGATCGATTTTATAAGAGGGCTTTTTCCTTGTGCATCAAGGGTTTGGGTGCTACCTTTAGACGTTGACTGGGTAAGGTCTTTTTTAAGTGCTGCATAGGTCCAAGGGGTGGGGCCACTTGCGAAAGCGGCTGTTTGCCGTTTTAGGATACCAATCGCCGAGGCTAAGTGCTCTTCTCGTGATCTTAAATAGTCGAGCTGTTGTTGCTCGTTGGATTCTAAAAACCCTCCTGTTTCACGGAGTTTGCCTTCTTTGTCCTCAAGGGCAATTCGACTTAACCTGATTTGGTCGCGGTAGCTTTCAAGAGCGGATGTAAACGTATTGACGGTTGCGCGTCGATTTTCATTGGCTCCTTGAGTCAAGGTTGCATAATATCTTTTTGCAATAGGAGAGCTTTCTCCAAAGACTTTTGCATAGGTCAGGATATTTTGGGTTAAGACTTGGAAAAATTCTCCGACGCGGGGGTTTTCGGGGTGATGGAGAGCCGTTTCCATATACTGGGCATTTTCGCTGATTCCCCCAACGGCAAGGCCCAGTTGCATCAATCGATCATCGACAATGTCTCGATAAAGGGGGGTGATTGCTCCCGTGACGTCCTGTTTTTTGGTAAATTTAAAATATTCCTGGGACTTGGATGTATCGAAGTGGATGGGAATATTTCTTTGAATCGTCACGGTTGAAGATTCAACCTCTTTTTCGTGGGGGATGAGGGAAAGTTGCGCGGGGACGAAGGGGATTAGAGAGCCTGCTCGAGGAAGCTTACTTCTCATGACATTGGCATCTTCAACACTTCCATATTCCACGTGAATAAGCTGTGGATTGTCGGCGTCAAGAGAGACCGAAGCTCCTTTGAGCTTCAAAAGTTTATTGTAAGATTTGATCCAATCAAGGGCGTCACCTTCTAGGGTGTTGACCCGCTCCATGGCCCCTTTCGCAATGACCGTTGCCTGTTTTTCCTCAATCGGACTTTTCAGGGGACGTGTGTAAAAATTAATTGTAGGGAGAATGTTGTAAATGGTAAGGATTACAACAACTGCTATTAGGGCAAACTGCCACCTTTTCTGCTTTTTCATCGTCTAAATTGATCCTTGTGTAAAGGGATATCTTACCTAATTTTGGGTGATTATGTCTACAAAAAACCTCAGTACGCGATAATTTTTGGAAGGTGAAGCCGCAGCTGTCCATCGACTCCAAAAATTGTCGTGTACTGAGGAAAACAGCATAACTATCGACAAAAAAGTTAAAAGTGGTAGAATTCCCGGGAATGGATAACATGCGTATAACAGAGGTAATAGAAGAGTCGATCTATACCGAAGAAGAATTTGCTGCCATTGATCCGCGCCTTGTTCCCAAACACATTGCGGTTGTCATGGATGGAAACCGGCGATGGGCAAAAAGGCAAGGGAAACCGGGAGAGATGGGACATTGGTATGGGGCTGAAAAGCTTGACTTGATCGTTCGTGCAGCTTCAGAGCTGGGAGTCAAAGCCCTTACAGCATACTCCTTTTCGACAGAAAACTGGGGCCGTTCTTCCCATGAGGTAGAGGGGTTGATGCAACTTCTAGAGGCCTATCTTATTAATAAAAGAGAAGAGCTTGTGAAAGAGGGGGTTAAACTCCATACGATCGGAGATATTGCCCGTTTCCCTGATTCTGTCAAAAAGGCTTTAGCGGAGACAATGCAAGCAACCAAGAATTGCGATCGGATTGACTTAGTCCTTGCTCTTAACTATGGAGGAAGGGATGAAATCCGGCGGGCGATGCTTAAAATGGAAGAAGCAGCGACCCGCGGCGAGCTTGACTGGAAAAGCATCACTGAAGAGACGATTTCTTCTTATCTAGACACCGCTCCTTGGTCTGACCCCGAACTCCTTATCCGACCGAGTGGGGAACAGAGGGTGAGTAATTTTTTAATTTGGCAGATTGCTTATAGTGAGATTTATGTGACAGATGTTCTTTGGCCCGATTTTTCGAAAAAAAATCTTCTTGAGGCAATCATTGAATATCAAAGTCGCAGTAGACGATTTGGAGCATAAAAAATGAATTTTCAAGATTTAACGAAACGCTTTATCACCTCGATCATTTCCTTGGCGGTATTGGCCTGTATCCTTATTTTTTCTTATATTTCCATTGTGAAATGGGTCATTGCCCTTTTTGCTGCAGGGGTTGGGGCCATGGGGATTTGGGAATATTGCCGTTTGGCAAGACTAAGATCGAAAAAGGGGCTTACAGAGCTTTGTATTGCTGTTGGGGTTTTGACGATTCTCGGGTTTTTTGTCTCCACTTTTGACAAGAGTTTTTCCCTTCTCCCGTTTATCCTCATTTTTCTAGGGGCGATTTTCTTTTTTATCTATCACTTTGACAAAATCACCGATTCGGTTAGCTCGATTGCTATGAGTCTGTTTGGTGTTTGTTATGTGGCGATTCCTCTGGGGCTCATTTTAAAAATTCTCTACCTTGTGAGCCCGTGTAAAATGGGACACGAAGGGCGAATTTGGTTCCTGTATTTGCTTGTGGTTACAAAAATCACCGATGTGGGAGCTTATTTTGGAGGACGTCTTTTTGGAAATCGAAAACTCGCCTCTCAGCTTAGCCCGGGTAAAACGGTGGCAGGGGCGATCGTCGGATTTTTCTCGGCAATTATTTTCAGCGTGATTTTTTATTTCTTACAAGACTTAGCGCCTAATTTTCACCTTTCTCTTATCGAAAGCATTTGGTTGGGAGCGCTCCTTGGGCTATTAGGGCAGGTAGGGGATTTAGGGGAATCGCTTTTTAAGAGAAATGCCGACGTTAAAGATAGCAACCGTCTTCCCGGTCTCGGAGGAATCCTCGATATGCTTGACTCCCTCCTCTTTACCATTCCTGTCATTTACTTCTTTTTGTATGTGTGCGCATGACAACGATTACAATTGATGGCCCAGCAGGAACGGGAAAGTCAACGGTTGCCCAAAGATTGGCAGACGCTCTGGGGTTTACCTATTTTGATACAGGAGCCCTCTACCGAGCGATCAGCTGGCAGGTGCTAGAAAGTGGTATTCCCTATCAAGATAAAGGGGCCTTTTCAGCCCTTTTGAAAAATTTTACCTTTCAAATTCAGACAGTCGATGGGGGTAAACGTTATTTTGTAGGCCCCATCGATGTAACAAATGCCATTCGAACAAAAGAGGTGACAGCCATTGTTTCTGAAGTCTCTGCACTCAAAGAGGTGCGTGAAGCATTAAAGCCCATTCAGGTCAACTTTGCCAAAAAGGGCGATGTCGTCTTCGAAGGAAGGGACTTGGGAACGGTTGTTTTTCCCGATGCCGACCTTAAGTTCTTTCTTACAGCCCGCCCCGAAGTGCGTGCAAAAAGACGCTTTAAAGAGCTCCAAGAAAAATTTCCCGACCAATCTTTTTCTTATGAAACCATTTTAGATGAAATTAAAAGTCGTGACGCCTTCGATTCTTCGAGAAAGCATGCCCCTCTTAAGCAAGCAGAAGATGCTATTTTGGTCGACACTTCTGATTTGAATATTGAAGAGGTGGTAGAGCAGATGGAAAACGTATTTCGTGAGAAAATAGGACGATGAAAAAGCCTTCAGTACTTTATAGATTAACAATTTTTTCCATAAAAATTTTATTCAAGATTTTTTATCGCCATAAGGTTTATGGGGTGGACCACTACCCTGAAGGGAGCGCGCTGATTGCTGCTAACCACATCTCTTTTCTAGACCCTCCTGCTATTGCCATCTCTTGTCCTGGCGAAATCCACTTTCTTGCGAGACACTCCCTCTTTAAGTCCTATTTTGGGAAATTGATCGCAGCCCTAAACACCCATCCTGTACAACAAGAGGCGACCAACCTTCGGGTCATGAAGGAGATTTGTGTGATATTAAAAAATGGGGATAAAGTGCTCATGTTCCCCGAAGGGACCCGCTCGTGGGATAATATTCTTAAAGAAATCAAGCCGGGGATGGGGCTTCTTCTGTCCAAGAGTGAGTCGGTCATCCTCCCCACCTACATTCATGGAACCTACGATGCCTGGAGCCGTAGGCGGAAACTCCCAAAGCCATGGGGAAGAACGGCTGTTGTCTTCGGATCGCCGATCGACTGGAAAGATTACGCAGACATGGATCGGAAAGAAGCTCAAGCACTCGTCGCACAAAAGCTTACTGAATCATTAAACAGCCTGCGTAAGTGGTACGAAGAAGGGGCTGAAGGATTTCCTCCTTAATTTTTCTAAAGGGCAAAATAAACATCCCCTTTAATTTACGAAAACGTTTCTTTTTATAATCACTGACAAAAAACAGAACAATGTTTATACTAGTTTTTTTCAAAGAATCTGGCATAAACAGGCATAAAAGTTTTGTCTAAGTTCCAGCAGATCGGTTATTTGTGCAAGGAGCACAATCATTATGCAATCAATAAAAAAGATAATTTTTTATGTTTAATCTGATTTTGAACAATAACTCTTACGAAGTAAGATATGAAAGATTACCTTTTTAAGAACAACCTCTCAGTCAAGCAGGTCGCAGGAGACCTCGATATCTCAACCTCTTATCTCTATCAGTTGATTCGAGGGGAAAGAAAACCCTCAATAGAACTTGCGCAAAGAATTGAAGAGTATACCGGTGGGGATATAACAGTCGGAAGGCTTCTTGGTTTTGAAGAGGATGAAATTACTCCTCTTCTTGTAGAGTCTTCGGTAGAAAAATATTCGCAGGAATATAAAGAGCGTCTCACTCACCTTGAGGGTGAGCAGACCAGTTTTAAAGAAAAGCTCAATGCAATTGAGACTCGTCTTTCAAAACTTGAGTCAGAAAAGCTCGACTGAAATGGCAAGATCTCCTAAAATGGTGGAATAACATTTAAGGAGATGCAATGGAAGAAGTACAAGACGATAGCTTCGAAGCTTTGATCAAAGAGGGTGTGACAGTCATTGATTTTTTTGCGGAGTGGTGTGGCCCTTGTCGGACGCTTTCCCCTGTTTTAGAAGAGGTTGCCGGAGAGCTTAAAGGGAAAGTAAAATTTGCAAAACTTGATATCGACAAGAATCATGTTACGGCAAAAAACCATCATGTCACCTCCGTTCCAACCCTTATTCTCTATAAAGATGGGGAAGAGAAAAACCGTCTCGTAGGGCTCCGCGATGCAGCGGCCATTAAAGACTTTGCCCTTTCTGCCTAATGGGAAGGTTCATCGGATTAACGGTGCTCTGTATCATCATTATTGGAGCGCTTCTTACCTTTGATATACCCCTAAATTGGGTTGGCCATCTTCCTGGAGATTTTTCGATCGACTGGAATGGGACAAGAGTGGCCATTCCCGTGGCCACCTCTGCTATTTTTAGCCTTATTTTATCGGCAATCCTATTTCTTTTTTCCAGATGAAATGGGTGGTTTGTCTAAGCGCTTCGTAAAGGACAATCGCGGCTGCATTTGAAAGATTGAGGCAACGACACCCCTCTTTCATCGGAATTGTGAGGAATTTTTCGGGCCATCGCTCGAAAAATTCATGGGGAAGGCCTTCCACTTCCGAGCCAAAGATGAGGATCGAGCGCTCTTCAAACGCTGCTTCGGAATAAGGCTTGACCGCTTTACTCGATAAAAAATAAAAGGGGTAGGGAGCCGCTTCGAGATACTCCATCAGATCGTCGATGATCGTGACCTTTACTCCCTCCCAATAGTCGAGACCGGCCCGCCGCAAGCTTTTATCATCGGTTTTAAACCCAAGTGGCCGGACCAAAATAAGCTCACTTTCCGTGGCGTGGCAAGTGCGGACAATATTACCGGTATTTGCAGGAATTTGGGGATGGCAAAGGATGATGATCACTTACGCACCCCCACTGCTTGTAGGCATTTTACCGAACAGCTTCCTCGCCATCGGCTGCAATTTCTTTTGCATCTTCGCTTGGAATCGTTGTCATCGACTCTTCTTCTTGAGGTGTTGCATTGGCTTTAACAAGCTCGATGTCAAAGACAAGAAGGGAGTTAGGAGGAAGGTAACCACTTGTTCCATACCCTAGGTCTGGATGGATATAAATGGTCCGCTTCTCCCCCTCTTTCATTCCAACGATCCCTTTGCTAAAGCCAGGGATCACCTCATCAAGGGCAACAAGCTCATCTTCCTGGGAGGCTCCAAAGACTTTTCCATCTAGGAATTTTCCCGAGTAGCGGATAACAGGAGAGAAATACTTTTCAACAACGGCTCCATCCCCTTCATGCTCGATCTTGCACTGAAGCTTATTTCCCTCGAGTTGGATCATCCCATCTTCCTTTCCATTTTCTACCATGAACTGGTCCGCCTTCTCGAGGTTTTCCTGGGCAAGCTTTTGGAAAGCCTCTTCCTGAACAAGGGAAATCGCCTGGACACACTCATTTTCATTCATGGGGGACTCTTTTCCAGCAAGGGAGTCTTCGATCCCTTTGATGACATCGGCCATGTTAAACTCAAACCCGAGCGAGTCGAGATTTTTTCCAATGAGATGGCCAAAGGCTTTTGAAATCTTATTGATATCAGCTTCTTCTTTGGCTTCCTCCTTGTTTTCTGCGTAACCCACTCCAAGGGATAGAGAAACCATAAGGGTGAAAACAAATAAAAATTTCTTTTTAGCAAACACGTCAAATTCTCCTAAATAGGGTGTTATTCAGAGTTCCAAATGTAGAGCTTTTAAGAATTATATCCAAGTGATTTCTTTTGTCTCGCGAGCAGCTACCTGAAGTTCATCCAGTTGACTTTGACTCACACTTGAAGGACATTGCATCATGACATCGCTCCCTTTCTGGGTCTTAGGAAAGGCAATAACGTCTCGAATATTATCTGTTTTAGTAAGAATCATCATTAGCCGGTCAAACCCAAGGGCAATCCCCAAGTGGGGTGGGGTTCCATATTGCAAGGCCTCTATAAAGAAACCAAATTTTTGGCTAACCTCTTCGGTGCTAATCTTTAGGGCATCAAAAACCTGTTTTTGCACCTCAAAATCGTGGATTCTTTGCGACCCTCCACCGACTTCATATCCATTAATGATAATGTCATAGGAGTGGGAGCGGACTTTCAGGGGATCGGTTTCTAAAAGATGGAGGTCATCGGGATGGGGCATAGTAAAGGGGTGGTGGAGTGATTGGGGTCTATTTTCATCTTCGTCCCATTCAAAGCAGGGGAAGTCATTGACCCACAGGAAATTGTAAACGTCATGATTAATCAAGTTGCGCTCTTTGGCGATGAGGCGACGAAGATGATCAAGGGCTTGGTTAACAGTCGCTTCATCTGCGGCTGCAAAGAGAAGGAGGTCTCCTGTCTGAGCGCCTGTTTTTTCTTCGAGCTCTTTGAGCTGCTCTGCAGAAAAGAATTTGACAATGCTGGAGGTGAGACCCTCTTCTTGCCTTTTCATCCAGCCAAGGCCACGGAGGCCAAACTTGCCGACAAATTCGGTATATCTATCAATCTCTTTTCGGGAGATCTCGGCTCCCCCTTTAACGCAAAGGGCTTTGACGCAACCCCCACTTTCTAGCTGCTCTTTAAAGACTGAAAACTCAGAGGCTTTTGCGATGGTGTCGACCCGGACAAGGGGCATGTCAAAGCGGAGGTCGGGACGGTCGGTTCCATAGCGTTCCAAACAGTCATGGTAGCTCATCGTTGGAATCTTATCGGGAACAGTATAGTCAAGACAGGTTTTGAAAAGGTCCTTGAGGTAGCGGTGAATAAGCGACGTCATATCTTCGGGGTAGGCGAAGCTCATTTCAAGGTCAATTTGGGTGAATTCAGGTTGACGGTCGGCACGTAGGTCCTCATCGCGAAAACAGGGGGCAATTTGGAAATAGCGGTCCATCCCCGCCACCATTAAAAGTTGCTTAAAAATCTGAGGAGACTGGGGGAGGGCATAAAAATTTCCTGGATAGATCCTGGAGGGGACGAGGTAGTCGCGCGCTCCTTCAGGTGTAGAGCGTCCCATAATCGGGGTGTTAATCTCTAGAAAGCCTTCCTGATTAAAGAAGGAGCGGGTAGCCATCATTGCCTTGTGGCGCATCGCCAGTTTTTTGGCAACATTTCCCCGGCGGATGTCGAGGTAGCGGTATTTTAAACGAATATCTTCGTGGGTCTCCGTGGAGTCGTCGCAAATCGAAAAAGGGGGGGTTTTGGCTTTTGATAAGACCTCAAAGGTGGTCACTTCGATCTCGATCTCTCCGGTGTCAAGCTGGGGATTGGTCAGCCCCTTCCCTCGCGCCCGCACTTTTCCTTGCGCGCTGATGACCCACTCCGCCCTCAGGTTGGAGGCGGCAGTGTGGGCCTCTTTGGAAACTTCAGGATCGAAAATGAGTTGTGTCAACCCAAACCGATCCCGAAGGTCGATAAAAATGAGCCCTCCATGGTCCCGCCTTCGATGGACCCATCCCGATAAGGTGACAACCTCTCCAATCTCTTTTTTTCGCAGTTCATTGCAGGTGTGCGTTTTTCTATAGTCCATCTTTGTTCCGTTCGTTGATAAGAAATTCGACCAAAGCATCTAGGGAAATTTCTTGAGAGGTTCGTGATCCCATGGTTTTGACTTGCGCTTTGTTTTTACCAAGTTCCTCCTCACCAATAATGATGGCAAACGTTGTTCGAGATTGCTCCGCTTGTTGCAAGGCCTTTTGGATTTTCTTGGAAGAGATGAGCTCGCTTGACACCTCTTTATGACGAAGTGCATAGAGGTATTTGAGGGCGATCTTTTTTGCCTCTTCACCAAGGGGGATAAACGTGGCGAAAGGTCCTTTTTTCTCAGGGAAAGGAGCCTTTTGCCCTTCCATCGTTTGGAGAATCCTCTCGATTCCAGTTGAAAAGCCAATGCAAGGAAGGTCAGGTCCTCCAATTGCAGGAAGGAGACCATCGTAGCGTCCTCCGGCGCCAATCGTATTTTGAGCTCCTAGAACTCCCGATGTCACTTCGAAAACAGTCTGGTTATAGTAGTCGAGCCCTCGAACCAACTGAGGGGTAACGGTAAAGGGAATCCCCTGGTCTTTAAGCAAACCGCACAGATGCTCAAAATGTGTTTCACTTTCTGGGCTTAAAAAATCGAGGATTGAAGGGGCTGATTCCAGAAGGGCTCTTTCTTTGGGGTCTTTTGAGTCAAGAATCCGGAGAGGGTTCTTTGTAAAGCGGGCTTTACTTTCCTCTGAAAGGGTCTCAAAGTGGGGCTTTAGGTAGGCAAGAAGTTCTTTCTTGTAAATTTCGCGGCAAGGAGGGTCTCCCAGAGTGTTGACCATCACCTGAAGATCGGTAAGTCCCAATCGGCGGTAGAGTTCATAAAGAAGATCGATGGTTTCTAGGTCTTGCTCGGGCTCTTTATTTCCGATCGCTTCGATTCCAAATTGGTGGAACTGCCGAAACCGTCCTGCTTGAGGGCGATCGTGGCGAAAAAAGGGGCCGATATAGAAAAATTTATGGTGAGAGCCGAGCTGCTGGAGCTGTCCTTGAGCCACCGCCCGCATCACCGGCGCCGTCCCCTCGGGGCGGAGGGTAATAGAGCGGTCACCCTTATCTTGAAAGGTATACATTTCCTTGGTGACAATATCAGACGTTTCGCCAACACCTCGAACAAAAAGCTCTGTTTTTTCAAAGATGGGGGTACGGATTTCTTGGTAGCCATAATCTTCTGCCAAGCTCCGCATGACCGACTCGACATGCTGCCACTTTGCAGTTTCTTTCCACTGATCTTCTCTTTTAGGTTGATCGGGGAGAATGTCAAAAGTTCCTTTAAGAAGAGAGTATTTCATCAAACTGACGACGCGGATACCCCTTCCTTTAGGGAGGGGAGGAAGCGTCGCTCCTTTTTAGGTTGTTTAAATTGCAGCCAGATTTTAAAATAGTCCTTATGAAAAGAACCATCTCCCTTAAACTTACTCTTCCTGA
>JAJFMJ010000024.1 GCA_021772275.1 Chlamydiota bacterium | reverse complement strand
GGGGATGAGCCAGGAGTAGTGAACCTCTCCCACTCTTTCTTCCATGGAGTAAGGGTGAGATAAGGGGTCAGTTCTAGGGGGAGGAAACTGCTTGAGCTTTGCCTGCTCTTTTGGGGTGAGATAGTGGAGGAGAGCTGATTTCTTTTCCTCTCCACCTCTTTCTAAAAGGCTCTCAAAGGTGAGCCAAGATGAGGTGCTCATCTATTCTTCCCCCCCAGGAGGAGGTTTTTTTCGAAAACTATTGATTAGGGGGATCGGGTTAAAGAGCTCTTTAAGCCCCCCTTTTTTCTTGAGTTGAGGATAAAATTTCCAAGCGACCCACCCTAAAATAACGGCAAGTAAAACAGCAACAGTCGTGATAAGGAAAAAGAGGAAGCGGAAGCGAGCTGCCGACTTTTTGCTCATCACAATATTCCAAATGCTCACATATTCTCCTGGTTTTCCTCCTAAAGATTCGGGCATTTGATCGAGGGTAATGTCGGTGAAACGGGAACGGTCAGAAACAACTGCCACGTCATTAATATCGAGTCCTGTCACACTCCCCGAGATGAGTCGTTTAATTTTATTTTCAAGATGGATGTTGGGGTCGTCGATCACCCCTTGGTGTTTGACATAAACCGCTGCGGTAATCCGCTTCTTGGTCTCTTCTCCTGTTAAAGTGACCTCTTCGGGGGGAAACGAGATTTGGACGCTGGCGTCGATCACCCCGTCGATCATTAAAATGGTATTGGTGAGCTGCTGGGCGAGTCCCGCTTGGTACCGGATCGTCTCCTCTTTGTCGGAGGTCATGAGCCCTTGCTTGGCAAAAAGCTCTAGAAGGGTCGACCCTTTTTGCCGGGGAAATCCATTTTGGTTGAGGTAGGCGATGGCGTCGATCGAAAATTTTTCTGGCACCACAATCGAATATTTGGCCATTGCCGCTTCTGCTCCAATTCCGGTAGAAGCCGATTGCATTTTTGAGGCGGGAATGCCCTTACTTTCTAAGAGAACGAGGATGATGTTTGCCTCTCTTTCGTCGATTTGGCTGACGATTTCTCGGTTTGATTCGCAGCCGGTAAAGAGGATGAGGAAACTTCCCAAAATAAACAGAGCTTTTACTATCTTTTTCATCATACCGCAAGTTATATAGACATGTTATTACCTTTATAGCACGGTATCGATTTTATCCCTAAACAAATTCAAAAAAGCTAATGGTTCAGATTTGGTTTCATTGAAGTAACACTATTCAGCTTGGATGGCGGTAATGGCAATGGTGTAAACAATATCGTCCACTAGTGCGCCGCGGGAAAGATCATTCACCGGTTTCTTGAGCCCTTGGAGCATCGGGCCAATGGAAAGAACATCGGCGCTCCTCTGCACCGCCTTGTAGGTGGTGTTGGCGGTGTTAAGATCGGGGAAAACATAAACCGTCGCTTTTCCGGCAACGGGGCTGTCAGGCGCTTTTTTGGCCGCAACATCGGGACTAAAGGCGGCATCGTATTGGAGGGGGCCGTCGATAAGAAGATCGGGACGGAGCTCTTTGACTCTCGCTGTTGCTTCTTGCACCTTGGTAACATCAACCCCAGTTCCTGAGGTTCCGGTGCTATAACTAATCATGGCTACCCGCGGAGGAATCCCAAACCGCTCAGCAGAATCGGCACATTGAATGGCGATCTCAGCGAGCTCTTCTGCTGTCGGGTTTTGGTTAACGGCGCAGTCTCCATAGACCAGGACCTGCTTGGGAAGGCACATAAAAAAGATCGAAGAAACTTTTTTGACGCCAGGTTTGGTTTTAATGAGTCTTAGAGCGGGGCGGACTGTACTCGCTGTGGTATGGATCGTTCCTGCAACAAGGCCGTCGACTTCCCCTTGGGCAAGCATCATCGTCCCAAGAGCAATCGGGTCTAGGAGGGCTTCTTTTGCATTTTGTTCGGTGAGTCCTTTGTGTTTTCTAAGCTCTAAAAGGGGCTGCAAATATTTTTCCCTTAAGGGGGTGGGATCGAGAAGCTCGATCTCTTCTCGCAGTGAAATGCCGTGACTTTTCGCAATGGTCCGGATTTTTTCGGGGTCTCCAAGGAGAATGGGATGGGCAATCTTTTTTTCGACGCAAATCGTCGCTGCTTGAATAATCCGAGGCTCTTCTCCTTCGGGAAGGATAATCTTTTTGTTGGCTTTCCGCCCTTTTTCAAGGAGCTGATACCGAAAGGCCGGGGGAGAAAGATTTCTTTCGAATTCGGTGGAGATGAGCTCTTTTATCCAATCGGTATTGATGTGACTTGCAACAAACTCTTTTAAAGCGGTTCTCCTCTCAACGTCGTCTTCAGGGAGTTTGACGTTGAGGTTTTGAAGAGAAATGGCGGTCCGTAAGGTGTCGGTTTTGACCGATAGGATGGGAAGACCTTGCTCTGCCGCTTGGGAACACAGCTCCATAACAGCTTTAGAGGGGGAATAGTCTCCTGATAAAAGAAGGGCTGCGATATTTATCCCATTTAGGTAGGCAATGCAAGTGGCTAAAATCGTGTCAG
This sequence comes from Chlamydiota bacterium, assembly GCA_021772275.1. Taxonomy (GTDB): domain Bacteria; phylum Chlamydiota; class Chlamydiia; order Chlamydiales; family Simkaniaceae; genus Neptunichlamydia. The sequence continues at coordinate 70,314 of JAJFMJ010000024.1, read as the reverse complement.
AGCGATCAGCGGGGGTGATGATCATCACATCGGGACGCAAAACCGTGGAGACATGTTCGATGGTGGCAGCTGCAATGGCAAAAAAGTTGACCCGCCGTTTTTCCATCTCTTTTCCGGAAATCACTTCTCCATTTAAATATTCTGCAACATCTTTGACCCGAGGGGCCATCAGCTGCCGCTTCCAAGGAAAAGAGCCTAAAACACGAAAACTCGGTTGGGTAAAAATTTGGAGAAAACGACTTTCCTCTTCTTTTTCTTCGGGAAGATCAAAAAGATCGATCCGTGCATTTCCATATTTGTCGACCGGCGCTCCCACTTTGTTGATCATACACCCGACAGTGCGAGAACTTTCAACTCCTCCATAGGGCTTTGCGGCGATGATGAGCTGCTCTTTAAGATCTTCAGCACTTTTTCCTCCAGGAGTCGTAACAAAAATAACCTCTGCATCGAGCGCTTTGGCAATGGCGCTATTCAAGTTGGGAGCATAGGAGCGGAGCTGCGCACCAATAATTCCTTGGATCACAAGGATTCCCTTACTTTCTGACTTTTTTTCGACCTGCTCGATGATGAGTTCTAAAAGGGTCTCTTCTTGCCCGGTGCTCAAAAGGTGTTCGACTTGGTTGATGTCGAGGCTGTGGAAAGGGTTGAGATAACTCACTTCGACCCCTTGTCTTTCAAAGGCGTGAACAAGCCCAATCGAAACGGTGGTAAGCCCTACGCCTAGCCCCATCGGAACCATTAAGAGGGTGTGCTTCATCCTTTTCCCCCCACGATCTTTGCGGCATCTCGAGCGATCATCAACTCTTCGTTGGTGGGAATGACAAGGGTCTCTAACTTCAAGGGTTTAAGATGCTTCATGACCCGGTCTCGGATGGGGGCGCTATTTTCACCGATCCCTCCTGTAAAGATCACTTTATCAATATGTCCGAGGGGAACGAGATAGGAGGCGATATATTTGGCGAGGCGGTAGCAGAAGATTTCGATGGCAAGCTTTGCCCTTGGCTCGGAGCTTTCTAAAAGGAGGCGCATATCTTCGCTGATTCCTGAAAGACCCAAAAGACCACTTTCTTTGTTGAGGATACTAATAACTTCAGCTGCAGCGACTTTGAGTTTCTCGGCAAGGAAGGTGATTGCCCCTGGGTCGAGGTCGCCCGATCGCTGTCCCATGACGAGCCCTTCTAAAGGGGTGAGTCCCATGCTGGTATCGATACTTTTCCCTCCCAAGACAGCAGCCACGCTACAACCGTTGCCCAAGTGGCAACTGACAAAAGCGGTCTCTTTGAGCGACTTACCAAGTTTTTTTGCCCCCTCCTCAACCACATACCGGTGGCTTGTCCCATGAAATCCATAGCGGCGGAGCTGAAACTTTTCATAAAAAGGATAGGGAACGGCATACAAATAGGCCTGCTTGGACATCGTTTGATGGAAGGCGGTGTCAAAGACGGCAACTTGAGGAAGATCGGGAAATTTTTCTTCCATAATTTCGATCCCCAGCGCGTTAATCGGATTATGCAAAGGGGCCAAATGACTCAAAGCATGGATTTTATCGAGAACTTTTTTTGTGATTTTAACCGAGGCGCTAAAATCTTCTCCGCCGTGGACAACGCGGTGACCGACTGCGATAATTGTTTGATCGCCAACGAGTTTTAAAATTTCGTCCAAAGCAAATCGGTAGTCTGATTTTTCAAGGGGACGGGACTGATCGCCCCATTTTAGGGTAGCGCGCTCCGTTTCTAAGTTTTCAGCAAGCCCCTTTAGATGGACCTTACCTGACTTAGGCTCAATCAGCTGAAATTTTATCGAAGAGCTCCCACAATTGAGAACGAAAACGACGTCCATACTTCCCCCCTATTTCCCCCATACAATAGAAAGGGGATTAAAACCAAGCCGGTCCTGGGCCAAAACGGCGGAAAAAATAGTCGCGAACGCCACACAAAATGGCCCGGTAGGTGCGGAGGCGGAGGCGCCGCTCCACCGTTTTCTTTGAAAAGGGGTATTGCAAAGACTTTAAAAGATAAAGCTTTAGGGTGTGGAGCGCCTCTTTGATGATTTTTCGTTTCAGTTTAGAGGAAGGGCAATTTTTTTCGATCCAGAGGAGGCGGTTTCTCCACCAAAAGTAGCTGGTGTGGGGCTTGCCCCCTGTAAAAGAGGCCGACACCTTATGATAAAGCTTTGCCTCAGGGCAAGTGTTGATGGTATACCTCTTCTTTTTTGCCCGAAAACACCAGTCACTCTCTTCCCAAAAGAGAAAAAAGCGGGGATCGAAAAGGCCAACCTCTTTAAAAACCTCAGCTTTAACGAAAAGGGCGACGCCACAGACGTAGTCAAGGGTCATCGGGGCGGTCCACTGACTTGCTGGTGCACGGGCTCCCACTAAGTCAAAGGTCCCTTTTTTTACATTCCAGTTGCCCCCAAGGTGGTCGAGCAAGTGGGGCTTATCCATCAGGTGGGCCGTCCCTCCTTGGATGGGGAGGTCTCGTTTTAGAAAACTTTCAAGAATGTTGGGCTCTACGCGGGTGTCATTGTTAAGGATAAAGATGTAATCGGCCCCTTGCTCTAAGGCGCGCTTGATGCCGACGTTGTTTCCTTCAGCGTAGCCAAGATTTTTTCCTGTTTCGATAAGATGGGCGTTTGTCTTAGAAATTGCCTCTACAGAACCATCGGTGGAGCCATTGTCAACCACCACCACTTTATGCGGGGTCGTGACTTTTTCTAAACTTTTTAAACAGACAAGGGTATCCTCTTTCCCATTCCAGTTTAAGAGGACGACAAATATCCTAGAACTCAATACGGCCACGGACTACGACCCCTGAAAAGGTCAGGTCTCCATTAGTTGATGGGAGGTCGGTAAAGGCAATGCTCGTCTCGGTTCCTCGAAAGATTTTGTTGTAGTCGACGAGGAAGTGGCTTTCCCATCCTGCATCAAAAAGGAGGCGGAAGTTTTCAAAGGCTTTATCCCACCGGATGCCGAGAGCAAGGTCGAGGAAGGTTTGGGTTTTGTAAACAGCCTCTTCGGTTGTTGCTTCAATATTCTCAACAACAACACCCGCTTGGTTAAATGAAAATTCACTCGCATTTCTTCGGATCCATACTTTTCCGTAAGGAAGAGCAAAAGCGCCTCTGGCATAAAAACTCCAGTTGCGGACAAATTCCCAAGCGGTATCGAGTCCTGTGAGGAGTCCTACTCCCCATGACTTTTGTTTATAAAGCGATCGGGCTTGCAAGAAATCGGAATCGGTCCGTAGCGGGCGGCTTCCATTGACACTAAAGTGCATCCGTGACCAGTAGGTGCGCAACCCTACAAAGGGACGGAGTGATAGGTAACAGCTGATCCAAAACTTGCGTCCCAGTTCTAGGTCGATTTGGTTAAATAAAACGGCCCAACGGGCACGGATTTTTTGGAAAAACTCTCCATTCGGGTTGAGAAACCAAGGAGAGCGAAGGGCCTCTGTTCCGACAGGGTTGCCACTGGCAGTTTGGCTAAAATCAGAGTTATCGAAGACTGCAACGCTTGATGTATCGGAATAGCTATTATAAAAGTAGGTCCAGTTTCCATAAAAATCCCATCCGTCGTGGGGGGTAACAACGCCGACTCCTATGCGAAGGCCTGGGTCCCATTCGAGATCAAACTGCTCTTTTTTTGTGGGAGCAAAAATGGTTTGCCCTGGAACGAGTTGATTTCCAAATAGAACATTCTTTCCTTTGATGGCATAGGAAAGGTTAGTGACGTTGCTATACCAAACAAGGAGTTCGGCATCGATGATGACATCGGCGTTATGATTGGGAAGGGGGCCTGCCGCAGGGGTGATACCCTTTTCTGACGCAAAGCTTAGCGCGCAGAGTGTTAGAAAAAAAGTGATATATTTCATCATCAAGCTCCGTTAAAATTCCAGTCGTCCACCGACCGTTATTCCTGAAAGTGTTAAGCTACCAGATGTAGAGGGAAGATCTTTAAACTCATCCGCATTACAGGTCCCTCGAATCAGCTCGTTAAACTTAAACAGGAAATGATTTTCCCAACCCGCATCAAAAAGGAGGCGGTACTTTTCCTTTAAAATTGTTTCCCAGCGTATACCCAGTCCAAGATCGGCAAATGTTTGCAGTTTCCACAAGACACTTGTTGTTGAGTAAGCGATATTGCGGAATGTCTGTCCTCCTGTATTGAACTGTATTTGGACATTATCGAGTTCTTGATCAATCGCATACCGACCATATGTTAAAGCGATAGCAGCTTTAGCAAATAGACTCCAGTTTTTTGTAAAGTGCCAAGCGGTGTCAAGCCCTCCTAAGGGGCCCACTGTCCAGGCGGTTTGTTTAAAGCGGGAGTGAGCGTTGATTTGATTTTGAAAGATAGGAAAAGCGCCCGAAATAAAAGGGCGGAATGCTTTAATGCTAAAATGCATCCGTGACCAATAGCCGCGCAGGCCAAAAAAGGGATGGAGAGAAAGTTTGGGACTAATCCAAAATTTACGTCCGAGTGTTAGGTCGATCTGGTTGAAGAGGAGCTTGAATTGAGCCTTAACAAAATTGTAGTGATCGCGACTCGGAAGGTAATCCCAAGGAGTGGAGACTACTTTAGTTCCTTGAGGATTAAACTGGGTGGATGTGAAATCTCCTGCGGGATAATCAGGAACGCCAGCTCTTGTATCGACACTATTATAATAGTAGGTCCAGTTTGCGTAAAAGTCCCATCCATCATGGTTGGTCACAACACCTGCCCCAATGCGGGATCCTGGGTCCCATCCCCAGTTAAAATTTTCATTTTTCCTATGGACGAGGGTTGCGTCGGTCGGGTTTGTGCTATCGCCCAGGGCTTTTAGTTCACATTTTTTTGCATAGGAAAGGTTAGTAACGCTGGCAAACCAGTAGAGAAATTCGAGATCAATGATCCAGTCATAACTGTCTTGGGCGATGAGAGGCCCCACCGAAGGGGTGATATCGTCTTCCGTTGGTATAGGAGGAGGTGGTGGAGGGATCCCTTGCTGAACATTGTCCCCTTGGTAGGTACCAATGAGCTCTCTCACGCCCGAGAACGCAAGTGCCGGCAAAAGAAAAAGTGTCAAAAATAAGAGTCTCATCAAAACGATTTTATCGAACAAGAAACATTTTGAGCAAGTCTAAAATCTTCTTTGGCTTCTTTTAAAAAAGGGGTGAGCAACTCAGTGTCTTCTTCAAGCGCATCGATGATCCCCTCTTCAAGGGCGCGGTAGAGACGGTCATCGTCGAGGTTTATAAACGCTTTTCCCGAAAACTGGGCAAAAACGGGGTGGTGTTCTCGCTTGGCTTGCCGAATAACCTCCATCTCTTCGACCGTCTGTAAATTAGAAAAGGTTGCCGTCTCTTTTGTTTTCCGTACTTTGGAAAGACCCTTTTCTAAAGTGCAAAGACGCTTCTTAACGGAGCCGTTCATAGACCTCATCGGGAGAAATCTGTTCCATGCAAAAAGGTTCCTGACATCTTTTGCGGATGCAGGGGGTACAGGTAGGGGGTTTTTGGATGACGTGGCCATGGGGGACTTTGTAAGGACCACACCGTTTAGGATCGGTTGGGGAAAATAGAGCGTAGGTAGGGGTTTTCATCGTAAGAGCAATGTGCATCGGGCCGGTATCGTTGGTAATAAAAAGGTCGAACTTTTCGATCAGAGCAGCCGTCACCCGTACCGGGAGTTTTCCTGCAACGGAGGTGGCCCCTGGAATGTTTGTGGCGATTTGTTTGGCTAAAGGAGCCTCGTTTTTATCGCCAGTCACCACAATTTTTGCTCCCTTTTCCTTTGCTAAACGTCTTCCTAGGGTGACAAAATGTTTGGGACTCCACTGCTTAAACTTATCTTTCGCTCCTGGGTGCATCCCAACCACAAACTCTCCATCGGGAAGGTATTTTAAGGCGGCATTTTTTTCCCTTTCGGTCAAAAAAAGTTCCATCTCTGCGGGAGCTCCTTCTTCCCCTACCAACCTCAAACGTCTTTCAATTTCATGGATATAATCAGGGTTTTGAGGGTGGGTGAGCAAGTGATCCATCCCTTTATTAATGCCCACAGTTCCCACGATTTTTGAGGGGCCTGCCAAGGCAACTAAAGGCAGGGCAATCCGCTGCGACGTGTGAAAAATATAGGCCGTTTCAAACCGCTGTTTCTTTAGCGTTTTTAACCGCCGGGGCGACAAAAGAAAAACTTCGTTGAGGTGGGGGTTATTTTGAAAGACTGCTTTTCCGATCGGACTTGTCAAAAGGGCAATGTAGGCGGTCGGGTGTTTTTGTCTCAAAGCGCGGATCGCAGGGCTTCCCCAAAGGGAATCGCCAAGCCCTGTTGTAGAGACAACAAGGATCCGGTCGGTCCCCTTATTTTTCTTTTGAGGCCCCAGCTTAACGAGGAGGCTTAATAGGGTGTTTTTCATAGTTGGCATTATAGTCTAATCGTGCATAAAATAAAAATATGAACATCGTTTTTAAAGTGGCAGGTCTTGACTGCGCCGAAGAAATTTCCATTTTGAAAAAAGCCCTTGCCAAGCGGGAAGGAATTTCTGATTTAGAATTTGATGTTTTGAATGCCAAGATGGTGGTGATCTGCGATCCCGACCAGGTGACGAGCGATCAGATTTCCCAGTGGGTCAAAGAGGCCGGAATGGAGGCGATTCTTTGGAGCGAGCGGGAAAAGCTTGAGAAGGAAGGGTTTTGGCCAAAACATGGCCGCCTTGTCACTACAGCGCTCAGCGGCCTTTTCCTAGCTATCGCGATTTTTCTCCATATTCAAGGACACCAAGCTTCCGATTGGCTTTACCTTGCAGCGATGGTTTTCGGGGCCTACTTTGTCGTTCCCAAGGCTTTTCTGGCGATCAAAAGGCTTCAGCCTGACATGAACCTTCTCATGATTATTGCCATGCTTGGGGCTATTTTTATCGACCAATGGTTTGAAGGGGCGACGGTTGCTTTTCTCTTTTCGGTAGCTCTTCTCCTCGAACATTGGAGTGTGGGGCGGGCCCGGCGCGCCGTCGGTGCGCTGATGGATCTGTCGCCCACCACCGCCCACGTAATCGGGGAGGGAGAGCGTCCCGCCCAAGAGGTGAAGGTGGGGGCCCGGATCCTCGTCCGCCCTGGAGAAAAAGTTCCCCTTGATGGAGTGGTTGAGAAGGGGAGTACCTCGATCAATCAAGCTCCCATTACGGGAGAGTCGGTTCCCGTTTCCAAAGAAGAGGGGGACACCGTCTACGCGGGAACAATTAACGAAGAGGGGGCGATCGAGTGTCTTGTCACCAAAGATCCCAACGACACCACCCTTGCCCGAATTATCCATCTCGTTGAAGAGGCGCAGTCCCGCCGCGCCGGCTCGCAGCAATGGGTCGAAAAATTTGCCAAGGTCTACACCCCCATTATGATTGGGATCGCGATCCTTACGACTCTTGTTCCACCCCTTTTCTTTGGGGGAGAGTGGACCACCTGGTTTTACCGCGCCCTCGTTGTCCTTGTCATCGCTTGTCCATGCGCCCTTGTTATCTCGACGCCGGTCAGTATCGTCTCTGGGCTCACTGCCGCCGCCCGCAATGGCGTTTTGATCAAAGGGGGGATGTTTCTTGAAATGCCAGGGAGACTCCGCGCCCTTGCCCTCGATAAAACAGGAACCCTTACCTACGGCCGCCCCGAAGTGCAAAAGGTGATCCCCCTCAATAACCACACCGAAGAAGAGCTTCTCGAAAGGGCCGCCGCCCTTGAGGCGCCGAGTGAACATCCCCTAGCCCGCGCCATCCTCAAATACGCCGCCGAAAAAGGGATTAAACCAGAGCGGGCCGAAGACTTTCAGATCACCAAAGGGAAAGGGGCCGAAGGGACTTTTAGAGAGACCCGTTACTGGATCGGGAGTCACCGCTTCATGCATGAGATGAAACAAGAAACCCCCGAGATTCACCAGATGGCCCTCGAACTTGAAGATGCGGGCCACTCGATCATCGCCATTGGAAATGATAAACATGTTTGCGGCTTGATCAGCGTTGCCGATAAGCCCCGCAAAGATATCGCCGCCACCATCCAAGAGATCAAACAAGCAGGGGTTGAAGAAATCGCAATGCTCACCGGCGATAACAAACCATCTGCCGAAGCAATCGCCCGTCTCACTGGCGTCGATGGAGTTCAATCCGAGCTTCTCCCCGAAGACAAAGTCAAAGCAGTCGAAGCTCTTAAAGAAAAATGGGCGATCGTTGCGATGATCGGCGATGGGGTAAACGATGCTCCCGCCATGGCAGCCGCCAACTTTGGGATTGCGATGGGAGCGATGGGAACCGATGCCGCGATCGAGGCGGCCGATATTGCGCTGATGGCCGACGATCTTTCCAAGGTGCCCTGGCTGATTCGCCATTCCCGGCGCACCCTCAAGGTGATCCAGCAAAACATAACCTTTGCTCTTGCTCTCAAAGCGGTCTTCCTCACCCTCGCCATCGTCGGCCTTGCCTCCCTTTGGATGGCGATCGCTGCCGATACCGGCGCTTCCCTCCTCGTTGTCTTTAATGGGTTGCGGTTGCTCAAAAAATAAGGATTTGTCTATAAATTCCATATTAATTATTCTCCTAGTAAAAATTTGACACTCATAATCAAACTCTTGTGATGAAAACTGCTGCCATCAGGTAGCGTATGAAAAGTTTTTCTGGATGAATATATGCTTTTTATGGCATAACTAAGGATACAACCCGTGAGAGAAGTCGTATACGTAGGATCTACCTTTAAAGACCTTAAAAAAATGCCTGTAAAGGTGAGGTCGGTTTTTGCTAACGCCATTCAAATGGCTGTTGAAGGAGAAACCCACCAAGACGCAAAACCTTTGAAGGGATATGGTGGCAGAAGTGTTGTTGAAGTCGTATCCGATGATAGAGGAGATACGTATAGAGCTGTATACACTGTTAAATATAAAGAAGTTTTATATGTATTGCAGGTTTTTAAGAAGAAAAGCACAAAGGGGATCTCGCTTCCTAAAAAAGATCGAGAACTCTTAGAGAGCAGACTGAAGTCAGCTGCTAGCCATTATAAATCGGTTTTTAAAAGATAAGTGGAGCCGGCAAGATGAAGGAAAAAGAATTAGAGTTTCACATAGGAAGTGGAAATGTTTTTAAAGATCTAGGCTTTGAGAACCCTGAAGAAGCCCTGGCTAAGTCTAGACTAGCAAGGCAAATTTATAAAACGATTAAATCTCGAAATCTTACACAAAAAGAAGCCGCTGAAATTCTTGGTATTGATCAGCCTAAGGTCTCAGATATTACCCGGGGGAACCTAAGCAAGTATTCCCTAGATAGGCTCATGAGATTTGTACGAATGTTAGGAAGCGACATAGAGATAAGAATTAAAAGTTATAGTAAGCGCAAAAGGCGTCCCAAACTAGAGGTGCGTGAAGAAAGGGCTAAGAAGGATCGAGCCATGGTGCCCAAAGTGCGTCGGAAGAAAAAAGCAGAGACCTAGGTTCCGCCCTCTATACTCCTTGTTGATTAATTGGGTCATTTTAATATATAGTCAAGCCATATGATAAAGCGCTACTTCCTACTCTTTTTTATTCTTATGGTGGCTGTTTCGTGTGGCACGGTTAGCAGAGGAAAGACCTATACCATTGCAATCGATCCGAGTTGGTATCCCCTCAACCTACAGGGAAAAGGGCCCAATGTATACGCCTTTTCAAGCGAGCTCCTTCGCGCCATTTCTGAAAAGGAAGGGGTGTTTTTTGAGAAGATAAGGATGGATTGGGATAACTTGACTTTAGGTCTCGAAAAGGGAGACTATGACGGGATGCTTTCTTCGATCACCCCTCGGGGATTTTTGAAAAAGACCTATACCTTTTCCGATCCTTTTCTCCAGACTGGCCCCGTTTTAGTTGTTCGGGAAGACGAGAAGGTCCACTCGGCGATCGAGCTCGCAGGAAAAGAAATTGCTGTTGATTCTCTTGCGAATGAAGCTCTCCTTATTGAAAAATTTCCTGGGGTGATCGTTCAGTACTATGATGTGATTCCCGAAGGACTCGATGAAGTTCTCTCTGGGCAACTCGACGGCGCCCTGATCAATTATCTTCAAGCCACTAGCTACATCCGCGATCTCTACCAGGGAAAGGTGAAGATTGCGACCTCCCCTTTAAACGATGCCGGCCTTCGCCTCATCACCCTTGATGGAGGAAATACCGAACTCGTCGACATCTTCAACCAAGGACTCGACAAACTCCGTGATGATGGGACGCTAGACGGCCTCCTTACCAAATGGGAGCTTCTGTAGCATAGGGAAGACTAAAGTCTAGGAAGGAATGACTCGACAGCGGTCATGTTCACTGTATTCTTTGCGGACCTGCTCAAGTTCTTTTGGATCGGGAGGACAAGGTTTGATATCCCAGATTTTTTCGGCATAGTTTTTAATTGAAACATCGGCGGAAAAGGTTCCCATCCCGGCGATGTTTTGAAGGGCAAACTCGGCCCATCGGTTGGGCTCTTGGTAGAGCGCCTCGACCTTTTTTTGGGTCTCGTAGTAGGCTATCAGATCGTTGAGAACAAAAAAAGCATCGGGATTCGTCCCTTCAAGGAGGCTCCGGTAGACCGCCATGAGTGAATCATGCTCAGCATCATTTTCGATGAGGGAGCGGTCTTTAAGGGCATCGACCGCTTGCTTGATTTTTGGCTCATTGGTGTAGATGTCAAGGGGGTTATAGCTATAGGAGCGCTGCATCTCGAGGTTGTCACTTGAACTTGCTCCAAACATAAAGGGCCACCACTCATTGGTCACGGCTTGTCGCATCTCCACATTGGCTCCATCATCGGTCGCGATGGTGAGCGCTCCGTTGATCGAAAACTTCATATTCCCTGTTCCAGAGGCCTCCATCCCAGCGGTGGAAATCTGCTCGGAAAGGTCGGTGCCGGGGATGATAATTTCGGCTTTGGAGACGTTATAGTTTTCCAGGTAGATCACTTTGAGCTTTTTCCCAACGACGGGGTCACTATTGATTTTTCGTCCCAGACAGTAGAAGAGGCGGATGATCGACTTGGCAACGTGGTAGCCAGGGGCCGCCTTCCCTCCGACCATCGCAAAACGCTCGATCCGGTGGGAGTCAGGATTTTCCTTAATTTCAAAGTAGACCATCAGAAGGTGAAGGGCCTTCATCAGCTGCCGTTTATACTCATGGATCCGCTTGATCTGGACATCGAAAAGGGCGTCGGCAGAAAGGAAGTTTTGCTCGGCAAAGCTTTTTCCATGGCCATGGCGGAACTCCATATCCTCCTCGATCATGTGTAAGAGGCGCTCTTTGTTTTGCCGTTTGATGGAAAGAAACTCTTTTTGTGTTTCGGGATCGGAGGCAAATTCTTTGAGTTTACCGATCTCTTCAAAGTGGGTGATCCACCCTTTGCCAATCCGTTTTTCAAGAAAAGCGCTCAGGAGGGGATTGCAATGGAGGAGCCACCGCCGCTGCGTCACTCCGTTGGTCACATTGACAAATTTATCGGGATACATCTCGTAAAAATCTTTGAAGAGAGAGGTCTTTAGAATTTCGGTGTGGAGGGCGGCAACTCCATTCACTTTGTGGGAGCCATAGATCGCAAGGTTAGCCATCTTCACCTGCCCCCCTTCGATAAGAGACATCCGGCGGACCCGCTCCTCGTCGTTCGGAAACGTTTTTCGCACGTCATGGCAAAATTCATGATTCATTCGCTCTAAAATTGTATAGTGACGGGGGAGAAGCTCGCTCAATCTTTGAGCATTCCACTCTTCGAGCGCCTCTTTTAAAACGGTGTGGTTGGTGTAGGCGCAACAGGTGCGGACTGTCTCCCACGCTTTTCCCCAAGAGATATCATTGTCTTTGGTAAGAAGATGCATCATTTCAGGGATGATAAGGGCGGGGTGGGTGTCGTTGATTTGGATCCGAACTGTGTCGGCAAAGTGGCTGCAGTTGGAGTGGACCTCCTTATACTGATTGACGATATCTTGGAGCGAGGCCGAGACAAGCAAGAACTCTTGCTTGAGGCGGACCCGCTTCCCTATGTCATGGTTGTCATTCGGGTAGAGAACATCGGTGAGGCTTGTATTTTCACTTGCCTGCCCCAGCTCGCCTGCATTGTACTTTTGGAGTTGAAAGTTTCTCGGCGACTCTTTGGTTGACCAGAGGCGGAGGGTGAGGACCGAAAAGTCGGGGCTGTCGTTATAACCAATAAGGGGAAGATCGTAGGGAAGGGCTCGCACCTCTTCGTAGTCGATCAGGTCATACACCTCATCGCCATGGCTATTGGTCCGTTTAACCGGTTTCCCTGCAAACTTCACAGGTACCGCGTGGTTGTCGCGTCGAAACTCCCACGGGTTTGGGGTGAGAAGCCAACGGTCGGGACGCTCCACCTGAACGCCGCAGATCAGTTCTTGCTCGAAGATCCCATATTGGTAGCGCATTCCATATCCCATCGCCGGATACTGAAGAGTGGCTAGAGAATCCATAAAGCAAGAGGCGAGTCGTCCCAGCCCTCCATTGCCAATCCCTACGTCATGCTCCATGTTGGCAACGGTGACTATGTCACGCCCGAGTCGTTTTAACGTTCTTTTAATGAAATCTTCAGCGCCCAGATTGGTGATATTATTTCCAAAAAGGCGCCCTGGCATGTACTCCATCGAAAGGTAATAGAGCTTTCGGAGCCCCTTCTTCTTCAGGGTATGGGCGGTCGCCGTCCAGTTGATCATGATCTCTTCGCGGAGCGCCGTGCAAAAAGCGCGGTAAAACTCTTCGTCACCCGCCTCATTAGCCGTCTGTCCCATCGTGGTGATGAGGTAGTGGCGCACTTTTTGCGCCACTGTCTCTGCTTGCAGCTCTATTGGATCCATAGTTTTTATATACAGCTTTGTAAGATTATACCCAAACAAATTCAAGAAAACCTGGTTTTACTTTGCTACCCAAAAACCCATCTTTTTGTTAACGAAATCTTTACTGTCGTTGTGGACGAAAATCGTTATTTTGTGTATAAAGGACCCTTTTACCCCGGAGTGCTACTTATTTTTCCCTTTAGCACTGCATAAATGAATAAGATTTTTTGGAGCGAAGCGCAGGGCAGCTCTGAAGAGCTGTTCAAGCTTCGACACAAAAAAGATTGCTTATTTATGTAGATGATAAAGGAAAAAATAAGTGGCACTCCGGGGTTTTAGTCAAACAAGGAGAGACGACTATGGGTAGAATAGATACCAAACCTTTCTATGAGTTTCGAGATACTGCATTTGAAGCGATATGTTGTGCCAGTCAGCTTACTTTACAAGATCCAGAGATGTCCACAGAAACATTAAAAATGGGGATCAACACCTTTTTTAGGGTGCCAAAAGAAAATCGCTTAAACTTCTTGCGGCAGGTTGCGTTGGAATGTTCTTTTCTAGAGAAAGGTCAGCCTTTTTTCGGAAAAATCCGAGAGCTCATTTTAGAAGTTAAGGGAGAATCAAGCAAAGATCATCCGGATAAGGTAAAAGAAGAGGATCGAGACAATTGCGCTAGAGGGAAGTGTGATCACCCAAGAAAGAGCGATGTCGCGGAGGGTCCGAAGGTTTAGGGCAGAAAGACCGCGCGCTAAGCCGACGCCGAGAACCGCCCCCACAATGCAGTGGGTGGTGGAGATTGGAAGGCCAAGCTTTGAGGCGACAAGGATCGTAACCGCTGCGCCAAACTCTGCGCTAAACCCGCGCGTTGGAGTCAGCTCGGTAATCTTTCTCCCAATCGTTTCCATCACTCGCCACCCCCAAGTTGCCAGCCCCACAACGATGCCGACTCCTCCCATAGCAAGGAGCCAAGCGGGAATATGGGCGGTTAGGGAAAGGCCCCCTTTCCGGATGATGTCTAGGGCGGCAGCCACGGGGCCAATCGCGTTGGCCACATCGTTTGCCCCATGGGCAAATGCGATATACGAGGCGCTCATAATCTGTAGCGAAGCAAACATCTTCTCCACGATTTTATAGTCAGAACTTGCCGTATAAAGGTTCGAATGTTCCCGCACCTCTTCGGCATACTCCTCCACGTCGCGGAGAATCCTTCCCACCTCTTCACGCCGCTCCCCTTTGCTAGTGAACTTCACCCTTTTGAGGTGGCGGACAGCTTTATTTAAACTAAAGACCTGCTGGGAGGTGTTTGCTGAGACCGCCTGAGATTGGGGAAACTTTTTTCGTTTTAAGAGAAGCATGGCAATAGTAGCGCCAATCGCCCCCACTCCGATGCCGATCAAAAGAACCTCAAAGAGGGTTAATTTGATTTGGAAAGAGCCCAGCCCATTCGTGAGGGTACTAAGGGCAAAGACAAAGAGGAGAATGAAGACAAGAACCGGGATGAGGCGGCGGGTGGCATGGATCGGGTTCATCGCAAAGAGAACTTTCCGTTGGAGGGTACTAAAAATGAGGAAAGCAAAGAGGCCGCTAAGGGCGGGCGATATGACCCAGCTAAGGGCAATCTGTCCTACCTCGCCCCAGTGGACGGCATCAATCCCTCCCGCGACAGCGCCAAAGCCGATAAGGGCGCCGATGATCGCATGGGTCGTCGATACCGGCCAGCCAAAATAGGAGGCGATTTGGAGCCACACCGCCGTTGCGATCAGCGCCGAAAGCATTCCATAGAGGAGGATCCGAGGGTCGTGAGCAAAAACGTCAGGGTTGACGATTCCCTGTTGCATCGTGCGGGAGACATGTCCCCCTAAGAAGAAGGCGCCACAAAACTCTAAGATACCGGCGATGATGACCGCCTTAAAGAGGGTAAGGGCTCCCGATCCCACCGAAGTTCCCATCGCGTTGGAAACATCGTTGGCACCGATGTTCCATGCCATGTAGAACCCAGCTAGGAGCACAAGAAGCGTTAAAATCGTATCAACGGGCATCACTTTAACTCTAGAATCATTCGGATACGGTTTGCTAATTTTTCTGAAAGGTGAGAAATGTCATTGATCTCTTCGACAAGGCGGGTATAGAGGTAAAAAACGGGGGTTTTGACACTTTCTGCCGTCTGGAAGAACTCTTTCATCAACGCATGTTTGAGCTTGTCTGCCTCATACTCTGTTCGGGAGGTTTTTTCGATGATTGTCTTCACCTTTTCAGCCTCAATTCCTCCAAAAGAAGATTCGACGAGCTCATGGAGCTCTTTGATCACACTCCGGGCGTCCCAGAAAGCTTCCATATTTTTTTCGAAAAGTTGGTGAAGATGATCACACAAATTGCCAAGCTCTTTTGTTGGGTAGAGCATCAAAAGGTGGCCGATATCTTCCGCCTTATCGGAGATACTATCTTGAATCGATAAGATATCCAAAAACTGCGCCCGATCAATGGGCAAAAAGAGACTTTTGGGGAGGTGATTGCGGATATCGTTTTTAGAAAGGTCGGCCTCATGCTCTAGTTTCGAAAGTTGCTTGACGAGAACTTCAAGCTCTTCAGGGGTTTTATCCTGAAGACGGTTAAAGATCTCGGTGAGCTTTTTCATACAGCTGCTCACCTTCTTCATGTGGGCTTGAAGGGGGTGGAAAGGGGACTTTCCAAAGATCCGAGCAATGGTTGACCGCACAGGCTTACGCTAGTTGTTTAGTTACCCTCCAGTGTAGCAACTCTCTATTTTAAAATCACGAAAAATAGAGTGGTAAGAATTTGCGCACTGTTCCCACAGATAATGTTTTTCGAAACGCTCTTTTGCAGCTTGTGTATAGTCGGCGCCAGCAAGGACAGCATCGACATATTTTTGAGGGTCTTTTTCATCGATAAGCGTTCCAAAAGAGCCCAAAACCTCTTCGAAAGGGGGAATTTTTGAGGCAATGATCGGAATCTCGAGGGCCATCGCTTCTAAAAGGACAAGGCCAAAGGCTTCCCACCTTGAAGGGACAAGAAGGGTTTCGATGTCAGCGAGTTTTTCTAAAGCTTCCTTTCGAGGAAGCTTTCCCGTCACTGTGACATGAGGGCTTTGTTTCATCGCCTCTTCGTACTCTCCCCCGCCAATGACACGCAAATGGTAACCCATCGGCCCTAAAATTTCCATCACCTTGAGGAGAAAAAGGGGGTCTTTTTGGTCGCAGAGGCGCCCGATAAAACCCAAAAGTTTTGGCTTAGGCTTTTTTCGCGTTGGCAATTTTTTAGGGTCGATCCCATTCGGAATAACGCAGTGGCTAGTCCCTCTAAGGAGGTTACATTTAAGGGCTAGCTCTTCTTCAGCATGGGAGACGAATGTAACAAGGTCTGCTTTTTGCATTGCCCGTCTTTCTCCCCACTTGCTAAAACGGAGTCCTTGATAAATCCCATGAAGGCCATGGACCGTATAGATGATGGGGCAGACTTTTTTGCAAAAGCTTAAGAAAAAAGCGGCCCGTCCTCCATGGACATGGATCAGCTCAGGCTTGATCTCATCGATCACTTTGTTCATCTTTAGCGCAATGCGTAAATCGAGACGGGAGGTAAAAAAATCGATTTCATAACCAGAAGTAAGTTTTGCGGCATAGGAGCCCTTTTGCGTTAAAAGAACACCATCTCCCATCAGTTCCAGGACAAAGGTCGTTCCTCCTCCAGGGTTACCATCGGCAACAATCTGCAATATCTTCATGCGAAAATCAGGTTTCGTTCTTCTTCGGTTAGTTCACGCCACTCTCCTTCTTGGAGGGGGCCCAGTTTTAAATCTCCAATCCGGATTCGGGAAAGGGAAAGGAGGGTGAGCCCTGCATTCTGAACCATTAGGCGGACTTCTCGTTTTTTTCCCTCTTTGACCGCAATTTTTAAGGTGCCGCGCCGCACTTTACTCACGCGAACGGGGCGGATCCACTTTCCTTCGATGAGAGTTCCCTTCGAAAGCTCACTTAAGTGCTCGTGGGTAATTTCTTGTCTCGTTTTAACCAAATACTCTTTTGTAATATTCTTCGAGGGGTGGATCACCTCTTGAGCAAAAAGGCCATCGTTGGTCAAAAGAAGAAGGCCCGTCGTGTCTCGGTCGAGGCGGCCAATCGTAAAGAGACGGTTTTTTAGCCCTGCAAAAAGGTCGACAACAAGTTTTTTTCGACCGATCCGCTTGTTTGAGCAGGTAAAGCCCCGCGGTTTGTTTAAGATATAGTAGACCTTTTCATCTTTGAGGGTGACCTGCTGATCATCGACTTGAATTTTATCGGTAGTGGGGTCAACGAGGGTTTGAGGAACAGTCACAAGCTTTCCATTGACCCGCACCTTCCCATCGAAGATCATCTGTTCCGAGGCGCGCCGAGAGGCAACCCCCGCTGCTGCTAAAATTTTGCTCAATCTATTCGGTTTCATTCTTTTTTCCGGGTTGAGAAAAAAGGATAAGGAGAGGAGATTCCCTCACTCGGATCCTCCATCATTTTTCGGGTTTGGACTTCATCTCTAAAGACGATTCCTCCTTGGGTTTTGACAAGGAGGCTAAAGATACTTTGGTCGTGGCGGTGCTCGACAAAGGAGGGGGCGTTGGTCTTAGAGGGGGAGTCATCGATCAAACGGTAATCTTCCGTAACAGCGAGCTTGAGCCAGTCGCTCACAAGTTTTTCTGCATGGGGCGACTTTTTTAAGATAATCACAACAGACATAATTTGCCCGGTGTTCATCGGCTTTGAGTGAAGGGGAATACCCAAATGGTCAGCGAGGTCTCCCTTCGTCCAATCTTTTTCAGGAAAATCGATCTCAAAAGAGAGAACGCCGAACTCACTTTTTTCTAGAGTATTGATATAGTTGACCATGCTTTCGATTCCCTTTTTCTGGATCGTGCAGTCGGCATCGGCATAGACCAAAAACTCTCCCTCTTTTAAACGTACAAGCTCTTTTTTGATGATATAAGGTTTCCAGATCCAATAACCTCCCCCCCGCTTTTCCACGTCGATAAACCCTTGATGCTCTTCAAAATACTCAGAAATATCTTGAGGGGTGTAGACCTTAATCCGGTCAAACCAACCCGCCTCTTTCGCTTCTTGGGCGATCCGCTCTCGCGACTTTTCAAACCGCTCATTTCCATAGGAAACAAAGTGGATCGTCCGGTTTTTTAGGAACCACTTTGACTTTGTGCCGTGGTAGTAAAAACCTCCGGCGACCAGAAGAAGGAGAAAGATAACGGTAGAGATTATTTTCTTCATTTCTGGGGACAGTATAAAAAACGTGTCAGAATAATGCAACTTAATCTATCATGGAGGGTATGGAAAAAGGTGCAAAACTTATTTTACTCCGCCATGGAAAGTCGGATTGGAATCAAAAAAATCGCTTTACAGGATGGGTCGATGTCCCTTTGAGTAAGGCAGGGGTGGAAGAGGCCCAAAAAGCGGGGAGGAGGATCAAAAGCATCCCATTTGATGCGATCTTTGTCTCCACCTTGACGCGGGCCCAGATGACCGCCATGATTGCGATGAGCGAGCATGACAGTGGAAAGACCCCTGTGATCCTTCATAAAGGGGAGGGAAAGCTCGAGGAATGGGCCAAAATCTACGATCCTAGGGCCGAGGAAAACACCCTTCCCGTCTATAAGGCTTGGGAGCTTAACGAGCGGATGTATGGGGAGCTTCAAGGGCTTGACAAGGATGAAACCCGCGCAAAATTTGGGGCCGATCAAGTAAAAATTTGGCGGCGGAGTTTTGACGTTCCTCCTCCCCACGGAGAAAGTCTAGAGATGACCGCTAAGCGGACGATCCCCTACTTTGCCAAAAACATCCTCCCCCTTCTTCAAGAAGGGAAGAACATTCTCATTGCCGCTCATGGGAACTCCCTCCGTTCGATTGTGATGTATCTTGATGACCTTACGAATGATGAGGTTCTCCACCTCGAAATTCCCACCGGAGAGCCCATTTGTTACCGCTTTGAAAAGGATCGGTGGGAAAAAGATGAATGAGCCGGTCTACCTCGACAGTGGAACGTTAGCTCGCCCTTCCGCCCACTTGCTGAATCAGATGATCCCTTTTCTGAAGAGACATTGGCAGTCGGTGACTGCTCCCTATCTTGATGGAAAAGAGCCTTTCACCTCTATCAACAAAAGCCTAGAAAATCTCCGCACCTTTCTCGGAGCAGGGAAGCGAGACCTTCTCCATTTTTGTCCTTCGGGAGGGCATGCCATTTCACACGTTTATCAAAGCGTTTATGCCGATCACATTGCCCAAAACGGGAAAAACCATATCTTGACGACCGATTTAGAAGAGGCCCCGATCCACCTTTTAGGAGAGCAATTTGAAAAGCTTGGCGTTTACCAAAAAAAGATCCCCTTAAATGAAAAGGGGCAGGTGACCCGAGAAAATTTGGAAAAAGCGCTCACTCCCAAAACCGGCTTGGTTTCCCTTTCCTGGGCAAACGCCCTAACCGGGGTGATCCATCCCATTTGGGAACTTGCCGAGCTGTGCAAAGAAAAAGAGATTCTTTTCCACGTCGATGCTTCCGCTGTTCTTGGTAAACTCTACTTTAAGTTTGAAGAGCTTCCCATTGACTACCTTACTTTTGAAGGGACGATGGTCCATGGACCTAAAGGAAGTGGCGCCCTTTTTGTTAAAGGAGGGGTTGATTTTACAACAAGCGTTCCCGAAGGGATGGAAGGGGCTGACCTTAACCTTGCTCCACTTATTGGTCTTGGCATTGCCATTGAAGAGCTTGATGCCTCTTTCGACCATCTTTGTATGGAAACCGCCCGTTTACGCGACCACCTTGAAGAAGAAATCTTACGCACTATTCCCGAAGCAAAAGTCCACTTTAAAGAAGCCGAGCGCCTTCCCAATACGACCGTTATCTCCTTTCCCGGAATCACGAGCGAGCTTTTAGCCTTTCATCTAAAAGAGCGGGGTGTTTTCGCCTCTTTTGGCGGCGGGCGCCACCAAAAATTAGAGCACCTCCTTGCTGCTTGCAACATCGATGGCAAATGCGCTTTAAGCTTTACCCTTTCTCGCGATACCACCGAAGAAGAGATTAACCGCGCCCTGGGTCATATTGTCGATGCGGCCCAAAAATGTCGCACTTTTTCGTTGGGGGTTACCCCATGAAGCCCCACCCTTGGACCACCTATAGCAATCTCCTCACCGAGCGGATTCTAAATCCCCGGAACGTCGGCTCTTTTAAAGAAAACACCGGAGCCTTGCAAGAGATGCGAGTGGTGACTGGCCACGCACAATCGGGAGAGAGCCACATTCATTTTTCCCTTGTTGTCGACGAGACCGATGGGGTGATCGCCGATGCAAAATTTAAAGCCTTCGGGGAAAGTGCGCTGATTGGCGCTGCCGATGCTGCTTGTGAAGTCCTTTTACGGAAAAATTATGACCAAGCCCGTCGCCTTACCGCCGATCTGATCGACCGAAAACTCCGTGACTTCACCCAAATTCCAGCCTTTCCCGAAACCGCCCACTCTATCCTGAATCTTGTCCTTGCGGCCATTGAAGAAGCAGCTGAAAAGTGCACCGATATTCCCCTTAAAGATCCCTCGGTGACACCCCCCGTCCCACAAAGCGAGTCAGCAGAGGGAGGACATCCTAATTGGCATCTCTTTTCCCCCGACGAAAAACTCGATCACATTAAAGAGGTGATCCGCGAAGAAATCCAGCCTTACATCGAGCTTGATGCCGGTGGCATCGAAGTTTCTTCTTTTAACGATGAGCAAGAGATTGTGATTGCCTACCAAGGAGCCTGCACCACCTGCCCTTCAGCAACCGGAGCAACCCTCGATGCGATCCAACAGATCCTTCGGTCACGCCTCCACCCTTCCCTGGTTGTAAAGCCAGACCTGTCACTCCTTAGTTTTTAGATGTAAAGCCGCTTTACATCTCTTTAGAAGATTATGCGGGCAGTGTCCGCACAATCTATTTGGTGATGAAGCAATCGATGGTGTGATCAGAAACAAGACCTGCAGCTTGCATATAAGAGTAGATGATCGTAGGGCCGACGAAGGTCATTCCCCGTTTCTTTAAGTCGGCTGAAAGGGTGATACTTTCGGGGCTTGTACAAGGAACCTCTTCGGGAGTTTTCCAGCTGTTAATCAATGACTTTCCCCCGACGAAGGGCCACACATAAGCATCAAAAGAGCCAAATCCCTTCTGGATCTTAAGAAAGGACTTCGCATTTTGGCGCGCGCCAAAGATCTTTCTTCGGTTGCGGATGATCGCGGGATTTTGGAGCTCCTTTTCAAGCTCTTTGTCTGTCATTGCCGCCACTTTTTGGGGATTGAAGTTATGGAAAACTTTCTGAAAGGGGGCGCGCTTTTTTAAAATCAGCTCCCAAGAAAGGCCAGCTTGCATTCCCTCAAGGATGAGTAGCTCAAAGTGGAGCCGATCGGAGTGGGTGGGGATTCCCCATTCCTCATCATGGTAAGCTTCCATCCCCTCTTTGACCCAGGCGCAACGTTTCACTTGATCTCTCCTGAGTGGAAGGTCTTGATTTCTCCACTTGGGAGGAGGAGGTTCAAGCGCCCATCTTCCGCCAGAGAGTGGAGCGTTCCCGACACCAATTTTCCATTTTGGTGGAGGGTGATCTCTTTGCCCTTATGAGTCAGAAGAGCATCATACTCCTTATAAAAAGAAGCAAACCCTTCCTCAGCATAACGATCATAGTCTGTTAAAAAAACCATTTCGAGCATGGCGATAAGAGCAGAAATGTCATAGGTTTTTCCTGTTTCAGCAAAAAGAGAGGTTGCAGGTTGGTCGATTTGTTTAAGTGTTTCTTCTTTGACACTCACATTTATCCCCATTCCAAGAACAACACCCCACGTTTCTTGCAAATCGATCGTTTCAGCGAGGATCCCTCCGATTTTTTTTCCGTTAACCAGAACGTCATTGGGCCACTTAATCGAAGGTTTTAGCCCCTCTTTTTGGAGGAGTTTCACGATGCTAAGTGAAAGCACTTGAGTGAGATTTCCTAGGTCGATCTTTTCTTTTTCTGTTGTGAAGTAATAGGTAAGGTAAATGCTTTCTCCTTTGGGAGAGACCCATTCACGGTTGAAACGGCCCCGTCCTCCGGTTTGCTCAGTGGCTGTAATCCGGGTCCACCCCTTCGGGTCAAAGTCTTGATAGTTGTTTTTTGCGTAGGTGTTTGTCGAGTCGACGCTTTCTAAGTGAATCGGAGTGACTTTTTCTACCATAATAACCTCTAATGTTGGAGAATAATCAATATGTGGAACCATCAATACTTAAGACGGATCGACTTTAAAGCCCTGCCCCTTATCTTGGCGCTGATGGTCATTAGCATTCTTGTCATTGCCTCGACCACATCGGAGGTGCAACTCACCGGGGAAGATCTTTTCTTTACCCCGAACGTGAAAAATCAGATCCAACGGTTTGGCGTTGGAATCGTTTGCTACCTCTTTTTTGCCGGTCTTGACTACCACAAATTGCGCGAGTGGGCATGGATTCTCTATATAGGGACGATTGTAATGCTAGTGGGCCTTTTTTTTACAGAGGCGATTCAACATGTCCATCGGTGGTACAGGATTCCTTTCATTGGAGGAACCCTTCAACCCTCTGAATATGCCAAGCTCACCCTTGTTCTCACCCTCAGCTGGTTTTTAGAAAAAAAGGGGAGGAGCGTTGGAGATTGGAGAACCTTTTTTCAAGCCTCTCTTATTGTCTTTATTCCCTTTGTCCTCATTTTAAAGCAGCCCGATCTTGGCTCTGCCATCGTTCTTTTCCCTATGACGCTTAGTATGTTTTACTTTGGAGGAATCCGAAAAAAAGTGATTAGCATCCTATCTGCTTGCGGAGTCATTGCTCTCATTATTATTTCCCTCATTTTTACTGGCGTTCTTTCTCACGAGACCTTGCGACCCGTTGCCACCAAATTTCTCAAAGAGTACCAGTATGAGCGGTTTGATCCCGATACTTATCACCATCAGGCGGCGAAAACCGCCATTGCTCTTGGGGGCTATACCGGAAGTGGGTGGAAGAAGAGCACTTTTACCGGTCGGCAGTTTCTCCCCGCCGCCCATACCGACTCGGTTTTCCCCGCATTTGTCGAAGAATTTGGAATTTTTGGGGCAATTTGCATCCTTCTCTTGTTTTTCGGATTGATTTATTGTAGTTTCCAAGTAACAGCAATCGCTAGAGACCACTTTGGGCGGGTTCTTTCCGCTGGTATAGCGGCCTATTTAGCGATCCATGTGGTGATCAACATCGGAATGATGTGTGGCTTTTTGCCCATCACCGGGGTTCCCCTCGTCCTTGTGACCTATGGAGGATCCTCGGTGACCCTAACGATGAGCGCCCTAGGAATATTGCAAAGCATCTATGCAAGAAGGTTTATGTTTTGAGTAAAAAGCACGCTTTTATCTTAAAGCCGGGCTCTTGGCTTGGTGAGGGGAAGATTTCTCTATCGATGGCAGAAGAAGAGATGCCCTTTTTTACCCGTTGGAAAGTTCCCGAGCCCGATGAAAAAGGGCGGATCGACTCCCTCCAAGAGATTCAGATTTCAGGACTTGCCGATATGATGCAAAACCAGTTTGCCTTCTACGACATCACCCAAAAAGGGTTTCAGATCGAGCTCCAAAACCAATCTCTTGGCAAAGTTGTTGGCAAAGGGATGATCAACGAAAAACTCATCGGTTGGGAGTTTCGTCTCGACCACCTTGGCTTTGAAGGGTTTGAGTTTTATGAAAAAGGGGAAGCTCCCGACACCTATCTCCTTCACGCCGAGTATGCCACCAACGACGATTTTCGCACCGTTATTCACGGCAAGGTGTGGCGATCGGCAGAAGAGACATAGACTTTTTTTTCAGCGTCCACTAGAATGTTTTTCAACCACAGGGGAAAGCAAACGAGCTGTGCCCTCTGTGGTTTAATAAAAACCTCGCACACTTTTTATTAATTGCATGTAATAGCGCAATTATTTTAATAGGGAATCATGAGATACATACTATTAGCCCTTTTGTTCTTGGTGGGATGTTCCACAAATACCAAGATTATGACGCGGAGTGAGTATGCCGCCGTTGAGGTGGGGATGACCACTGAAGAGCTCCAAAAAGAGTTTGGAAAGCCTTATCAGGTGATCTCTAAAGGAGAAGGGACCGAAACCTACGAATATATCGAAAAGATTACCGCCGGAAACGAGGTGATCGAGCAGCGCCGTTACTATATCGTTATTGAAGATGGGAAGGTGATTGGGAAGTATATGAAGCTCTCCAACCCGCCCCCTTTCGAGGCAATCTACTCAGACAGCCCTTATCCTGACTACTAGAGCAAGGGGCTATGCTTCTTCTTTCCAGGGAACGCGATACTCGGAATCAGGAAAGTTACTTCTACACATCCCTTCCATTTTGTCAAAGTCAAAAATTGCATGGCAGACACCATTGATAAATAACCCTGTTTTAATCCCTTCTGGTGCCCACATGATTTCAATCAAAGAAGGTTTATCTCCATCGACTACAGAATTTACATTATAAATATGAAGGGCATCTATAATTTTTGGATCCTCTTCTATCTTCTCACAAGCATAAAAATATGCTGTCTCTCCATCATCCTCAAAAAATGCAGCTTTTCCCCACATCTCACTCGATAAAAAAGCTTCCCCAATACAAAACTCTCCACTACTCACTTTAAAACTCCTTTATTGATTAGCAATTTTTTCAAGCTCAGGAAGGAAAATTTGCTTAAAACGAGCATACTCGAGTGATTTAATAGTCAGGTAGGTGAAGGATAAGAAAGAGAAGGCAAGGCTGATTAGAAGGCCCTTCTTGAAAAACTCTTTATCCTCTCCATTATTAAACTTTACAGAATTCGCTAAATAGAGCCCGAAACCGACGGCTGCAGCAGATGATGTCGATATAGCTATTACTGAGAGAAAGGCGCAAACTCCATAGTAGGTTTTTGCTGCTGTTAGTACATGTCTAGCGCTCTCTTTGCTAAGGGTCTTGACGAAGGCTAAGTTTAGTGGAAGGTTGATCTCTGTTAGCAAAATAAGCACTCCTTATCCCGATTATTGATTAATAATCTTCTCAAGTTCTGGAAGGAAAATTTGTTTAAAATGCGCACGCTCGAATGAGTTAATAGACAGGTAGCGGAGGACCGAGAGGGAGAGGACAAGGCTGATTAGAAAACCTATCTTGAAAGCTTCTTTATTCTCTCCATTATCATACTTTACAGACTTTATTAAGCAGAGTCCAAAACCGATGGCTGTGGCCGATGATACCGATGTAGCCATTAATGAGAGAAAGGTGCAAAATTTATAGTAGGTTTTTGCTGCTGTTAGTACGTGCTTAGCGCTCTCTTTGCTAAGAGTCTTGACGAAGGCTAAGTTTAGTGGAAGGTGGATTGCTATTAGCAAAACAAGCACTCCTTACGGTTTAGGCCTTAATTTTAATGTCAACTCCAGCGGCGACAGGAAGGACTTTTAGCTTGTCGATAGTGTCCATGGTGGGGCTAAGGATGTCGAGGAGGCGGATATGGGTTCGGATTTCGAACTGCTCACGCGATTTTTTATCGACGTGAGGGGAGCGGAGGACGGTGTAGATCTCTCGCTTTGTAGGAAGGGGGATGGGGCCGACAATGCGGGCTCCCGTTCTCTTGGCTGTTTCAACGATATCAGCGGTTGAGCGGTCGAGGATCCGTTGGTCGTATCCTTTAAGGCGGATCCGTATCTTTTTTCTTGCGGGTTCTTTGACTTTAGCTTTGGGTTCTTTTGACATGGATCTTTTTTTTCCTATTTCTTCGTAATTTCTTCTTGAATTTTTGCAGGAACCTTCTCGAAGTGGCTCGGTTCCATGGTATAGCTGGCACGTCCCGTACTTAGAGAACGGATCGTTGTTGAGTAGCCGAACATTTCACTTAAAGGAACTTCGCATTCGATAATGGCAATGCCCCGCTCATTCCCTTGGTTCATGATCTTTCCCCGGCGGCGGTTGATGTCACCGATAAGATCTCCCAAAAATTCTTCGGGAGTGGTGACGACGACCTTCATGATCGGCTCTAGAATGATCGGGTTACTCTTCTTTGCGGCATCCTTGATCGCCATCGAAGCGCAAATCTTAAAGGCCATCTCGTTAGAGTCGACTTCGTGGAACGATCCAAAGACAATGGAGACTTTTACGTCGACAAGGTTATACCCTGCGAGAACTCCGTTAGAGAGTCCCTCTTCGATCCCTTTAATACAGGCGGGGATGTATTCCTTAGGGATGACGCCACCGACAATTTTGCTGACAACTTCGTTCCCTTTTCCAGTCTCGTTTGGCTCAATTTCGAGACAAACGTGGGCGTATTGTCCCCGTCCACCCGATTGTTTGACAAACTTGGTGTCGGTTTTTCCGGGGGTAGTGATCGTCTCTTTGTAAGAAACCTGCGGTTTACCCACGTTGGCTTCAACTTTAAACTCGCGGAACATCCGGTCTTTAAGGATCTCGAGGTGAAGCTCACCCATTCCGGAAATGATTGTTTGCCCTGTTTCTTCGTTAGTGCTGACGCGGAAGGTAGGATCCTCTTCTGAGAGCGAACCGAGGGCGACAGAAAGTTTTTCCCGATCTCCCTTTGATTTCGGCTCGATCGCCATTGAAATAACGGGCTCAGGAAACTCCATTTTCTCGAGGAGGAGGGGAGTGTTCTCAGCGCAGAGGGTATCCCCCGTTGCTGAGTTTTTAAGTCCGATGATTGCTGCGATATCGCCAGTGAAGAACTCTTCTCGATCTTTCCGCTGATTCGAGTGCATCTCTAAGAGGCGAGAGACCCGCTCTTTTTTTCCTTTAGTCGTATTGATTAGGGTCATCCCTTTTTCAAGGGTTCCTGAATAGACACGGACGAAGGTCAGTCTACCCACATAAGGGTCGGTGACCACTTTGAAGGCCAGAGCAGCAAGGGGGCTATCATCGGAGGGCTCAAGGGTTAGCTCTTCTTCTGAGTCGACGTCCATCCCTTTAATCGTCCCCCGATCAAGAGGAGAGGGCATCCAGCGGGTGATTGCATCAAGGAGGGGTTGAATCCCTTTATTCTTGAAGGCGGTTCCGCAAAGGACAGGGTTGATTTTGTTGGTGCAGACTCCTTTGCGGATCACGGCATGGATCTCATCTGGAGTGAGGGAGTCGGGATCGTCGAGGACCTTCATCAGGAACTCTTCGTTTGAGTCGTCGATGGTTGCAAGTTCGTCGAGCATCGCTGTTCGCATCTCTGCGCACTGCTCTTTAAGATCTTCGGGGATGTCGGTTGTTTCAAACTCTGCGCCGAGCGTTTCATCTTTAAAGATGTAGGCTTTCATCGAGACGAGGTCGACCATTCCGAGGAAGTCGTTTTCAGCGCCGATGGGGCATTGAACGGGAAGGGCTTTGGCGCCCAGTTTTTCTTCCATGCTTTTGACGCAGAAGAAGTAGTCGGCTCCGACCCGGTCCATTTTGTTGATGAAGGCGATTCTGGGAACTTTGTAGCGCTCTGCTTGGCGCCAGACCGTTTCTGTTTGGGGTTGGACCCCATCAACGGCGCTGAAGACAGCAACGGCTCCATCGAGAACGCGGAGGGAACGCTCCACCTCTACGGTGAAATCAACGTGTCCGGGAGTGTCGATGATGTTGATTTTGCAATCGCCCCAGGAAATGGTGGTAGCAGCTGAGGTGATGGTGATCCCCCGCTCTTGTTCTTGTTCCATCCAGTCCATGGTGGCGGCCCCTTCGTGCACTTCACCGATACGGTGAACGCGGCCCGAGTAAAAGAGGATCCGTTCTGTGCAGGTCGTCTTTCCCGCATCGATGTGGGCCATGATGCCAATATTGCGGACGTTTGAGAGTTGATCTTGTGGGGGGCGCTTGTTAGCCATTTTCTAGAGGTGCTCCTTTACCATTTGTAGTGGGCAAAGGCTTTGTTCGCTTCTGCCATTCTGTGGGTGTCGTCTTTCTTTTTAATTGTGGAACCTTGGTTGTTAAAACAGTCGGAGAGTTCCATTGCGAGACCATCAGCCATGCTGCGGCCAGCTTTTTGACGGGCGCTGGTGATGATCCATTTCATTGCCATCGATTGCCGTCTTTCGGGGGAAATTTCGATCGGGACTTGGTAGGTTGCTCCACCAATGCGGCGCGATTTTACCTCGAGGGTAGGCATCGCATTATCCATGGCCTGCTCAAAAGCCATCAAAGGGTCTTCGGCTTGCACTTTTTTGGAGAACTCATCAAGAGCGCCATAGACGATTTTGATAGCGAGCGATTTCTTTCCATCAAGCA
Source organism: Chlamydiota bacterium (assembly GCA_021772275.1). Taxonomy (GTDB): domain Bacteria; phylum Chlamydiota; class Chlamydiia; order Chlamydiales; family Simkaniaceae; genus Neptunichlamydia. The sequence continues at coordinate 42,257 of JAJFMJ010000024.1, read as the reverse complement.
TCACACGGTTGATGAATTTGGTAAGAATGACACTATTATACTTTTGGTCGGGTTGTATTTTTCGTTTGATAGCTCGACGTCTTCTAGACATGATTGACTCTTCCTTTACTTGGGTTTCTTTGCGCCATACTTTGAGCGCCCTTTCTTCCGATCTTTAACAGCTGCGCAGTCTAAAGAGCCGCGGACAATATGATAGCGAACACCGGGAAGGTCTTTCACCCTTCCTCCTCTGACGAGGACGATACTGTGTTCTTGGAGATTATGACCTTCTCCTCCAATGTAGGCGATCACTTCTTGCCCATTGGAGAGGCGGACCCAAGCCACTTTACGCATTGCTGAGTTCGGCTTTTTCGGTGTCTTTGTCTTCACCTGCAAACAAACGCCTCGTCTCTGAGGACATTTTTGAAGTGCAGGGGACTTCTTCTTCTTTACTTTTGGTCTGCGCGGCTTCCGCACGAGTTGGTTCATTGTTGGCATTTAGGCCATTACTCCTTGTAACTTAGTTGTCAATCCCGCGAGGGACCTACTCTTACCAATATAAACGAACAATATACCGCAGGTAGGCAATTATTTGCAAAAAAAATGACGTTCTTTTGAAATCCCCCTCCAAAACACCTCTTTTTCTTAAATAATTAAAAAGAAGTTTTTTATAATTAAATTATTCCAAATTCGACCATTTAATTTTTGATTAGTATATCTGAGAAATATGAGAAGGGTCTTTTTTTTATTTGTTTTTTGCATCAGTTTTGGGTTTGCTGCAAACTCCTACACTCTATCGCTGCGCGATGTTCGGCCGACCATGGATAAAATGTTCACCTACCATGTTGAAAATAAAGAATTTAATCAGATGATCGTGAAGCGGTCGATGAAGATTTATATCGAGCAGTTTGATCCCACTCGGATTTCCCTCCTTAAGGGGGAGGTTGCCCCTTTCCTAGCAATGCCTTCGGAGCAGACTCAGAAGGTAGTGAATCAGTACCATCAGGGGGAGTTTCTCCAGTATTGGAACCTTAATTTTATGATTGAGCAAGCAATCCTCCGGAATCGGCGGATCCGCCATGAGCAGATCGAAAGGCTTATCAATGAGGGGACAGATTCTCTGAGTCGCACGGTACCCCGCACCTACACCGATTACCCCGCGACAGAGGAGGAGCTCAAAAATAGAATTTACGATCGGTTGATCCTAGAAGTTCAGACTTATACGAAGCAGCGAAAAGTTAAAGAGGTTAGCCCGCAGCTCGTCCAAAAAATCTTACATCACCGGGTTAAAAGAAGAGCCGCTTTTGAAGCGCATTATTTAGGGGGAAGTGAGCATGAGCTGGCCCTTCATATGCTTAAAGCGTTGGCAAAAAGTCTTGATGCCCATACGGGTTATTATAGCCCTTTAGAAGCGCATGAGATTCGCGCTGCCCTAAAGAAAGAGTTTTCGGGGGTTGGTGTGGTGTTGCGTGAAGATTTTGATGGTGTCTATGTTTCAGACCTTATTCATGGGGGGCCTGCCGATAAAAGTGGAGGGATCCAGGTAGGGGACATCTTAGTTGCGATCAATCGTCAAGGAGTTGAAGATCTCACCTTTGAGCAGCTCCTTGAAGTGATGAAAGGGAAGGCTGGTTCCAAGATTACTTTGGGTGTCAAAAGGGATGAGGAGGTGGTCCATGTCGATCTCATTCGGCAAAAAATCACTATGGATGATGAGCGTCTTTCCCTTGCCTCTACCCCTTGTGGAGATGGTATCATTGGGAAAATCACCGTTCCCGCTTTCTATGATAATGGGGGGCAGGTGAGTCTTGATCGAGATATGCGTGAAGCCCTTCGCGTTCTAAAATCAGAAGGAAAGCTCCAAGGACTTGTCCTTGATTTTCGGGAAAATTCGGGAGGTTTTTTAAGCCAGGCGGTCAAAGTCTCCTCCCTCTTTATGAATGGAGGGCTCATTGTGATCTCTAAATATTCTGATGGTGAGGTGAGTTACCAAAGGAATATTGATGGGCGGCAATACTATGAAGGCCCTCTCGTGATCCTCACCTCGAAGGCCTCCGCCTCTGCCGCAGAGATCGTTGCACAGGCGCTCCAAGACTATGGGGTTGCTCTCATTGTAGGTGATGAACGCTCCTATGGAAAAGGGTCGATGCAGTACCAGACTATTACTAACGAAAGGGCCCGCGCTTTTTTTAAGGTGACCGTTGGAAGGTATTACACCGCCTCGGGGCGCTCTCCCCAGATCCAAGGAGTTCAAGCTGATATCGTCGTCCCCACCGCTTTCTTCCCCTATAATATAGGAGAGCGTTACCTCGAGTTTCCCCTTTCTAACGATCACTTAAGTAACGATACTTTTCATTCGCTTATGAATATTAAGCAAGGATCCTACCACGATGTAGCCCGCTTTACCGTTCCCTATCTTAAGCCGCGCGAATCGAAGTGGCGGCAAATGCTTCCCCAACTCACTGCCAACAGTAGGGAGCGGTTAGCAAACGATCAAAACTTTCAGTTTTTTCTCAAAGTGGGCAAAGGGTATCAGCCCAAAAGAGCCCAGACCCGGCGCGAAGCCTCTTCAGAAAACTATGGCATGGATGATCTTCAGGTGAAGGAGTCGGTTTCCATTGTCAAAGATATGATTTCCATTCAGCAGCAAAACTCATTGCAATAAAAGTCCTAAAATTCTACCATAGTCATTTTTGGCTGGATAGCTCAGTTGGTAGAGCAGAGGACTGAAAATCCTTGTGTCGCCGGTTCGATTCCGGCTCTAGCCAAATTTTGGATAAAGAGCGGCGCATTTTGAACCTTCTCTCCTCGGCCGTGCCTTCATGCACTGCCCCTCGTCGAGAATCTCCAAACTGCTTGCTCTTTTCTCCAAAATTATGTTGGAGCTTGGCTGATTTGATCCATCCGCCGGGGAGGTAGGAGATACGCCAAATGCTTAAAGAAAAGAAAGAGATTACGAAAGCTTCTAAGAGCTCTCATTCTCTTCCTGATGGATATGTCAACATTTTAGAATCGATTAGGACTAAGATAAAAGCATCGCAGCTGCGTGCCATGACGGCAGTCAACCGCGAGCTCATCGAGGTTTATAGAGACATAGGAAGGACGCTTCATGAACAGCAAGAGCAGGCTGAATGGGGGAGTTTTGTTGTTGAACGCTTAGCCAAGGACTTGCAAAACTCCTTTCCAGGAATGAGAGGGTTTTCTTCTCGTAACCTATGGCTTATGAAGGACTTCTATTTGTCTTATTGTGAAAATGAAAAACTGCAGACACTGTCTGCAGAAATTAGCTGGTCTCACAATGTGGCCCTTCTATCCAAGTGTCAGGATTCTCTTCAAAGAGAATTTTACATGCGGATGTCCAAAAAGAATGGATGGACTTATCGGGTATTGCTCCATCAAATCGATAATATGACCTATGAAAAGACGATGACGAGCCAAACTAATTTTGACAAGAACCTTTCTAAAAAGCTTCGACCTGAAGCCAAGCTTGCGGTAAAGGATGAGTATGCCTTTGGATTTCTGGAGTTAGGGGATGAGTATAGTGAGTATGAGCTAGAAAGAGCAATTGTTAGGAACATGGAGTCTTTCCTCAGGGAGGTTGGGAATGTCTATGCATTTATGGGGTCGCAATATCGATTGGAAGTAGATGGGCAAGAATTTTTTATTGATCTTTTGCTGTATCACCGAAAATTAAAGTCATTGGTAGCGATCGAGCTCAAAGTGGGAGCATTTATTCCCGAGTATGTGGGGAAGATGCAATTTTACCTAGCCGTTCTTAACGATACCGTTCGGTTAAAAGGAGAAAATCCAGCGATTGGAATCATTCTTTGCAAAGAGAAAAGCCGTACGATTGTTGAGTACTCTCTCAAAGAGACTAATAAGCCGATTAATGTGGCTGCCTATAAAACAACTCCAGAATTGCCCCAAGAGTTGAGAAGAGAACTTCCCTCTCCAGAGCAGATAGAGCGATTGCTCAAATATGCAGATTAAAGGCTATTAGCATGCCGTAATAGTGCCGTAGTTGTAGGCATCCTTCATCTGGTTATTTAAGGATCATCGAGGGTGATTTTGAGGAAGTAGTTTGATGAATACATCCGGCCTCGTCCCAACCGGGTTGGGTAAAGAGCGGCACCCTCTTCTAGCGTCTAATTAACCAAATTCGCTTCAGTATTTACTCACCTTTTCCGGGCCAGCTTCATGCTCGCGCTCAACAACTTAAAAAGTTGTATTCGCGCTCCGCACTTTGCCGCTCTCGAAAAATTTAAGCGAAATACTTTAACGAATTTGGTTAACTAGACACTAGCATATAGTGACGTTGTTGTTGATCGCTTTCTTGAAGGATTTGCCAAGAAAAATTGCAACTACTAGCCATAGTACAAGTAGAGGAAAACACAAAATCCCACTCAGCGTTAGGTAATATGATCTCCCAAGAACTGCTCCAAATGCGCCTTGTAAAGGGCCAAGTGACATATTAAAAACAGATCCCGCTTGTTTTGACGAACGTGAACCAAACGTCTCAATCCAGGCTTGTGCTTTAAATTTCACATCTGGAGTGGTGGGAATATAAAGTTGTTTCAAAGCAGGCCCATTCAGCGCGTAATTAATTGCTTTTGAACCAACCATAAGAGCAAAGAGGAATGTTAAAGTATCCATGCTCATAAAGCCAAAAAGTGCAAGGCCAACGATAATAGGCATCGCAGCAAGAGCGACTCCAATTCCTAAAAAACGTGTGATGTTGCTGATTCCAAGAAGGAGGCACAATAAAGAGATAATATTTACACTGGAACCATAGATGCTTAGGTAATTGCTTAAAGCCACCCCCGAATATGCCGAACCTGCAGCAATTTTAAAATTAAAGTCAAAAATTGTAACGACAATTTCGTAAATAAAGTTAGCTCCAAAAATACATAGTAAATAACGATTTTTTAAAAGGAGTTTCAGCCCTTCCAAAAAGCCTGGCTCTTGTTTAGATTCTTCCTTCTTTTCATTTTTCCCATGAAAAGATGTAAGCAGTTGATTGGGTGTTTTCCTTAAAAAATAACGAACAAGGGGAATGATAAAAAGAATCAAAAAGCCAAGGCATAACATAGATAAAGAATCAGTTGAGCAATGGAGTCGGTATGGTAGTCCTCCTACGCTGTAGGGAAAAATAATCCCTCCAATTTGCCCAATGGCTACCACCAAGGGAAATCCCCGTTTAGCATGAACTGGATCTGTGGTGTCAGCTGCAAAAGCCCAAAATAAAGCCACAACTAAAGATCCGAAGCTTTCCACGAAGAAGTACCAAAAATATCCTAACGTTTTCAGGCTAATTGAATAAAAGGCTGAGCTGCTAGCAATAGACTCAGCAGACCCTTGAACAAGATTCATGAGCAAGCTAAAACAAAGAATAGCAGTTCCATAGAAGGCTGGCAGGATAACAAGCATCTTTTCCCTGGAGGTTTTTTCTAAGAGCCTTGTGTAGAACATCACTAAGGGAAGCAGGGCTAAGACCGACATCGTTTTAGCAAATGGGAGCTGGAACTTTCCAACAAATTGAATAAAGATCGCATCTTTTAGCGGTCTAAGGGTCCAATAGACCCCAATGATTAAAGCAAAAATTAATCCCATGCGAAGAAATTTTTTGAACTCTTCCCTTTCAAAATCGCCGAAGTTGAATCGACATAACCATTGAAAAAATGGCAATATACCAGATCTTTTATCCATTGAATGACTCCTTATTTCAAAAAGCTTAGGATATTCGATTGGATTTTATTTGTATTGACGATATTATAGATATTAATAATCGAAAAAATCGATTTGAGGTAAGAGTGCAAACTATGCGAGACTTAAAAGATCCTTCCAATGATATGCAACTGCTTGAGGAGAAGGTCCTGCAAAGAATTGAAAATTCCCTTAGAAATTTACGTATCGCTGATTTAGAGATTTTTATTTCAGCTTCCCACATGAAAAATTTGGGAAAAGCAGCGATAGCACATCACTTGAGTCAGAGTGCCGCAAGCACAGCGATTCAGCGTGTCGAAACTGCTTTTAGAGTGGATTTGTGTACTCATGAAAGACGTCAGTTTAGATTAACAAGGGAGGGCCAAGTTTTGCTTCCCAAGATTGAAATGGCTGTGAATCAAATGCGTGATTTGATCTCTTCTAATGATGAGCCTTCAATTCGACTTGTTACAACACACGCTATTGCCCAGGTTGCAGTCCCTTCTCTTTTATCTCTAAGTAGTATTGATTTTAAGCATATGAGACCAGATCAGGCCTACGGCGCAATTTTACAAACAAAGGCTGATATGGCACTTGTATTGGATAACTCCCCCTGGAAAGGAGTTGTTGCAGCAGAAGTTGGAAAAGGGCATTTTCAACTCTATTGTCGAAACAAGGATATTGCTCTTAAACCAATCTTGCTACCAGAAGACCAGATGGAAGTATTATTCTTGCAGCAAACGTGGTTGCAAGTACATAAATATTCTCTGCCTATTAAAGCAAGAATTCCCAGCTGGTCACTTATTGGACAAATCTGCGAAGCAACAGACGAAATAGGCTTTTTACCCGACTTCCTTGCTAAAAAGTTTAAGCTTCACCCAGTTTTATGGCAACCTACCCCCTCTCCATACCGAATTTTAGCCATTCATCGAGGAGGAGAAAGCAAGTTGCAAGAGCGGTTTGATGTGATTTTACGACAATTGTGTGCAGTATTTTCAGGGGTTTAACATTAGTTTTTAGAAAACTCTTCCTGCACCAGTATTTTCTTATGATTTACAGAAATCCTTTGCTGAGTTTGAAGGAAAAAAGAATTATAAAAACGCTTGGGCGTGGGCCCTCTACTCAGCGGAAACTAATAAGAGAAGAAGCCCCTTAAGTTATGCCGTAATAGTGCCGTAGTTATAGGTGTCCTTTGGTTGATTATCGCTTCCTTTATATGCCATTATTTCCTTGGAGAATTCTTAGGTTCCTGGTATGTTAGGGGTGATTTAAGGACGTAGTTTGATGAATACATCAGCTTCGCCTCAACCAGGTTGGGTAAAGAACAATGCGTAACGTACAGTTGGATCATCATCACCATTCTCCGATCTGTAAAAAGTATCCCCTCTCTTTTCTTGTCCATGATATTGATGTCCCAATGAATATTGGAAGCTTATTCCGTATAGCGGATGCGCTTGGTGTTGAAAAGATCTACTTGTCTGGTTCTTCTCCTATCCCTCCAAATAGCAAAATTCGAAAAACTTCAAGAGCAGCTGAAAAGTATGTTCCTTTTTCCTACGAAAAGGACCCTTTTGCTTTGATTCAAAAACTCAAATCCGAGGGCTATACAATCATTAGCCTTGAAATCGCCTCAGCAAGCACTGACATCCAAGAGTTATCTGTTTCTAATCACGAAAAAATATGCCTGGTCTTAGGTTCTGAGAATGGGGGCATTAGCCAAGAGCTTTTAGACGTATCGGATAAAACGGTGCACATTCCAATGCTCATCGATGAATGTGGCAACCGCCTGCGCGATAGCAACCTTTGAAATTACAGGGAAACTATTGCCTGCGCTTATCATGGCTTTCTCTCTGTTTGAATCTTCCACGACGCTTCTAACTCTTTTGATCCCAGCATCTTATGAAATAATCATTTAACTATCAGTTAGATATACTATTAAAATTATTTTATTTATTGACTTTATAATAAAAATACTTTATAATATAGTAATTAAAAGTATTGTTATTGTGATAAAAGCTGTCCTGAATCTATCAGGGTAGATTCATAAATATGGAGGTAAAAGATGTTTAGTTTAAGAGGGGGTCTTCAGGGATTTGAGGCTCTTTTCAGTTGTGGTAGAAGAAGTTTAACATCTCAGTTAACAGAAAAAGAGGACAGGGAAGATCTACTAGTTATCAATGGGGGAAGCGCTCCCATAGCAAGGGTTATGATGGCAACAGCCTCCCCCAAAGTACCTATTATTGTTTTGTCAAGACGTCAAATAAACTATGATGACCCCAATATTGTTTCTGTCTCAGTTGACCCGGAAGCTCAAAAAAATCCAGAATGCGTCAGAAAAGCTATTCAACATGGACTGGACAAGCTTGGCAGATCTCGCATTCACCGACGGATTCTAGGCGTTAACTGTGTCGGAGCGGCTGTAGCTCCTCGCGGAGAGACTTTAAAAACCGTGAATTACGATAAGCCTTTTGCTTTTGCTCGAGCCATTGGGTCTTTTGAGGGTTTTGAGGAACGTTCGTTGGCCAATATCTCCTCAATAGCTGCGATCATTCACGGAGATTCGGAAGGCTGTGAATATGCAAATATAAAGCAAAGACTTAATAGAGACTTAATAGAAGAAATGAGTCATTTAAAGCACTGTATGTCTTTTTGTCCAGGGCTGGTTTATTCAAAAAATAAGGATGGGCTTTTACATAAAGATCACCCTTATTCTCCTATTCAGTTTGCTGGCGCTGGGATGATTCCTGTCGTTGGTTCTGGTAACCAACCGCAAAACCCTGTTAGCTCAGAGGAGATGGTTGAGGCTGTTTGGAATGGGTTTAACCAAGAAGAGCCCGTTAGAAGAATTATTCCGGCGGTTGGGTCAGAGTCGGTAACACAAATAGAAATGTTATTGCAGTTTAATAATAGACCTACTGTTTACATTTGCCATATCCCCCTGGATATAGCCTCCAAGCTATCTACGAAATTTCATCATGGCCGCTTTGCTCCATATGCAGTAAATATGATGGGCAGATTAGATAGGGAAGAAGTTTCTATTGATGGAGAATTTTTTAAAAAATTGCTAGGAAGAAACCCTTTGAGTTATTCCGATTATTTTAAGCAATATGCAGAGATTCAAGCTAAGCATAAACCTCCATTCGGTGAGCACCTCCTTGAGGTCGGCAGGCGCTTACTTGAGGACCCATCTGGATCTTTTTCTGTGATCACAGATTCAATCAGAGAGCTCAGAGGGATGCGGATCAGTAAGTATAAAAGGGAATCCTAATTAGCAGATAATTTAAGCTTTATCCTTTTGGGGAGGCTCTTCTGTAGTGGATTGTACGCGTTGTGAGGGGTCTTCATATTTCTTTTTTAAAAGGTTTTGAAAGTTTTTTTCGCAAAGTGCCTCAAACTTTTCGGAAGAAAGGAAATCGACTCTGGGTCCTTCGTAAGGCTTTAATTCCTCAGTTGTAACAGGAATATTTGCAATTTTTGTTAGAAAAAAATCTACCGCTTTTTCCTGGAGTTGTTCTCTGCGGGGCACTTGCCCTCTGCAAAGCGTTCGCAAAGTATTTAATATTTTCATGCTAAATTCTCCGTTGGTTACCAAAAACGCCAGCAGGTTACCAGAGCCAGACATTTTAAACAAGCTCTTTTGGGGACAGTCCCTAAATAAAAATTGAAATTTTATTTAGCTAACGTGTATCCTTAAGCAACATTGACATTCATGATTGAAGGTTGACACTTGAAGTTCTTCTATAGCCTACTAGCCCTAGTCTTTACTTGTTTTCAAAATTTAAGTGGCATGGATGTTTTTGCTGATCTTCTTGTTTGGTCTGCTCAGGAAAGTGGCGCGGGAGATTGGGGGCAACGGTTCCGTACGAATGCCAATGGGGAAAAGATCAACATCGAAATCTTAGAAGTTTCTTTCGACTGGGATGTCGGCTTTCGGGGTGGTATCGGCTCTGGCTTAGGACACGATGAGTGGGATACGCGGCTCTATTACACTTGGTTTCGCACTCGCGGCAAAGACAACGCTAGTGCCCCTAATGGTGAAGTCACTTCCCCTTACATCGGGAATTTTTACGTTAACAATTCCGTTGGCTCGGGAGATGGCCCTTCGTATCGCAGCGCCAGCATGGACTGGACAATTCGCTTTAACATGTTTGATTGGGAGCTGGGGCGGCGCTACTGCGTGAGCTCGGCTTTAACCTTAAGACCCTTTATTGCTCTTAAAGGGGGTTGGATCCACCAGAAAATTCGTACAAAATGGAAAACCCCCGTCCCTAGTCCGCAGATTCCTGATCCAGATGCCTTTGGAACGGCGCGTGAAGATCTGAAAAACAACTTTTGGGGCGTTGGTCCCTGTGGAGGACTCAATACCAAGTGGCAAATTGCTGCCGTCAACTGCCATATTTTTAGCATTGTGGGCGATTTTTCAGCGGCGATCCTTTATGGACACTGGAATTTTAGCGATGTCTATAAAAACGAAGTTCCTCACAAGGTCTCTCTTGATCTTCCTAAGATCAACGGGGGAGCAACCACAATCACAAGCTTCTTAGGATTTAGATGGGATGCTCTCGAGATTAAAGAACGCATTGACCTTTCAGTGCGGCTTGGATATGAGGTGCAATTTTGGTTAGACCAACTTCAATTCGTCACATTTAATACGGGCAGATTGAGCAATGGACTGACGTTGCAAGGAGGGACGCTCCATGTCGAACTTCATTTCTAAGTGTTGCCTGATTCTCCTCCTATTATTTGTGGGAAACAACCTGGAAGCGGACGAGCGAGGTCATTGGAACGTTTCTGCTGATGCCCTTTTTTGGTATGCTTCTGAAGAGCCTACCACCGTTTGGGCCACTGTTTTAAGCTCGAAGCTAAAGAGCAACGGGATTTTTTCAATCTTCGATGCAAAAGGACTCGCTTTTGATTGGGACTTTGGCTTTAGAGTGGGAGCCGGATACACCTTTGAGTATGATGGGTGGGATACCCAACTTGGTTGGACCTGGTTTCGGACCGATGCAACCTCCACCGTTCCTACTAAAGATCATATCGTCCTCTCAGAATTCTTCGGGGGATTTATCGATAGAGATTTTGCTGATAGCGCAAAAGTGAACTGGAGCATCCTCTTCAATATGTTCGACTGGGATCTTGGAAAAGAGTTCTGGGTAAGTAAAGCACTCTCCCTCCGCCCCTTTATTGGCGTAAAGGGAGGGTGGATCCACCAATCGATCCATTCGAAATGGCATGTGGTTTTCCTCAATGATCCTGGTGATCCTCGCATCGTAGACTTTAATGCGATCGAAGATTTGAAAAACAATTTTTGGGGTGTAGGACCCTTTGGAGGAATCAATACTAAGTGGAAATGGGGGAGCTCTGATACCCGTTTTGTTAGCCTTTTTGGAGATTTTTCGGCAGCAACCCTGTGGGGAACCTGGATTAATAGAGATATCTACAAAGATCCCTTGCCGAGAAGAATTTCGACCAACATGAAAAATTCCGACTTTGGCGCTTTGATGCTCCGAGGGTTTTTAGGGCTGGGTTGGGATGCCGATGTTGGGAAAGGGATGACCCATGTCACCGTTAAAGTTGGTTACGAGATGCAAATTTGGTTCAACCAACTCCGGATCGCCACATTCCAGCAGCTTCGGCTCCATGGTAACTTAACCTTGCAAGGGGGGACACTCAATTGTCGCTTAGATTTCTAATCCTCTTTATCTTCCTATTCCCCTTGCTACTCATCGCTGAGGAACCAAAACCCTACGCTTTTGGAGACTTTCTCTACTGGTACACCTCCGAAACCGTTGACTGGGCGGTAACCAGCAAGGTAGGTCCGAGTTCGCAGACCATTAGGAACAGAACGGTCACCTTTGACTGGGATACCGGTTTTAGAGTTGGGATCGGTTACAATATGAAGCATGATGGGTGGGATACCCGCCTTTACTATACTTGGTTTTACACAAGAGCGCTCGACCGGATCAACCGCGGCTCTGTAGCGATTACTCCTGGGTTTTTAGCAAACCGAACCGCTGCTGGAGGGACCTATCAATCTGCAAAATTAAGCTTCCGCCTCCGCTTCAACATGTTTGACTGGGAGCTTGGGCGTCGTTTTTTTGCTAGTGAAGCGTTATCGCTCCGCCCCTTTATCGGAGTGAAGGGGGGGTGGATCCATCAGACAATTCAAACGAGGTGGCGCAGAGAAGAACTTATTTTAGGGATTCCGGTCAAGATCGATGCTTGGGAAAACGTGAAAAATCTTTTCCAAGGGGTAGGGCCCAAGCTCGGCCTCAACGGAAAGTGGATCTTAGGTCAGCCCGGCCCCCAATACTTTAGCCTTGTTGGTGATTTTGCAGGCTCCTTCTTGTGGGGATGGTGGAGAATTCGAGATCGTTTTCATAATAATTCACTCCTTACCGCAACCACAAAGGTCATGAACAGACACTTTGGTGCCCTCGTTCTTCAAGCGCTCATGGGGTTTGGGTGGGATTATGACCTTCCAAGTGGTCCTTCCCACTTCTCAGCTAAATTGGGCTATGAAATCCAGAATTGGTTTAACCAATTTCAACTCTTTGACAATACGACCGGGACCCGGAGCAATAACCTGATCTTCCAAGGGGTCACCCTTGACTTGCGTCTAGATTTTTAATCTCTGAATGCCACCCTTTTCTTTAAGAAGGGGGCTTTTTTTTGTGGGCGATAAGCTCTTCAGTTAGCTCGATTTGGATCTTTTGGAGCTCGAGGAGCGATTCCCACTGCCTTTTCATGAAGAGATCAAGGCGGGCGTGAATCTGTTGGACTTCTAGCTCTGCTTTTAAGTTTGTCTGGTACTCTTCGTTGGCTTGTAAACGATCCCTTTGAGCTTGCCTATTTTGACTCATCATGATGACGGGCGCCTGGATCGCTGCTAAACAAGAAAGGACTAAGTTTAGAAGGATAAAGGGATAGGGATCAAAACCTTCTTGGGCAAAGAAAAAGGTGTTGATGATCATCCAAAGAATCAGGAGGAAAAAGAAGGAAAGGATAAATTTCCAGCTCCCTCCAAATCTAGCGACCCGATCAGCCATCCTCTCACCAAGGGTGAGCTTCCGGTCAAACTTTTTATTGACGTTTTCTACGAGAAGATCATCGCTCTCCAAGCTTTGAAGCACCTCTTTCTCAAGCTGAGAAAGGGCTCCTTTATCCTCCGTAAGAAGATTTTCAACATGTTCTGCTCGAAGGAGACGGAGATCACTTAGACAGACATAGCCCTTTTTGTCGGCCTCTGGATGCTTTTTGTAAAAAGTCTCCAAAATGGTCGACCTAACAAGCCTTAAGGGAAAGAGTTTTCCCACAGGAAGCTCTTTTTGACACACCTGGCAGAGCTCTTTTCGGTTGTTGTTATTATTGTTGCCCATACTCTTTTTATATTGAAATTGTTTTTCAAAAGCAATATCCTTATCACTTATGGACGTGACACTTTTTACATTGCAGGAGATGCCGGTTACTATTTGGGACTTGGCAATCTTCGTTTTTATCTGTATTGCCTCCTTCATTTTAGGGAAGGGGCTAAAAAGGGCGATTGAGAATGCCCCCCTTTTTAGAAAAAAAACTCCCTATTTCTTGGGACGCTTTGTCTATTATGGAGTTTTTCTTCTTGGGGTTTATGTTGCCCTGACAAACCTAGGGGTGAACCTCACGGGAATTGCGGTTGTGGTGGGGGCCTTAGGTGTCGGTATTGGATTCGGCCTCCAAGCAGTTTTTAGCAATTTTATTTCAGGGATCATCCTTCTCATAGAGAAAAAAGTGCGGCCGGGCGACCATATCCAACTCGAATCGGGCGATGTAGGAACGGTGACAGAAGTCAATATCCGGACAACCTTGATACGGACCTTAGATGGGAGGAAAGTCATTGTTCCCAACACAGAAATGATTTCCAAACGGGTGGCCAATTGGACACTTGGGGATGGGCTCCACCGTCTCCGGATTCCTTTTGCCGTCGAAAGGGGTATGGAGAGAAAAAAGGTGGAAACCCTTGCTGAAGAAGGAGCAAGAAAAGTCTCGAGCCTTGAAAAAGACCCAGAGGTTTGGCTTATTAGGCTCACCGAAGTCACCCAAGAATTTGAGCTGGTTGTGTGGGCTCGCCGGATGGATAAGAAGATCTCCTCTCTTGCGATGACCGATGAATTTTTAACAGCTCTTCAGAAGACCTTTACAGAAGAAGGGATTATGATTACTAGTGGTACCCGCATGCCCTCTCCTCCCCTTCCCCCTCAAGAAGTTTGACCAAAATCAAGATAGTCTTGAAATCTTAACGATTTCATGTTGAGAGCGGCAATAGGTTTCTTTGATCCAGAAAAGGGAGATTAAAAAACCGATAAAATAGATCAGGGGCATTAAAAAAAGACCACTCTTGAAATCGCTAACCGTCAAATGGTGAACTCCTGCTCCTGCCGCCTTTTGGATAAGGTAGCTCACGAGGGGAGGGATAATAGCTGCTGAGAATGTGACCATCGAGTTGTTAAGACCCAAAGCTGTTGCGTGGAGCTTTGATTCGACATGTTCGGCAACGCTTGCATAGCTCACGCTGATTCCAGAACTTGCAAAACCGACGCAAAAAAAGAGGGCACCGTAAAAGACGATAGGGGTTGTGGGCCAATAGACAACACATCCGCTGACAATGACACCTAAGAGGGCGCATAAAATCATTACGGGGTTCCGCTTTTTCATCGAGTCGGAGATTTTCCCCGTGAGGGGCGCTCCGATAGCAAAGCCGATCCAGAGCATCGAAGAGATCGAAGCTGCTACATCGCGGCTGAGTCCTCGAGCTTGCAGGAAGCTGGTTCCCCAGTAGGCTCCCAGAAGAGGAAGACAAACGTAGGTAATTCCAGCATAGAGGACAACGGCCCAGACCTGAGGGTTTTTAATAAGGAGCAACATTCGAATTCTTAAGGGCTCCTTATAGGGGTCTAAGAAAATGACCTCCCCTTTTTTTCTGTTGGGGCTATTTCTTACGAAGAGAGCGATGATTAAGGCGAGAACAAAGCCACTTGCTGCAATAACTGTGAGGACAAGGCGCCAGTCATTGTTGAAGAGGTTGAGCAAAAGGGAGAGAGGACCACCTGCCAAGAAAGGGCCTAAGGCACCTAAGAAGTTAGCAACTCCCACCATGAGGGCGAAGTGTTTTTTCGGAAACCAATTGATTGCAAGGACGAGGAGGCAGACGTAGGCAAATGAAGAGCCAAAACCCATAAAACAACGACTGATAAACCCCTCTCCGAAGGTTTGAGCAAAGGCGAACCATCCTCCACCAATCGAAGCAAGGGCAACGGCAATGGTGAGGAGGATGCGCGATCCAAAACGGTCAACTAGAATGCCGACAGGAATTTGCATCAGGGAATAGGCAAGGTAGTAGCCCGCTCCCATAATTGCAAATTTTTGCGCAGTGAGGTGGAGGTCGTGAATCACCTGCTCGGAAATGGTGGAGATAAAGACCCGAAGAAAAAATTCATAAAGGTAGAAGAGAGAAGCAAGGGTCCAGATGAAAAAACCAATTGCTGTGAACGTTTTCTGTTGTTTCATGAATGGTGATCGATCACGTTGGGTTCGATATCAGGAACTTCGATTTGAGGCTTTTGAGGATCTTCCACCTCTGCCATTGCGATAATTCCTTGTCCCTCATAGACGTGGGGGTGGGTGTTAATTGCGGTGATCATCCCTGAGCAGGAAGCCATCACATCGTGTCTTTTTGCTGAACCAAAAGGATCGGTGATAGTCGCGATCCGCTCTCCTGCTTCAGTCATTTTTCCTACCTTTTTCACAAAGTGAAAAAGACCGCTTAAGGGGGAGCGGATCCAGAGTGTATTTTTCGTCATGAATGGAGTTCCTAAGGCCTCTGGAACTTTCGACTTGATCCGGACCATCCCCAATTCGCGCATCACTTTTACAATTCCCCGAACTCCAAGCTTAATCGCATATTCGTCGCTGCGGAGCGCCTCTCCCCCCTCATAGATGATGGTGGGGACCTTTGGTTTTCCCATTTCGGAGTAGAAAAAGCCTGTTTTATCTTCGGAAGTGATCATGACAGGAGTTCCAAATGCTTTGGACATATTTTTTGCTTTAGCATCGTCTGGATGGTAGTAGACCTGAGGAAGTTTGTAGGTATGACGGGAGCCCGACCGAATGTGGATGCAATGGGTCATATGATCGATGATTTCGCTGGAAAAAAGGTGAGCGAGTCTTGCTGCGAAAGAGCCCCCTTCAGATCCTGGGAAACTCTCAGATAGATCTCTTCCATCAGGAAGAAGACGTTTGTGGTTGATGAGCCCATAGACATTCATCACAGGGATGCAGAGAAGGGTTCCACTTAAATTTTTCAAAGAGGTAAGACTTAATAATCGCTCGACGATATCGATTCCATTGACCTCATCTCCATATAATGTCGCGCAAACTAGAAGGCGAGGACCTTCTTTTTTTCCATGGATGACATGCATCGGAATGTGGAGAGGAGCGCAAGTGTAGATTTCAGGTGTGGGCATCGCGAGGGTGAGCTTTTCGCCTGGCTGAATATCGACGCCGCAAATTGTAATGGGCCTATTCTTCATGCTCGCCAGTATAACATAGTCGTTTCAAATGATCAATGATACTTTTTCCCGTCTGCTTGGGCAAGAGCGCGCATCTTTTCGGTAAAAAGAGGAAGGCCTTCCCCCTTTAGCGCAGAAACCTCGAAGAGAGTTTCCTCTCCAAAAGGATAAGCTTCTTTGAAGGCTTCAAGATGGTCTTCATTTCCCTTATCGATCTTGTTGAGAGCAACGAGGAAAGGCTTTTTTAAGATTTGGGGGGAGTAAGCTTCAGCTTCAGCGCGCAAGGTGAGGAAGTCCTGGTAGGGGTCGCGCCCCTCTTCTCCCGAAATGTCAATGAGATAGATGAGTGTTGAGGAGCGCTCGACATGCTTGAGGAACGAAAGACCTAGCCCGCGGTTTTCATGGGCTTCAGGGATGATGCCGGGGATATCGGCGATGTAAACCCGAGAAAAATCGTCAAATTCGATAAAGCTTAAGTTGGGCTTGAGGGTTGTAAAGGGATAGGCGCCGGTCTTGACCTCAATAGCCGCAAGCTTGGAAAGAAGAGTGGACTTTCCAGCATTGGGAAATCCCATAAAGCCGACATCGGCGATTAGCTTTAGCTCGAGCTCGACTGACTTAATTTCGCCAGCCTTCCCCGGGGTACACTTATTAGGTGCGCGATTGGTAGGAGTTTTGAAGAAGGTGTTGCCGTGCCCCCCTTGACCCCCGGTGCAAAGGGAAAATTCTTCGCCTGGTTCGGTAAGGTCGTAGATGAGAGTTCCCGTTTCACTGTCACGGATGAGGGTGCCGCAAGGGACTTTCAAGATAAGGTCTTTGCCGCTCCGCCCTTGCCGGTTGTTGGCAGCTCCAGGGCGCCCATTTTCGGCTGAGATGAGGCGGCGATTACGAAAACTGTCGAGAGAGTGGATCTGAGGATCGCTTTTGATGATGATCGAGCCGCCACGCCCCCCATTGCCGCCATAGGGACCTCCTTTGGGGAGGTATTTTTCTCGTCTCCAAGCGACGACGCCTGTTCCGCCGTTTCCTGCGCTAAGTTTAACCTTTACCGAGTCTGTAAACATAGCGCCCCCTCATGTGGTTTACTCCGTCGGGGCGACCGAAACAAAGGTATTTTTCCCTTTGCGGAACTGGACGATCCCGTCGATGAGCGAGAAGAGAGTGTCATCTTTTGCTCGCTTTACATTCTTGGCGGGATGCCATTTGGTCCCTCGTTGGCGCACCAAAATGCTCCCTGCAGTGACGAACTCACCGTGGGTTGCTTTAATTCCTAGCCGTTGAGCGTTGGAGTCCCGTCCGTTTCTACTCGATCCTTGTCCTTTCTTATGAGCCATTAGTCTCTCCTTAACCTGCTGCGATGTCGGTAATTTTTACGACGCTATACTTTTGTCTGTGGCCAACCTTGCGGCGGTAGTTCTTTCGTCTCTTATACTTGAAAGAAACCACTTTGGGCCCCTTGGTATCGCCGACGACTTCACCTTTAACCAAACATTTTGCTACATGAGGGGTTCCTACATGAGCCGATTTCCCATCGTTAAATAATACAACTTCTTTAAATTCGACCGGTCCATCTTCAGTTCCGAGAAGCTCAACTTCGATCGTGTCTCCCTTTTCAACCCGGTATTGCTTACCGCCGGTTTGAATGATTGCGTACATTGGTACCTCCGTTAAATTCCATTAGAGGGAAGCGTCCATCATAAAGGAAGTCGCTCTAACTGTCAATCCCCTTTGTTTTTTATTAGGAAATATCTGGCAATATTAGGAAACATCTGGCAATATTAGGAAATATCTGGCAATATTAGGAAATTTAAGATTTTAAACAACAGGAAATAAGTGTGTTAGGGTTAGACCATCTTCTAAGTCTCCCAGAGGGGAGAACTCTAGAATTTAAGCAGGATATGACTTCTCTTAAGCCTATATTGAGGACTCTCATTGCATTTGCAAATACTGCAGGTGGAACGTTAGTGATTGGAAGAAGTGATGATGGAAAAATTTTAGGAATAAAAAATGTATTAGAGGCCGAAGAGAGATTAGCTAATGCCATTGCTGACTCTGTTGCTCCCCCACTCATTCCTAAGATTGAAATTGTTTCTACTAAGGGGCATTCTTTAATTGTTGTAAGAGTTCCTTACTGGAGTGGGCCCTTTTACCTTAAATCAGAAGGGAAAGCTCAGGGAGTTTATATTAGGCTCGGATCCACGAATCGAGCGGCGGGCGAGGAGCTCTTGGCAGAGCTAAAGCGGTCGATTAAGAAAGTTGCTTTTGATCAAATGCCTTGCCCTGAAGTTAGTGAGTCTGGGTTGGATAGAAAGCGACTGGAGAGAGCATTTTCTAAAATAGGAAAGAAAGTGAACTCCCAGATATTGAAAACCCTAAATATTTTAGTTCCCTATGGTGATACGTTTGTCTGCTCCAACGGAGGGGTGATTCTTTTTGGAAAAGATGAGTATAGGAGGCGGTTCTTCCCAAATGCTGAAGTAAGGTGTGCAAGATTCCAAGGAACGACTAAAACGCACTTTATCGATCGCTATGACGTGGATGGAACAATTCTAGAAGCGGTGTATGAAGTACCAAAATTCATTCAACGTAATACCCGTTTAGCTGCTAAAATCGAGAAGATTCAAAGAAAAGATATTCCAGAATATTCACCGTTAGTGATACGTGAGATTTTAGCAAATGCTTTGGTTCATGCTGACTACTCCCTTTTGGGAATGAACCCTCGTATTGCAATTTTTTCGGATCGGATGGAGATTGAAAATCCTGGAATGGCCCCTTTTGGGTTCGTCTTTGCAGATTTTTTTTCGGGGATTAGCCACGTTAGAAATAAAGTTATTGCATGCATATTTCGGGAGCTAAATATTATTGAGGAATGGGGTACAGGATACAAAAGAATCGAAGATGTATGCCATCAAGAAGACTATCCTATCCCATCCTGGGTAGAGTTAGGAGCCTCTATTCGAGTGATCTTAAAGCCCCACCCTATTACGTTAGACGCAAAGGAGTATCCTGTGACTGTATCGAACGAAGCGCTGACCGAAAGACAAGAAGAAATTATGGAGCTTTTTCAGAAAAAAGAGAGGCTTACTACAAAAGAAATCCACAAAAAAATGCGCACAACTATTTCAGAAAGGATGCTTAGAAATGATTTAGCATCGATACAAAAGAAAGGGCTTATTAAAATGGTCGGGCGTGGCCCGGGGGCTCAATGGCAGTTATTTGTTAGCTGATTTTTTATAGAGGAGATTGAGGAGATAGACGGTGGTGGCGGTCAGGGCGATCGTAGCCCCGGGAGGCCAGTTGAGGGCATAGGAGATGACGATTCCTAGGAAAGAAATGACTCCGGCGATGAGGACCGCGAGCCCCATCATCTTGGAGAGGCGGTGGGTGTAGGTGTTGGCGATGGCGGCCGGGAGGGAGAGAATCGCTACGATGAGGATCGCTCCCACAACCTGGATCATCAGGACAACCGTGAGGGCAACAAGGGTGAGGAGGAGGATGTAAAGCCGCTTTACATTGAGTCCTTGGAGGGTCGCTTGCTTTTCATCAAAGCAGATGGCGAGGAAGCGGCGGTGAAGGAGAAGGACTGTGGTCAGAACGATCAGGTCGAGCCCGAGGAGCATATAGAGATCTGAGGAGCTGGCCCACAAGATGTTTCCAAAAAGATAATTTGAAATTTCAACCGTAGCACCCGGGGTGAGAGAAATAAAAATGACGCCGATCGACATTCCAAAAGCCCAAAGGGCGGCGATGACCGTGTCTTCTCTTTGCCGGTAGTAAAGGCGAACGGTTCCGATGAGCCAGGCAGCTAAGATCGCTGCGATCAGAGCGCCATGAATGGGTTTGAGCCAGGTGACGTTGTAAACCCGGTTGATGTAGAGGGCGGCGCCGAGACCTCCTAGGACTGAATGGGCGATGCTCCCACTGATAAAAACGATTCGCTTTACAACGACGTAGGAGCCGACAATCCCTCCGGCAATCGAGGAGCTGAGCGCCGCAAAAAGGGCCATTCTGAGGAAAGGGTGGGTGAAAAAAGCGAGGAAGTCATTCATGGTTATGGTACATCCCAATGGCAAAGTGTTCACAGACATCTTGGGGTTTCATTGAGGAAACCTCGTGCTGGAAGCAGAGGACCCGCTCCACATTTTTAACAATTGCGTCGAAGTTATGGGTGACGATGAGGATCGTTTTCTTTCCTTGGAACTTTTTGAGATACTCAAAGATGGCTTGCTCCGATTGGGGGTCGATATTAGCCGTTGGCTCATCCAAAAGGAGAATTTCAGGGTCACACATGAGCGCCCTGGCAATGAGCGCTTTTTGCGCTTGCCCTCCTGACAAAGCGCCAAAGGAACGTTTTTCAAGGCCCTCGAGCCCCACCTCTTTAAGGAGCTCCTTTGCCCGTTTTTTATCCCCTTGGGGACGGGCTCCCCACCAGTGAAGGTGACTTAAAGCCCCTGACAAAACCACCTCAAGTGTTGAGATGGGAAACTCTTTGTCATAGGCGTTGATTTGAGGAACATAGCCGATTTTTGTCCGGGCATTCTCGGGCGCTTTTCCGAATACTTCAACTTGTCCCCCGCTCGGCGCTAAAAATCCCATCATGAGCTTGATCGCTGTTGTTTTTCCTCCACCATTGGGACCGACAATGCCGATGTACTCTCCTTGGGCCACCTCAAAGGAAACATTTTTCAAAATCTCAACGCTTCCATAAGAAAAGAAAAGCTTTTTAAAGGTAATAATCATTGAATATCGTTTGCTAATTGCTCGATGGTCCCTAACACATCTTCGGCGAGAGGATTGAAACTTTTTACAGAAAGGCCTAGCTCTTTGGCGATGCGCTCAGCCCCTTTATTATGGAACTGGGGAGCGGTAAAAACAGCGACCACATCGGTATCCCCTGCAGCTTTGAGGACTTCGGTGGCATCTTTAGGAAGGGGACTCTTTCCTTCCGACTCGACTGCAATCTGTACCATCCCAAAGTCAGCGCAAAAATAGCCGAGCGCCGGATGGGAAACAAGGATCCCTTTTCCCTCAAAAGGGGCAAGCTTTCCTTGAATGGTTTGTGTTAATGTATTAATTTTACCGATCAGAGCCTCCCGATTTTTTTCGTAGAGCTCTTGGTTGCTAGGCTCAAGGTTGATCAATGCGCGTGCAATGACGCTTACTTGCAAAGGGAGTTGCTTGGGTCCCAACCAAAAGTGGAGATCTTTCGTATGCTTATGGGACTCTTCTCCAATAAAACGGGTGTCTCTCCCATAGGTCATTAAGGGGATTCTTTGGTCGAGTTGAAGAATCTCTTTCTTTTTTCCTATAAGTTTTTTTTCGTAAGGTTGCCCTACCCCGATAAACAGAGTGGCCTCCTGCACCTCTCTCATCTGACGAGGGGTCACCTCTACCTCATGAGGGTCAAAGTTGGTTCCGAGGGCTGCTTTTACATCCATAGTATCTCCCACAAGCTCCTTAATCAAAGAAACATAGGGTGGAATGCTGGTGATGATTAGTGGTTTTTCCCGAGCCTTAGGAGTTTCTTTTTGACATCCAACCAAAATAAGGAAGAGAACTAGGATCGATAAAACTTTCTTCATGAGACGAGTGTACCCTAAAAAGGTTCTTCTGTCGAGTCCTTGATAAAATAATCTCTTTTGAACTACAATTGTTGGATTCCTAAGGTTTGGAGGAGTGTCCGAGCGGCCGAAGGAGCACGCTTGGAAAGCGTGTATACGTGATAAGCGTATCGTGGGTTCGAATCCCACCTCCTCCGAATTTTGTACAAAAAAAAGAAAGCTCAAGCTAAAAAGGCAATAATTTTGGAGATTGTCAATGAAGTGCCCTTTTTGTGGACATGAAGAGTCTAAAGTGACCGATTCTCGTACAGCAAGCGAAACCAACGCTATTCGACGGCGACGGGAGTGTTTGCAGTGTTCCAAGCGGTTTACCACCTTTGAAACGGTCGATATTTCCCTTCAGGTGAAAAAGCGAGATGGAAGTTATGAAGATTTTAGTTTGCAAAAGTTGATTAAAGGGCTCGACAGCGCATCGCGCCATACCCGGATCAGTCACGACCAGGTGCGCGATTTGGCATCGACGATTGCCAGTGAACTGGTGGAAAACCAGATACGGGAAATTGATACAACAAAACTAGGCGCGCTAGTTATGGAAAAATTGCGCGCTTTAGATACAGTTGCTTACATCCGCTTCGCATGTGTGTACAAGCGGTTTAAAGATGTTGATGAAATTATGGATGCAATTCACACGATTGCACCGAAGTAAAGAGGTAAATAGATGCCACTAAAGAAAAGTGAAGTAGAGACGTTCAAAAAACGACTTTTGGAAATGAAAGAGCAGCTAGGAGCCTCTTTGAAGTCGGTTTCCAACGATGTTAAAACCAGTGAAGAATCAAAGGGATACTCCCAGCATCAAGCCGATGAAGGGACCGATGATTTTGGACAAACAATTAGCATTGAAGTTTCCTCAAAAGAGCAGGGGATCGTCCGGCAGATTGATCGCGCTCTTGAGAAAATTGAGGAGGGAACCTATGGGGTCTGTGACGTTTCAGGAGATGAAATTCCAATCAAGCGATTAGAAGCGATCCCTTATGCGACGATGACTGTTGTCGCCCAAGAAAAATTCGAAAAAGGGCTCATCTAGTGCGTTGGCTTCTTATTTTTAGCGCTACCGCCCTCCTTTTAATCGACGCATCGACAAAATATTGGATAGAGCAAAATCTCCCTCTTTTTCAGAGCATTCCTCTTTTTCAAAATTTTTTCGGCATCGATTTTGCGATTAGCCACGCCCGCAATTTAGGAGGAGCGTGGGGTCTTTTTTCCTCCTATCCGATGGTGTTACTTTTCACACGAATTGCCACTGTCTTTTCACTTGCTGGCTACTTCTTCTTTGTCAATAAAGAGAGGAAAAGAGATATTCCCTTCATGCTTATTTTAACGGGAGCAGTAGGGAATATTATTGACTTTTTTCTCTATGGTTCAGTTGTCGATATGTTCCACTTTATTTTGTGGGGCTATTCCTATCCTGTCTTTAACCTAGCTGACACCTTCATTTTCTTTGGAGTTGCCACCCTTATTGTTCAGGAGATTATCGAAAAGTTTAAAAAGGGGAATGCTCATGAAACGCAGTCATCCCAAAGCTGAAGGGATGCTTCAAGCATCAAAATGGCTTTCTCATCGGGTTCTTCTCGATTCGGGAGAGATGGAAGCGCTCTTGAGTAGTCTTCCCCCTTTTGGAATTTACAATGTATCAGAGCTTGTTTCCTTGGAAAAGGCCTTTATCTCTACCGAAGATTTTCTTTCTCGCTATATCGGGTATGTCGCGGAGCTAAAAGCAGGACTTATTCCC
The DNA here is from genome assembly GCA_021772275.1 of Chlamydiota bacterium. GTDB lineage: Bacteria > Chlamydiota > Chlamydiia > Chlamydiales > Simkaniaceae > Neptunichlamydia. The sequence goes on along the minus strand of JAJFMJ010000024.1, from coordinate 18,681 downwards.
GATGAAGCTCCTCTTAAACCCTATTTTTCAGCTGCTTTTTCCTCTACCGCCGACGCTCTTTATATTATGGAAGCCAAGGAGGGGGAATATATCATCAAGACAAAGGAGCCTGTTGTTCAGCTAGGAGTTCACCATTTTACCTTTTCAGAAGAGCAGCACGCTTTCCAATCGATGGTCCACTCCAAAGGGGCGATCACTTGGGGCATTCAGTTTTCCTATCCTCAACTCTATTCCAATTCGATTAGTCAAAATGTTGTTGAGGTTTATAAAGACAAAAACTCTCCCAATACGACACTCTTTAAACATCTAGCAAAATGGGTACGCGCTCACACCACCCCCGCGGCCTTTATGGGAGAAAATAAACCCTTTTATGCCACCTTCCGGATTGGGAAAAAGTGTGTGAAATGGGCGGCGGATCACCCACAGCTTCAGCAAGCAGGACTCAAAATCTATGACAATAGAAATTCTCTCGATCGGTAATGAGCTCCTCTCTGGACATACCATTAATACCAACGCGGCTACTCTTGCGCAGGCCCTTCTTCCCGAGGGGTTTCCTATTGGTCGCGTCACCGTTCTTCCCGATGAGGAAACCCGTTTAAAGAAAGGGATCGAAGAGGCGATGGAACGCTCCTCTTTCCTCATTACCACGGGAGGTCTTGGCCCTACCGGTGATGACATTACCCTTCCGATTGTTGAGGCCCTTTATGGCCCTTCCAAACAAAGCATTGCGAACCCAATTGGAACGGCCCCCGGCGCATTTTTTGAAGGAAACGTTCCTCTGATTGCCCTTCCAGGGGTTCCTTCCCAAATGGAGATAATGGTTCCCGAAGTTTTAAAAATACTTGGTAAATATGTCATAGAAAAACACTATGTTTCCCCGCTTTACGTGTGCCTAATTCCTGAACTCGATGTCGAACCTTACCTCCGCACCTTAGAAAAAGAGCATCCTGGCGTGACGATTGGCATTTGCCCTGGCGCAGGCGTTTTGTCTCTCTATCTTCATGCTGCCGATCCCAAACTTTTTCCTCCTGTTGAAGAAAAGCTTGTAAAGCGGCTTTACATCCATCTTTTTTCCCGCAAAGATAAGCAGATTGCGCTCGCTTTACAAGAGTGGATGGTGGAAAATGGAAAAACTTTAGCGGTGGGGGAGTCGTGCACCGGAGGCCACCTAGCAGCTAACCTTACAATTCATCCTGGCGCTTCCGCCTACTTTTTAGGAGGTGTCGTTGCTTATTCGGATGCCCTAAAAGAATCGGCCCTTGGCGTTCAAGAAGAGACCCTTAAAAAACATGGCGCTGTGAGTGAAGAGGTCGTAGTTGAAATGGGAGCTGGCGTAAAAAAACTGACCGGCGCCGACTATGTCATCACCGTTTCGGGGATTGCGGGACCCACGGGGGGAACTACCGATAAACCGATTGGGACGGTTTGGGCCGCGATTACCACTCCTGAGAAGACCTATACTGGCCTTATTCCTCCCCGTAAAACCAGGAAAACCATCATCGACTACTCTGTGAACTACCTCTTAGCCAACCTTTGGCGTCACGTTGCCCATCACATCGAGCCTTTCTCATGTATTGCTTAATCGACAGTGGCAACGAGCAAAAGCTCGAGCAGTTTGGGGAGTATCAGTTGATCCGTCCGTGTCCCCAAGCCCTTTGGAGACCCCAAAACCCACAGCTTTGGAAAAAAGCTGACGCGACTTTTGAGCGAGGGAAAGGGTGGAAAGGGCTTCCCAAATCGTGGACACTCACTTATCAGGGCCTAACCTTTAAGATTATTCCCACCGACTTTGGCCATGTGGGTCTTTTCCCCGAACATGCCATGCACTGGGAGTGGATGAAAAAAAGCCTTCCTCCAAATGCTAATGTGTTAAATCTTTTTGCTTATTCTGGGGCTGCCACCCTCTTTCTTGCAAAAGAGGGACACGCTGTTTGCCATCTCGACGCAGCTAAGGGGATGATCGATTGGGCCAAAGAAAATGGTCAACTTAACGGCCTCGAAAAAGCTCCCATCCGGTGGATTGTTGATGATGCGATAAAATTTTTGAAGCGGGAAGTGAAACGAGAGCGGCGTTACGACGCTATTATTCTTGATCCTCCCAGTTTTGGGCGGGGAGCCCAGGGGCAGGTCTTCAAAATCGAGCGCGATCTGGCCCCCCTTTTAGGGCTTTGCAAAGAGGTTCTTAGTCCCAAGCCCGCCTTTGTCCTTCTCACCTGTCACACTCCTGGACTGACCCCCCAGGTTCTCCACCACCTTGCCCACCAAACCTTTCCCGTGGCCTCTCTTGAAGTTGGAGAAATGGCTCTTCCCTCGAAAGGGTATCCCCTCCCCTCGGGCGCCTTTGCCAAGATAGCCTTCAATAGTTTTTTATAAGATTTACCTCTACCAAAAAATATGCTTGGTGCAATTGGTGCAATTATGGTATATGTGGTGCAATTGGTGCAATTATGGTACATGTGGTGTAATTACAAATGAAACCTAAAAAAAAGAGAAAATTTTTTTATGAAGAAAGGGAGTCTAAGTCTTTGGAATTTAAATCAAAGCTTCCTCAATTTACAACTCTGATTAAAACCTGTGTTGCTTTTGCAAACGGGTCGGGAGGAAAGATCGTTATTGGGGTAGAAAATGACTCAAGGGAAATTATCGGGGTCACGGACCAAGATAGAGAGCGCCTTTTTGAGGCATTCCCAAACAGCCTGTATGATTCTGTTGCTCCAACACTGCTGCCTCAGGTTTGGGAAAAAAGCTATAATGATGTATCGGTTTTGGTGATCGAGATTCCCACGAGCCCGAAAAAACCTTACTTTTTAAAGTCAGATGGGATTCCTAAAGGGGTTTATATCAGAGTTGGCTCAAGCACTAGAAGGGCAGCCGAAGATTATATTGAAGATTTGGTTAGAGAAGGAAAAAGGGTGACCTATGATGAGGAAGTGCTCCGGCAGCCACGTTCTATTTTATCTAATGATCTGCTTCGAGAGTTTTATCAAGAGCGAATCACTGACAGAAGATTGCTTGCAGATAAGATCATTGCTTCGTCTCTTAGCAGAAAAGAAAAGTATGCGCCGACTGTAACAGGAGCGCTGTTTTTCTCTGAGAACCCACAAGACTATATTCCAGAAGCTACTGTTTTATGTACCCGTTTTAAAGGAGATAAAGGTCGAGAGATTGTCCAAACTCAGGAATTAAGCGGTCCACTTGATCAGCTTGCAATACATGCTTATCAGCTTGCTTCTTCTTGGATGGAAAGGGACTATCGGATGCAAGGACTCAAACTCAAAGGAAAGCTTCCGATCCCACAAGAAGCTCTTCGAGAAGCAATTATCAATGCACTCATTCATCGTAAATACTCGATTCCTGGAGCAATAAAAATCGCGATTTATGACAATCGATGTGAGATTTTTAATCCTGGAGCTTTCCCTGGTGTTGTTGATCTCGAGTCTCTAGGAGATGGGACGACCTATTTGCGGAACCCTCATATTGCAAAAATTGCACGTCACATGGGGCTCGTAGAAAAGCTTGGCTCTGGGATTCGCTTAATATTCGACAGCTGTAAACAAGCAGGACTGACCCTTCCGAAATACACAGAGGGGGGTGACTTTGTAAAGGTTGTTTTTTGCTTTGAACGGATTAAAAAAACAAAAGATTCTGATGAGGAGGCCATTTTGAAACTTATCAAAGAAAAAGAGATTCTTTCTGTTCAAGATGTCGTTAGCCATCTCAGAGTTTCCAGAAATACAGCAACACGTAGACTTTCTTCTTTAATTAAGAAGAGGAAGCTATTCCGTAGAGGTAAAGGTCCTTCCGTTCGCTATTACCTGTGATTGCTACCTAGGGATGCCTTTGCCAAGATATCATTTTTGTGATAGACTCCTTGCCATGAAGCCCATTACCAGCCTACAGAACCCCCGTGTCAAGCAAGCGGTTAAGCTCCGGCAGAAGCGGGAGCGGGACCAGACAAAAACTTTTTTGATCGAAGGGTATCGGGAACTTTCTCGCGCCATTCAAGCAAAGGTTCCTGTGCTCACCCTGTTCTACTCTCCGGACCACTTTTTGGGGACCAACGAAACCGCCCTTCTCCAAAATGTTGATGCCTTAGAGGTGAGCAAAGAGGTTTTTGAAAAGATGTCCTACCGCGACCGTCCCGATGGACTCCTGGCTATTGCCAAGCAAACTCCAAAGAGTTTGGCTGATCTCAACCTTCCCAAGGGTCGCCCTCCCTTCTTCCTCATTGCTGAAGCGATTGAAAAGCCAGGAAATTTAGGGACGATCCTCCGCTCCTCCGATGCTGCCGGTGTCGATGCCCTTCTTGTCTGTGACCGGTGCACCGATATTTATAATCCCAACGTAGTACGAGCCAGTGTTGGCACTCTCTTTACCGTTCCTGTTTTAGAGGTGACAAGTGATGAAGCGATTACTTGGCTTGAAAGAGAGGGCATCCCGATTGTTGCGACTTCTCCCGATGCGAAGGAGCGGTACACAGACGCTAACTTAGCCGGCCCCGTCGCCATTGCGATGGGAACGGAGCAGCTGGGTCTTTCTAAAAAATGGATGGACGCCGCCTCTTTTCAGGTCAGTATCCCGATGTGTGGCGTTGCCGATTCCCTCAACGTCGCCTCCGCAACCACCCTATTGCTCTATGAAGTGCTTAGACAAAGATCTTAAACTTTTACTTGTTGATAACCACCTGCTTGCAGTTGGTAAACCCAAGGGTTTGCTCACCCAGCCCAACCAAACAGGCGCCCCTAATCTCGAAGATCTTGCCAAAGCCTGGGTTAAAAACAAGTACCACAAAAAAGGGAACGTCTTCCTTCACCCCATTCACCGCCTTGACAAGCCAGTCAGCGGTATCGTCCTTTTCGCTCGCACGAGTAAAGCTTTATCTCGCCTCAATGCTCAGATGCGGGAGCGGACCTTAGTGAAAACCTATATTGCAGAGGTGGAAGGACACCTTTCCGAAACGTCAGGGGAGCTTCGACACTCTCTGCTTCACGCCTCTCACCATGCTCGGGTCGACCCTACTGGTAAGCCGGCCCATCTTTCCTTTGCCGTTATCGAAGAGCGCCCCAAAACAACCCTTGTTTTGGTGACTCTCCACACCGGTCGCTACCATCAAATCCGCGCCCAGTTTGCCCACATCGGCCACCCCATCCTTGGCGATGCCAAGTATGGGGCCGCCCAAAGCTCCCCCCAGATTGCCCTCCACCACTCAGAGCTGGTCTTCGAACATCCCATCTCTAAAGAAAAGGTGACGCTGAGTTTTCCCTTGCGTTGAAAATCCTCCAAGTGGTAGTCTTTTTGAAGAATTTTAACACACAAAGGGGACTATTATGCCTAACGTAGCAGCAGCATCATCATCAGAGAATGTGAACAAACCGTTCAGACAACTATTGGAAAGAGCCCGCAGTCAGAAAACTGTTCGGATAGGTGTAGGTCCTGTGTATGCTTTTTTGAAGGAGTTTGCCGCAAAAGCTCCAGCGACCCTTCAAGATAAAGAAATTGCAGAGGTGATTGGTGAAGCGCAAGCGGCGGTAAAAGGTTTAGAAGAGGAACAGAAAGGTTTAAAAGGACCTGGCGTCAAGCAAGCGGAAAGAGTTGAAAACTTTCGCAATCTATCTCAAGCAAAACTAGACCTTGAAGCTTGGAAAACTCTTTCTAAGATAGTTGAGGTGGTTGGTCAACCAGCAGCTGACATCCCTAAGGGCGAATTAGAAGCTGCCAAAAAAGATCAAGCAGCGCTACAAGCGCTACTTGAAAAGGTTCCTGGTAAAAAGATATCCCATCTTACGGAGATGATTGAAGCCGTCAAAGAGCTGCAGCAGGTGTTGAAAGGCTCTGCTGATCAAGATGATGTACCAGTTGGTCAGCTGGTAGGTCGTGTTCAGGCTGACAAAACAAGCTTGGCTGATGCTAAGACTAAAAGAGAAGCGCAATTGCAAGCTCAAGCAGCTCATGCAGGAGAGCTTCAAAAACTACAGGGTCAGATAAAAGAGCTTCAGACGCAAACTAAAACGTCTCAACGCCTCGATCATGCAGCATGGAATTTGGTTGAGAGCTTTGCCCGCTTCTTATTCCAAATGCTGACTTATGTTATAGACTCACTAGCTAACTTCGGTCGCCTGATTACCTTGAGATAAGTCTAACTTAGGACGCGTTATTTGCGCGCCATCTAGATTTTTTTTTCGCTATCTGGTATAGTCGATAGAAATTAATAATGTCTCATTAGGAGGCTTACCCTTGTGCCCTTTTTAGCGCCATGAAACCTTGGCTGAAAATCCTTATCGGTCTCTTTTTAGGGATCATCACCGGTCTGATTCTTTTTAAAGTAGGAAGACAGTTTGAAATCCTCTCGCTAGTGGGAAAGGCTTTCATCGACCTCTTGAAGATGCTTGTCGGCTTGATTGTCTTTTCCTCTTTGGTGGTCGGGATGTGCCACATCAGTGATCCAAAAAAGCTGGGACGGATCGGCTTTCGGACGATCGGCTTCTATGTGGTGACAACGATCATTGCGATTTGCTTTGGTCTTGCGATCGTGTTTTCTGTGAGGCCGGGGGCTGCCTTGAGCTTGTCTCTTCCTGCAGGTCACGGCAATGGGGGCACTTTAAACCTTGTCGACTTTTTATTTTCGATTGTCCCTTCTAACCCCTTTGCTGCTTTTGCGGAAGGACATATTTTACAAATTATTGTCTTTGCGATTTTCTTTGCCTTAGCGATTAATATGACGGGAGAAAAGGGGAAGCTCGTTCTGGGCTATATTGAATCTTTGAGCGATGTAATGGCAAAATTGACCAATGTGGTGATGAAGTTTGCTCCCTATGGAGTCTTTGCCCTCATTGCTTCTGCCATAGGGGAGATTGGCTCGGAGGGAATCCGCGCCTTATTTTGGGCGATAGGGTGCATTTTTATTGCTTGTTTGCTTCAAATTGGAATTATTTTTACCCTAGCTCTCCGTTATTTAGCAAAATTAAAAATTGCCCCTTTCTTTAAAGGGATGAAAGATGCTATAGTGGTGGCATTCACAACGAGCAGTAGCTCCGCCACCCTTCCGGTGTCTTTGGAGTGTGCTCGGGATCATCTGGGACTATCGCCCGATATTTCGGGCTTTGTCCTCTCCCTTGGCTCAACCATTAACATGAATGGAACAGCAATTGGACAGACGGTCCTTGCGATTTTTATTGCCCAAGCCTACGGGGTCGAGGTGGGCTTTATGAGCGTCATGATTTTGATGCTAACGACCCTTGTTTCTGCTGTGGGAACAGCAGGAATTCCAGGAAGTGGTTTGGTCATGCTCTCCATTGTTCTCGGCGCGATGGGACTTCCTCTTGAGGGAATCGCCCTTGTCGCTGGAATTGACCGCCTCCGCGATATGTTTGCAACAGTTGTCAACATATTAGGGGATGCAGTCGCGGCGGTTTATATCGCTAAAAAGGAGAATCAAATTGACGAAACCAAGTACCATAAGGTCACCTGGATTGAATGATTTTTTTTACCGCAGATGGGAAACTATCTGCTAACTTTATTAGGATTTTTTTATGAAACTTTTTGTAGCCAATATTTCAAGAGAATGCTCAGAGGATGAGTTGAAAGAAGTTTTTTCACAGTTTGGCACTGTGGAGAGCTTAAACATTATTAAAGATCGCGATACTGGGCAGTCCCGAGGATTTGGCTTTGTAAAGATGGAAAATCGAGAGGCTGGCGAAGCAGCTATTGCAGGGCTTCACGATAAGGAAGTTCACGGACGCGCTCTCGTTGTCAACGAGGCCAAAGAGCAGCAAAAACGTCCTGCTGGCGGCGGTGGCGGCGGCAGACGTGGCGGTCCTGGCCGGTATTAACGGCAATTTAACCGCACGTTAACGTGATTTTAAATGGATACCCCTAGTTTGAACTAGGGGTATTTTTTTGCTGACTAGATTTTTATCTTTATTTTTGGTAATCTCACATACTTGCTTATAGAAAATTTTTTGGGGTCTGCGTGCGAAAGGCAATTTTAGAATCTGTGAATAAGGGAATTGAAGCGATCGAAGCGCTAAAGTCTGAAAAAGGGCTTGCGTTTATCGAAGGGGTTGCTGCGGCAATGCTTAGCTGTTACCGCAATGGGGGAAAGCTCCTGATTGCAGGTAATGGAGGAAGTCTCTGCGATGCGATGCACTTTGCTGAAGAGCTCACCGGTTATTTCCGCAAAGAGCGGCCCGCTCTTCCTGCGATTGCCCTTGCCGATCCGGGTCACCTCACCTGTGTGGGGAATGATGCCGGTTTCGACCAGGTCTTTGCGCGAGGAATTGAAGCTCATGGCAATGTGGGGGATCTTTTTATCGCTCTTACCACGAGTGGAAACTCAAAGAATCTTGTCCGCGCTGTCGAAGTGGCTAAGGAAAGAGGGCTTCAGATCATTACTTTTTTGGGGAAAACGGGGGGCGCTCTTAAAGGAGAGGGAGATTTAGAATGGGTGGTAGAAGGCTTCGAATTTTCTGATCGGATTCAAGAGGCCCATATGGCGGCGATTCATATCATCATCGAAAGGGTAGAACAGGAACTCTTTTTCCCCGCAGAGTTAGGAGCGGCGGTATGATGGGAACACAAACCTACATCACCGATCTCATCGAAGGTCGCAGGAAGGGGGCTCTTATGAAAGGAGCTCTTTTTGCCATTAGTGGCCTGTTCGAAATGGGGGTGAAGCTCCGTAACCTGGCTTTTGACCGGCAGTGGATCAAGGAAAAAAGGGTGGCAGCTCCTGTCATTAGCATTGGAAATATTATTGCGGGAGGAACGGGTAAAACCGCGTTTATCCAAAGGCTGACTAAAGATCTCCAAAAGTATGGGAAAGTATCGATCCTATCGCGGGGCTACCGCTCTGAAATCGAAAAGGTGGGAGGAAGTCTTCATCTGATCGAGCAGTCGCGGATCACGCCCGAAGTGTGTGGCGACGAGGCTTACCTTCTCTTCAAGGCGCTCCCCGAGGCGGTTCTTTTTGTCGGCAAAGATCGAGTTCTCAATGCGCAGCGAGCGGTTTACCATGAGGCCGACTTCATCCTGTTAGATGATGGGATGCAATACCGGAGCCTCCACCGCGATGTGGAAATTGTGATGCTCCATGGCAATGACCTTTATGGAAAAGGATTTTTTCTTCCCCGCGGCTATTTGCGCGACTCTCCGAAGCGGCTCGAGTCTGCTGATGCGATCATCGTCAATCACATTCACGATTTAAACCATTTTCATCAGATGGAAAAAGAGATTGCCAAGTGGAGCAACGCCCCTGTCATTGGAGCGCGGATGGTCCCTGAAAAAATAGAAACCTCTTGTGGGGAGCATCTCCTAGCTCTTAAAGATCGGCGGGTGGGAGTCTTTTGTGGACTGGGGAAACCCGAGTCCTTTTTTAAAACGGTTTCTGAAATGGGAGGGACCCTTGCAGAAAAGTGGATCCTTCCTGACCATATTGGCCCCACAGAAGAGGAGCTCAACCACTTTGTCGAGCGGTGTCTTGAGCGGGGGTGCGATTTGATCGTTTGCTCCGAAAAGGATTGGGTGAAACTTCCTCTAAACCTCAAACTTTCTTTGCCAATTGGCTTTTTAAAGGCAGAGATGCAAGTGGTGACCGGAAAAGAAAGGTATGAAGCTCTTTTAGGGAAATTGCAATCCCTTTTACCTGGGAGCCCGCTTTGAAGCCGTGGGTAAAAATCATCATTGGCCTTGTCTTAGGAGTGATTGCCGGTCTTGTCTTTGGATATAAGGTGGAGTTTCTCGAGAGGGTGGGGAAGGCTTTTATCGACCTTCTCAAAATGCTTGTTGGACTGATGGTTTTCTCCTCTTTAGTGGTGGGAATGTGTCACATTAGCGACCCGAAAAAGTTGGGACGGATCGGGGTTCGGACGATTTTCTTCTATGCGGGAACAACGATTCTTGCGATTGGGTTTGGCCTCCTTCTAGCGTTTGTCATGCGGCCAGGTTCTGCGCTCAATTTGCCGATTCCTCCCGAGCACCTGATGACAAAGCAAGCGGTAGGGATGGTGGATTTCCTTTTTGGGATCGTTCCTTCTAATCCCTTTGCCGCCTTTGCGGAAGGGAACATCCTTCAAATTATTGTCTTTTCAATCTTTTTTGCCTTTGCGATTACCTTAGCAGGGGAGAGGGGAAAAGTTGTCCTTGCAGCCCTCGAGTCGCTGAGCGAGGTGATGTATTCCCTCACACACTTTATTATGAAGGTCGCCCCTTATGGGGTTTTCGCCTTGATCGCAACAGCCGTAGGAGGTGTGGGGCTCAAAGTCATCTACCCTCTTCTCAAATTTTTGGCCTGTAACTATATCGCCTGCATGCTCCAAATTTTGATCGTCTTTTGTTTAGCTCTCCGCTACATGGCAAAACTTCGGGTAGCCCCCTTCTTTAAGGGGATGAAAGATGCGATTGTCCTTGCCTTTACGACAAGTAGTAGCTCAGCGACCTTGCCCGTATCCCTTGATTGCGCACGGAATCACCTCGGTATTTCCCCCGATATCTCAGGATTTGTCCTTTCGCTTGGTTCAACGATCAATATGAACGGAGCAGCAGTCGGCCAAGCCATTTCAGCGATTTTTATTGCCCAAGCGTATGGGATTGAAGTGACAGTTGTAAAAGTGCTTATCCTCATCTTTGTCTCACTAGTTTCTGCGATTGGAGCAGCAGGGATTCCAGGAACGGGAATTGTGATGCTCTCTGTAGTTCTCAATGCGATGGGACTTCCCCTTGAGGGAATCGCCCTTGTTGCTGGGGTCGATCGTCTCCGCGAGATGGTTTCCGCTGTTGTTAACGTTCTTGGGGATGCCGTTGCCGCGGTCTTTATCGCAAAAACAGAGAAACAAATTGATGAAAAACAGTACCATGCGATTACATGGTTAGAATAGGTCAAGTATGTCTGAAGTAGAGATTAAGTTACCCAAGCTGGGAGAGAGTATTGTCAGCGCCACCGTTGTTCAGTGGTTTAAAAAAGTAGGTGACACCGTCAAGCTTGACGAGCCCCTTCTTGAAGTTTCGACCGATAAAGTGAATAGTGAAATTCCCTCTCCTGTTGCGGGGAAGGTCACACAAATCCTAGCAAACCCTGACGAAGAGCTCGATGTGGGGGCTCCCTTAGCGATGATCGTAACCCTTCAAGCAGGAGAAGCGCCTGCAGAAAAAGAGGCTCCTCAAGTAGAAGCTCCAGCGCCAACCGCCTCGAAAAAAGGTTTTTTCACCCCTGTTGTGATGAAGCTTGCCCAGGAAAAGGGAGTGAGCCTTGAAGAGCTTGAGAAGATCCCTGCTACAGGGGCAGGAGGGCGCCTTTCTAAGCGAGACTTAGAAAACCATCTCACCCATAAACCTGAAGGGGATGAACGGGTTAAGATGTCACCGATGCGGAAGATGATTGCCGATGCGATGGTCCGTTCGTACTTTCAAGCTCCTCATGCCACCTTGATGAATGAGGTTGATGTGACCCAATTGATGGGGAGTCTTAAAGAGACCAAAGAGAGTTTCCTTAAAGAAAATGGATTTAAGCTCACGATCACCAGCTACATTGCAAAGGCGATTGCCGATAGTGTCAAAGAGTTTCCGATGGTCAATGCTTCTCTAGAAGGGGATACGATCCTTCTCAAAAAAGAGGTCAACCTCGGTATTGCGGTGAGCGTTGATCAAGGAATTCTCGTCCCTGTCATTCCGGGTTGTGACAGCCGCCCCTTGAAAGAGATTGCTCGCGAAGTGGCAACCCTTTCCGACAAAGCGCGAACGGGAAAACTCGCTCCTGATCAGGTTCAAAAAGGGACGATTACCATGACCAATTTTGGAATGTCAGGGGTCTTAACCGGGACCCCGATCATCAATCATCCTGAGGTTGCGATCCTCGGTGTTGGCGCCATTACGAAAAAGGTGGTCGTTTTGGAGGATGACACGATGGCAATCCGCTCGATCATGTCCCTTTCCCTCTCGTTTGATCACCGAGTCATCGATGGGATGTATGGGTGTGGCTTTCTTGCTGCAATTAAAAAGCATCTTGAAGTTTCTTATTAAGAATCACTTCTAATGCATGTAATGTTTCATCACAACTAGGAATATTTTGTGATAGTGGAGCTAGTGTCTAGTTAACCAAATTCGTTAAAGTATTTCGCTTTCAATGCCAAAAAAGAGTTCTTCTTTCATGGAGATATAGCGGAATCTGTTTAAGAGAGGTTGCTTTCTAGGAGCTGTAATTTTTTTCGGATAGATTGAATAGACGAAACTTGGAGTTTGTTGTGTCATTTGATGGTAGTGAAGGGCTGTCCAATGGCTAATTGCTGAAGGGTAGAGCGGAGCTTGCGCAACTTCGAAATCATGGGGGGGGCAAGCTAAACCCAGAAGTTGGGGAGAAGGCGTAGAGCCCTCTCTTGAGTCTATTGATCCACCCTTGCTTAGTGAGATGGACCAAAGCCTCAATCAGATAGGAAGGTTTGATTCCAACTTTAGAAGCATATTTCCTAGCATTGTCTAGGGAAAAGATCTTAAAACCTTCGTTTGCAAGGGCTCGGAGAAGGTCCAGGCCAATTAGAGTATGTTTGTCTTTCATTGGATACTGTCCAATTCTCGACACTCTTAATCAGCATCATTACATAACGCTGCACTTCCAACTTTCGTTAAAAGGATTAGAAGCCCGGCTAGTAGAAGCGTGCTGTTTTTGCATCGTAAGCAAATACTCTTCTAAAGAGCCTGTACTACTAGAAGAGTCTGTGGCAGAAGAAACAAAGTCTGCATTAAAGTGGAGCGAGAGGGGATCGGTAGATTCGTTCGCAATGGGCTGTTTGCTGGTAGGAGCGGTAAAAAATGGATGGACTAAAGCTTGTGTGATTGTCAGGCGCTTTTCAAAATCGGGATGTCCCAATTTTGTAATCAGATCCATAAGTTGGTAATTATCTTTATGGGGAGATTTGTCCATGCAGGCCCGAATTACGCTGGCGTTGTGCTGATGAAGAGTGCAAAGTGTAATCCAAGAAGGGCTCCACTTTGATGCCATCCCTGACAGGGTTGCGGCGAGAGCATAAGCATCAACTGCAGGGGTATATTCCAGTTCCTTTTTGAGCATTTCAGGGGCCATACAAATAGGGGATCCAATCCCTGTATGACGTTTTTTGGTTTGCTCCATCATTTTTGCAAAACCAAAGTCAAGAAACACAACCTTTCCTAGTCCTTGGTCAAGAGCGGCTGTGAGGTCCATCTTTTTTGGAGGAATAAAAAGCATGTTCTCTGGCTTGATATCTCGATGGACAAGGGACATCCCTTTAGACTGACCCTGTTCATGAATCTTTTTGAGTCCTTCGATCATCTGTTTTCCCAAGTTTCTGATGGCTTCAACGGAGAGGTTTGGACCCCCTTTAAGGGCGGTATAAAAATTTACAGATCCTTCTATAAACTCACTAACCGAACCCATAAAGAGCCATTTTTTTCCTTCTCGAAGATTCTCATTATGATAGAGATTCTGGACCTCTTCATCACTGACGATTATTGGCTTGCGATTTGTATAATTATAGGCGATAGCATGTTTGGTTTTAACAACATGATCATCAAAATCTAGAAGTGCAAACCATTCACCACCTATACGGTCTTCATGGAGTAGGTTAAAGCCCGACTGTTTCTCTTGCTTGGCTTCAGAGAAGTCTGACATTTTTAAGACGATTTTCCCTTCTGGTTGATCAGGTCGACGAAAAATACACAAATAAGCTACAGAGTATTCTCCGTTACCTAATCGTTCTTTAACGTGTATACCGGGATAAAGCTTGTTAAGTTGATTTGCAATAGATTGTGCTGCTTGAGGTTTTATCCCCATTATCTCTTCTATTCTACTTACTAAAGTCGGACTTGCTTCGGCCGGGTGGGTGCTGGACGAGGCTTGAGCGGCTTGGGCTGGGATTGCTGACATATTATTACCTATTGTAAGTTAGTTATTAATATAAGTATTTTAACATAATTTGTTTTTTAAATCAAATAATATAAATTATTTTTTAATTAACTTATAATAAGTGGATTGCGGAAAAAAGATTTATTTAAATATCTAATCTTAAACTGTTTAGGTGTTTATCGGGAGCAAAGCTTACAAAAGGGGCGACGCAGAGGGGGTTAAAACTAGCGATGCTGGCGTCATCCTTTTGGGGAGGAGTATCCAGGCTTTCCATCAAAATGGTAGAGGTTCTCCGTCTTGATAATATCAAGACCTTCTTCTACCAGCTCTTCAAGAAGGGCCACACATTTTTCTGGTGTGCAGCTACCACTTTTTGGGACAAAGCGGACCCGCCACTGGTCGATGCAGAAGGTTTCTGGCATCCCGTCGGGGTAGATGCGGGCGCCTCGATTACTAATCATCTCTACCTTAAAGTCTTCTAGGCTTAAAGAGGTGATCTTCTTTTGGAACGCTTCAAGCGTCGAAGCGGCGTAGAAGAAGACATCGGTTCCCACCAACTCCCGCTTTGTTTTAATTGGTTTTCGTATGTAGGTATGGGAAGTTCCCTTCTGCTCTTCATAGCAGACAGCTTTAAGTTCAGAGGGCTTTTGTCCCAGATTATTGATCACAGCAGCAGCAAACTCTTGGGTTCCCACCTTCTCCTTGCTTGTCCCTTCTTTGAAGATGTCATAGGTGTGGATCCCTGTCTCGAGAGTTTTTAGCCAGCTATTATGGATCGAGGCGGCCACATCGCTTTGGCCGATGTGGATCAGCATGAGAACTGAGGCAAGGATAAGGGCCGAAGGGTTGGCGAGGTTTTGTCCGGCCCGTCTAGGGGCTGAACCGTGGATTGCTTCGAACATCGCTCCATGGTCACCGATGTTAGCCGATCCCACAAGGCCAACCGAGCCAGCGATTTGGGCGGCGACATCAGAAAGGATATCCCCATAGAGGTTAGGCATCACCACCACGTCAAAAGCCTCGGGGGTATCAGCCAATTTTGCAGCGCCAATATCAACGATCCAGTGGTCATGTTCGATGTGAGGGTATTCTTGAGCGACTTCATTAAACACCTGATGGAAAAGGCCGTCGGAAAGTTTCATGATGTTATCTTTTACAAAACAGGTCACCTTTTTTCGACCGTAAGCTTTTGCATATTCAAAGGCGTAGCGGATGATTTTTTCAGAGCCGGGGCGAGAAATCAGTTTGATCGATTCACACACTTCGGGGGACTGGCGGTACTCGATTCCTGAGTAGAGGTCCTCCTCATTTTCACGGACGATGACCACATCCATAACCGGATGCTTTGTGGCGACGAAAGGGGAGTAAGAAGAGCAAGGGCGGACATTGGCATAGAGGCCGAGGGTCGTCCGGATCGTCACATTTAAACTTTTAAAGCCTCCTCCTTGCGGGGTGGTGATGGGCGCTTTTAAAAAAGCTTTTGTCTTCCGGATTGTCTCCCAAGTCTCATCTTCGATCCCAGTGGGGTGCCCTTTAAGATAAACCTTTTCTCCAATTTCGACTTCGTGGATGTCAAGTTTTGCCCCCGCAGCCTCAAGGATTTTTAGCGTAGCCTCCATGATTTCGGGGCCAATTCCATCTCCGCGCGCCACTGTAATGGGGACTTTTTCATTCACGAGTTTCTCCTTGATTGATTTCTCTTTTAGTTATACCATTTGCGATAAGGAATCAAGACCATGATAAAAGATCTCTTCGAAGAGTACCAGAGAAATCTCAACTATTTTTTCGACCAGGTCGACCCCATAAAAGCAGAAGAAAACTTTGATCTTTTTCGCTCTTGCGTGGGGACGATTATCTTTACTGGTGTTGGAAAAAGTGGGATTATTGCTGAGAAGCTGGCAATGACAATGATTTCGACGGGGACAAAAGCTCTTTATCTCCCCCCGATGAATGCCCTTCACGGAGACATTGGGATTGTAACCGAAAAAGACCTCCTTGTTTGCATCAGCAAAAGTGGAGAGAGTGAAGAGCTCTTAAGTCTTGTCCCCTTTGCTCGGAAAAAAGGGGCGAAAACAGTCGCATGGGTATCGAATCCTCAGTCAAAACTTTTGACTGCATGTGACTTAGGAGTTTTCTTACCTTTAAGTAAAGAGCTTTGTCCTTTTGACTTAGCACCGACAACTTCCACCTCAATCCAACTTATTTTTGGCGATGTTTTGTCGGTTGCGCTCATGAAAGCCAAAAAGTTTAGCCTTGATGATTATGCCCTCAATCACCCTGCAGGAGCTATTGGGAAAAAGATCACCTTAAAAGTCGAAGATCTAATGCTTAAAGGGGACCATCTTCCCCTTTGCCTCCCGAGTGATCGTTTGCGCGACGCCCTTGTCACCCTCACCGATAAAAAGTGTGGTTGCCTTCTCATTACCGACGGAAGAGGAAAGCTTCAGGGGATCTTTACTGACGGAGACTTGCGGCGCGCCTTCCAAGAAGATCCGGCAGCGATGCTTGAGAAAAAGATGGAAGAGTTGATGACCCCTTCTTGTCTTTTCACAGAGAAAAATCAGCGCGCTTTCGATGCCTTGCGCTTTATGCAAACCGATGAAAATAAGTGGATCAGCTCCATGCCCGTTGTTGAGTCGGGGATGCTTGTTGGACTCATCCGTATGCACGATCTTGTGCAGGCTGGAATTGCATAATACTAGTCATTGCGTTATTCCGAAAATTGGGTCTTGAGTTTTAAATCAAGATGCATTAGGGTTTCCCCGAGGCTACTCTTATGGACACAGAAATCTTCACCCTTTCTCACGACATCCTAATCGCCATTTTCTGTATTGGCTATGCAGCCATCATTTTAGAGTTTTTGATTCGAGTAAACAAAACTGCTGTAGCCCTTTTTATGGCGGTTGTCTGTTGGCTTATTTACTTCGTCGGAGATCCGCAACCTCTAGATGTGAGCATGGCCTTTTTGAACACCCATCTAAGTGACGTTTCCCAAATCCTTTTCTTCCTTCTAGGTGCGATGACAATGGTGGAACTCATCGACTCCCATAAAGGATTCAACACCTTTATCCACCACCTTCACCATCGCTCGAAGCGGAAAATGCTTTGGATTATTTGCTTTATTTCCTTTTTTCTGTCAGCCGTTCTCGATAACCTAACAACCACGATCCTGATGGTCTCCATTTTACGGAAGCTTATTCCCCATAAGAGTGAGCGCTTTATCTTTTCCTGCATGGTGATCGTAGCGGCAAATGCGGGGGGTGCATGGACCCCGATTGGCGATGTGACAACGACGATGCTCTGGATTGGCGGACAAATCACGACAATAAAAGTCATCACAGAGATCTTTTTGCCCAGTTTGGTCTCTCTCCTTGCCCCTCTTCTATTCTTTACGATAAGAATGAAAGGACAATTTCCCAAGTCGGAGATCGATTTTCGCGATGAACCTTTAGAGCCTGGAGCGCATCTAATCTTCTATCTTGGAATCGCCCTTTTCCTGTGCGTTCCCGCTTTCAAAGCATTAACTGGTCTCCCTCCCTTTATGGGAATGCTCATCGCCCTTTCTATTATGTGGCTTGTGACCGATATTCTCCATCATCGCCACGAGCAGCGGCAACATTTGCGGATCCCCCACATCCTTACTAAGATCGATGTTTCCAGTATCCTGTTCTTTTTAGGAATTCTTTTGAGTGTTAATGCCCTTGAATCGACAGGACTTTTAGATGGAGCTGCCGAATGGCTCAATGTCCACATGCAAAGCGAGGCGATTATCGCTTCAGTGATTGGAATCGTTTCGGCCATCGTCGATAACGTTCCCCTTGTTGCAGCCACCATGGGGATGTACGATTTGCAAACCGTGCCCATTGACTCTCCTCTGTGGCTCATGATCGCCTACGCCGCGGGAACAGGGGGAAGTATCCTCATTATGGGCTCTTCGGCTGGGGTTGCCCTTATGGGACTTGAAAAAGTCGATTTTTTCTCCTATTTGAAGAAGGTCTCCCTTCCCGTCTTTGTTGGGTATGTCCTTGGCATGCTCTTCTACGTCTATATCTATTAATTTCTTCAATATTGCGCTCTACTATTTTGTCATTTTCCTCTTTTCAGAGGGCTCTGAGCGCGATTTTTTATCTCGAGCTTCATAGAGAAAAAGTAGAAAAAATTAATTAATTTCGGAAAATGTTTGCGTAAAAAATCCCCCTTTTGTATATTGGTATATTCTTTCTCGAGCTGAATAAGCGGAAGAAACGAAACGAAGGCCGCCGAGCCTTCAAAAGCTATTTTGACAGCGAAATTGAAGTGACAAAGCTTAAGATTTGAGCGTGTCGAGATTTATCTCGATATGCCCCTATCAAACTTTAGATCGAAACACATATTTTACATATAGTATTCGATGAACACCTAACGAGAGTTAGGTTATAAAGATTAAATTTTCAACGAGAATTTGATCCTGGTTCAGATTGAATGCTGACGGCGTGGATGAGGCATGCAAGTCGAACGAAGTAGCTTGCTACTTAGTGGCGAAAGGGTTAGTAATACATGAGTAACGTACCTCTTTCCTGGGGATAACGGTTGGAAACGACCGCTAATACCGAATGAGGAGATCCGGGATAGCCCGGCATCTTCAAAGTAGGGGACCCTTCGGGGCCTTACGGAGAGAGAGCGGCTCATGGGATATCAGCTTGTTGGTGTGGTAAAGGCGCACCAAGGCTAAGACGTCTAGGCGGACTGAGAGGTTGACCGCCAACACTGGGACTGAGACACTGCCCAGACTCCTACGGGAGGCTGCAGTCGAGAATCATTCGCAATGGGCG
>JAJFMJ010000023.1 GCA_021772275.1 Chlamydiota bacterium | reverse complement strand
GGACTCACGGGATTTAAAGCCTGTGGAGAGGAGACAGTAGTCTACTCGATGAAGCAGGAACTATAGGGAACAAGCGATTTAGTACCTATCTAAGCATAGATGCTTGGAATCTCCTCCCTTTAGGGAGGCGAGGATGTCAATCCTAGGTCTGTTAAGGTGTAAAGCAAAATTTAGGAGAATGGTCTTATGGTAGCTGCATCCTCCAGCACTCCCACTCCACCTCCTCTTCTTGAACGGTGTACTCATTTTAATCCTGTGTCGTTACAGACAGAGGAGGGAAGACTCAATTGGTCAGCCCTTATGGATGAGGCAGCTCAGACGGATGGTGGAAATGCGAGGAATGCGGAAAGAATCTTATTGAGAATTTTTACAGACATAAGAATCCCACTTGATTTAATAAAAAAAGGAACGCAAATCAGACGTGGGGAGTTTAATCAGGCTAAAGGTGATAAAGGCTCGAATGCGTGCACATTTTGTGCTCAAATTTTTTTGATCCATGTTTTTAAGGCGTGGGGATTTTGGGATATGTCTTCCAAAGAAATCGAGCTTATTGTTGATCGTGGACGTCTTGCTTATGAGAGATGTCAACAACAAATTCGTACAGACAATAAGGTTAAAGATGAAAAAGGTCATGAAATAGTTTTTTGGGCAAGCGAAGAGACTGAACCTATTTTAGGACTCACACAGTTGGATCCCGGAATTTGGCCTGAAGTGACAAAGCATCAAATGCTTTATTCGGAAGAAAGTTGGGACGGTATAGAACACTTTAAAAGCTTTCTTTCAAGTCTAGAGCAAGTCGCTATTAAAGTGGGTCATTTTGGTGCGGTGCTCACCTATAACAAAAAAACAATAGCACTTGCAGTTTTTAATCGCGGAGAACACTTTGAGTTTGGGCTTTTTGACTCGCATGGAAATGAGAAAGTCACTCCGGGTCATAATGGAGCATTTGTTCTTTGTTCCGCCGATCGCGAAGAAATGGCAGAAGAGCTTTCGAAGCTTTTCGATAAACTACCGCCTGAACTACCCCCATATAGATCGCAGATGGATATTTCCCTCGTCCAGCTAAAAGAGGAAGTAGTGCTTCCAGATGTGGAATCTTGCTATAAAGTTCACTGCTGCGCCGTCACCCTTTTAGCACTGACTGCGGCGATCTGTATACAAAACAGAAGCTACCTCCTCAACTGTGTCACGCGGGGGCAGGCGGCACTCCGGGAGTTTAGGTTAGGGAAAACACCCCTGCCTGGTCAAGGATAATCAAGATCACGACAAGGGGAGCCACGTAGCGGATCACAAAAAACCAAGGGTGGAAAAAGGAGCGGAGCGCCCCTCCTTGGAGAAATTCTTCCCGCACCGATCCTTTTTTCATCACAAAACCGATGAAAAGAGCGGTTAGAAAGGCAGCGATAGGGGCCATCCAGCTTGCTGAGATGTAGTTCATCGTATCAAAGAAATTCGTCCCATAAACCGTTTCCCAATTCGGAAAAAGAGCTCCTGAACCTGCTAGAGCAGAAGGAATTCCAAAGAGAAACACAGCAGCAGCAGAGATAATAACGGCCCGGTGTCTTTGCCAGGAAAAGAGCTCCATTAGGTTGGCAACGAGAACTTCAAGTAGGGAAATCGAGGAGGTGAGGGCGGTGAAGACAAAAAGAAGAAAGAAAACGGTAGAGATGACGAGGCTTCCAGGGAGTTTGGAGAAGAGAACGGGCATCGTTTTGAAGATAAGGCCAGGGCCCCCTTCGGGAGGGAAGTTGAAGGTAAAGACGATCGGGTAAATCATCATGGCCGCCATAAGGGAGACGAGGAGAGTCATGAGGGCGACGATCGAGGCGGTTTTGGGGAGGTTTTCGGCGGGCTTTAAGTAGCTACCATAGGTGACGATGATCCCCATTCCAACGCTTAAGGTGAAAAAGGCCATGCCCAAAGAGTTAAGGATGACAGAGGGGGTAAGCTTGGAAAAGTCGGGATAAAAGATAAACTTCGCAGCTTCCCCAAACCCAGGAAGGGTGATTCCATAGATGAAAAGGGCAATGAGAATAAAAAGGAGGGCAGGAGTGAGGATTTTGCTCCAATGCTCGATCCCTTTCCGGACACCGGTATAGACAACTCCCACATTAAGGAGGATGAAAACAAAAAGCCAAAAAATATTCAGCCCCGGAGAAGCATAAACGGCATCAAAAACGGCCCGGATTTCTTCGGGGGTCTTCCCCACCGTAAACTGGTTAAGAGACATAAGGGCATAATTTAAGCACCAACCGGCAACAACGGAGTAGAAGGAGAGGATCACAAAACTCGTTAAGAGGTTGAGATAACCGAGAAGGCGCCAGTTACTCCCCTTTTTTGAGAGAGCCTCATAAGCAAAGATGGGGCTGCGCTGCCCTTTCCTCCCGATGACAAGCTCTCCGATAAAGATCGGAACCCCCAAACAGAAGGTA
Source organism: Chlamydiota bacterium (assembly GCA_021772275.1). Taxonomy (GTDB): domain Bacteria; phylum Chlamydiota; class Chlamydiia; order Chlamydiales; family Simkaniaceae; genus Neptunichlamydia. Next base: position 63,742 of record JAJFMJ010000023.1, on the reverse strand, counting down.
AAGATCAGATAGAGAAGGACAAAAGCGCCGCCTCCATTGTCCCCTGCAACATAGGGAAAACGCCATAGACTCCCGAGTCCAATCGCGGAACCAGCAGCAGCCATGATAAAACCAAAATGGGACGCCCAATGCTCTCTTTGCATACGGCAAATGGTATGCTTTTTTTTTATTTGCGGCAAGGAAGGAAGCATGATAAAGAGGGGAAGAAGGGGAATCTTGATGAATTTCATGGTCAGTAGTGTTGCTGTTCTTGCCTTTTCCTCTGTGGGGGCTCTCCTTGCAGCGATGATTCTCTATACCAAAAAACGGCTGGTAAGTAGTGACCTTTGCAAGATCAAAATTAATGAGGATGAGAGCCTTACCAAAGAGATAGAAGGGGGCAAAACCCTCCTTGCGGCGCTCACCGAGCAGGGAATTGCCGTTCCCTCCCCTTGTGGGGGAAAGGCCACTTGCAAACAGTGTCGTGTCCGGGTGGTTGAAGGGGGAGGGGAAGCCTTAGAGACGGATAAGGCGACCTTTACAGCCAAAGAGTTGATGGAGGGGTGGCGCTTATCTTGTCAGTGTAAGGTGAAAAATGACTTAAAAGTTAAGCTTCCCGAAAACCTTTTAACACTCAAAGAGTTCGAGGGAAAGGTGATCTCCAATCGGAATGTCGCTACCTTTATCAAAGAGCTTGTGATCGAGATTCCTCCTTCAGAGGAGATTCAGTATCGACCAGGGGACTACTTGCAGTTCCATGTTCCTAGTTATCAAACCAATACAAACGGATGGAGGGAGACAATGGATGAGAAGTATTATGACGATTGGGAGAAGTTTGATTTGTTTGGTCAGAAAATTGAGTTTGAGGAAGGGGTCGATGAGGTGATCCGTGCCTACTCGATGGCTTCTTATCCCGCTGAAGGAAACATCTTAAAGTTTAACATCCGGATTGCAACGCCCCCTTTTATCAGAGGGAAGATCGCTCCTGATATCCCTTGGGGGATCTGTTCAGCCTATACCTTTGGCCTTTCTGAAGGAGATGGGGTAAGGCTTTCAGGTCCTTATGGAGAGTCCCACATGATCGAAGGGGATGAAGAGATCGTCTTTTTAATTGGAGGGGCTGGTTCTTCTTTTGGGCGGAGTCACATCATGGATCTTTTTAAAACGCAAAAGACCCAGCGGGTTGTGACTCTTTGGTATGGAGCCCGCTCATTAAAAGAAAACATCTATCAAGAAGATTATGAGGAGCTTGATAAAAACCATCCCAATTTCGCCTACCACTTAGTTCTTTCTGAGCCGACCGAAGAAGATCTGCAGGGAGGGTGGCAAAAGGACGATCCTCTCAAGACGGGTTATCTTTTTAAAGCCTTTGAAGAGGGGCAGCTAAAAAAAATGGAGGAGCCTGAAAGTGCCTATTATTTCGTCTGTGGTCCTCCCCTCCATAACAGCAGTGTGATGAAATTACTTGATGACTATGGCGTTCCGAGAGAGAATATAGTATTAGATGACTTTGGGAGCTAAATTTGAAAATTCTAGTTGCACAACTTAATCCAATCGTGGGCGATCTTGATGGGAATACCGCCAAGATTTTAGCGAGCATTGAAGAGGGGAAAAAAAGGGGGGCTGACCTTGTCATGTTTGGGGAGCTGACGCTTTGCGGATACCCTCCTGAAGACCTCGTCTATCACAGTACCTTTCTTGACTCGATGGAGCTCCACCTCGAGAGGATTGTTAAGGCGTCCAAAGGGATTGCCGTTATTGTGGGTCTTGTTCGAAGGAACCTCGGCGAAGGGGAAAAACATCTTCTTAATAGTGCTGCAGTTATTAGTGATGGCCACCTTCTAGGGTTTCAAGATAAGTGGCTCCTTCCCACCTATGATGTTTTTGAAGAGAGGCGTTATTTTGAGCCAGGAAAGGAAACCCAAATTTGGGAGATTGGGGGAAAGCGGGTCGGTCTTATTATTTGTGAGGACATTTGGCAACATGCCGGCTATATTGGCTACACCCAATATGGAAGAGACCCCGTTGAAGCTCTTGTCAAGCATCATCCCGATATGCTTCTCAACATCTCGGCTTCTCCCTACCAGTTTCAAAAGCCCGACGTCCGAGTCAATGTCTGCGCAAAAGCAGCGAAAACCTTAAAGTGTCCTGTGGTGATGTGTTGTCAGGTGGGAGCGAATGGGCAGATTATTTTCGATGGATATAGCGTCTACGTCAACGAAAAAGGGGAGCTGTGTCAACTTGCAAAAGGGTTTGAAGAAGATGCGATGATTGTTGATCTAGAAGCAGAGATGTGTCCCGTTCCCTTTGAGTATGATGTGATGACCACCCTTTTAAGAGCATTAGAGCTTGGGGTCAAAGACTACTTTGCAAAGTTTGGTTTTTCAAAAGCCCTTCTCGGCCTTTCTGGGGGGATCGACTCAGCTCTTGTTGCTTATATTGCGGTTCGCGCTCTTGGTTCAGAAAATGTTCTTGGAGTGAGCATGCCTTCAAAATATACCACGAGTGGGAGTCAGAGCGATGCGGAAACCCTTGCCAAAAATTTAGGAATCGACCTTTTAGAAATTCCGATCAAAGAGCCCTTTGACACCTTCCTCCACCTTTTAGAGCCCCACTTTCAAGGGAAAGAAACCGACATTACCGAAGAGAATCTCCAAGCAAGAATTCGGGGGATTATCCTCATGGCCCTATCGAATAAACATGGTTATATCGTCTTGAGTACCGGAAACAAAAGTGAGGTGGCTCTTGGCTACTCGACCCTTTATGGCGATATGTGTGGGGGGCTTGGAGTGATCGGTGATGTGACCAAAACCAAGGTCTATGACCTTTGTCGCCATATCAATAAAATTGAAAAAAAAGAGGTGATTCTCGAATCGATTATTAAAAGGCCTCCTTCTGCCGAGCTCCGTCCCGATCAAATGGATCTCGACTCCCTTCCCGAGTATGGAGTTGTTGATAATGTTCTTGAAGGTTATGTGGAAGACTACCTTTCGATCGATGAAATTTCAGAGAAATATCACATCCCTCAAGAAGAGGTCCTTGAGCTGATCCAAAAAATCCACGTTGCCGAGTACAAAAGACGGCAAGGTCCCCCGATCCTCCGCGTCTCGAAAAAATCGTTTGGCGTTGGTCGCCACTACCCCATCGTGCAGAAATGGCTTTAGAGACTGTCTGGCTTACCGAAAAACATTGGAAGTAATTTTGAAAGAGTGTATATTGGGGGCGACTAAGGGGCTCCCTTCGAACGTTGGTTTTCAAGAGTGGCCCCTCTAACAGGTGGGTATATGTTAACCAGGTATCTAGATCCTAAAAATGATTATGCCTTTAAGAAGGTCTTTGGAGAAGAAAAGCATAAGCAGATCCCGATAGATTTTTTGAATGCAGCGCTGAATTTGATGGAAGATCGGAAAATTATTGATCTTGAGTTTTTAAATCCCAGGCAACCTCCAAAGCTTGCTGCCCGCAAAGAGAGCATTGTCGATGTACTTGTGAGGGACCAACGAGGAATTAAATACGTTGTCGAAATGCAGGTTGCCAAAGTAGAAGGGTTTGAGAAAAGAGCTCAATATTATGCCGCTAAAACATACTGCGCTCACTTTGGAAAGGGAAGGAAGTATCATGACCTTAAAAAGGTGATTTTTTTAGCAATTACAGACTATATTGTTTTCCCTAAAAAGGAGAGGTATAAATCTGATCATGTGATTTTGGATCATCATTCTCACGAGCATGATTTGAAGGATTTTTCGTTTACATTCATAGAGCTTCCAAAATTCACAAAAACGATCGATGAGCTCGATTCCATTGAGGATCAATGGTATTTTTTCTTAAAACATGCAGACGAAAGTAACAATATTAATGAGATTTTAGCTAAGCATCCTGAGATCAAAGAAGCCTATGATGTTCTTGATCGGTATCATTGGACAGAAGATGAGCTTCAATATTATGAAAAGTTGATTATGAATGAGGCGGATGCTTACGGTGTCATGGAGGCTGCTAAGAAAGAAGGGAGACAAGAAGGGAGACAAGAAGAAAGAATTGCTATTGCTCAAGCACTTCTTAAACAATGTTTAGATCTGCAACAAATCTCTGTAGCAACGGGACTTTCTACTAAAGAGGTAGAAACTTTGTGTGACTATGCGCAAAAAGCCCAAGAACCGGAAAAATAAGAATAGCAATCGGGGATGTGCTCAACAAAGGGACTTTTTTAACAGCCCCATAAAGAAGCTCTTTTTTCTTGGAGCATTAGCAAGCGATCAAACCCCAGAGCGATTCCATAACAGTCGGGGAGTCCCCGCTCGAGCGCTTCAATAAACTCAGGATCGATCGGTAGGGGCGGTTTTCCAAGAACCTTTCGCTCTTCATTCGCCCGAACAAGCCGTCTTTTTTGCTCCACCGGATCGGCCAGCTCATGGTAGCCATTGCCCAGTTCAATCCCCTTAAAGTAAAACTCGAAGCGCTCGGCGACCTCCTCCCCATTGACGTAGGTGGTTTGTGCTAAAGCTGCTTGCTCCTTTGGGTAGCGAGTAATAATCGAAATTTTTTCCTGCCCTAGCTTCGGTTCAATCAGACATCCCCAGATTTCATTTTGTCCCTCAAGTTCAATCCCCCTTTCTTGCGCCACTGCGCGGAAGGTTTCCTCGGGGGCATCGTAAGGAACCCCTAAGTAGTTTTCAAAAGCCTCTTGATAAGAGAGAAGCTCATGGGGAACCTCTCCTAAAAATAGAGCTAGAAGGGCCAAGTTTTCTTCAAGAAAAGAAGAAAGAGAAGTTCCCACCCGATACCACTCGATCATTGTGAATTCAGGACGGTGAAGGGGACCAAGCTCTTCTTTCCGATAGACATGACTGAGCTGGTAGATGTCCCCACTTCCCTTAGAGAGAAGTTTTTTCATCTCATATTCAGGAGAAGAGTGGAGATAACCTCCACCAATCACTTCAAAAAGATCGATGTGGGTGTCAACAGAGCCATAAGGGGAGAGGAGGTTGGTATCAACCTCAAGGACCCCCCGGTTGGCAAAAAAAGCGCGAACCTTTTGGAGGGCTTTTGCCCTAATCTTTAACGCGGGAGACATACTCGCCAGTGCGGGTGTCGACTTTGATCAGCTCTCCCTCTTCGATGAAAATGGGAACTTGGATCGAGGCGCCCGTGTCGGTCTTTGCCGGTTTGAGGACCCTCCCCGAAGCAGTATTGCCCCGGTCACCCGGGTCGGTCTCCACAATTGTCATGTTGAGGAAGGTGGGAGGGGCAACATCAACCACATCCCCCCTGTAGAAAATGAGGTCGTAGACCGTATCATCCATCATGTAGGGCTCTTTGTCGTCAATGACTGTTAGGGGAACAGTGATCTGCTCATAGGTGGTGTCGTGCATAAAGACAACGCCATCTCCTTCTTTATAGAGCATTCTCATCTTAGTTTCCTCTACATCGGCAAGGTCGAACTTTTCACCTGACCTAAAGGTCTTTTCGATGACACGTCCCGACATGAGGTGTTTGAGCTTTGTCCGAGTAAAGGCCTGCCCTTTTCCCGGTTTGACAAACTCGACACCGACGATTGTATAGGGTTCACGGTCGATCTCGACCTTCATCCCCGTCTTAAATTCATTTGTTCCAACTTGAGCCATGTTGCAGGTCATTATAGGGCATAAGCGCTCTAATTGTCAATGATTGTCACTATTTGCAGCTTGAGCGGCGTCCAACGGTTGTGTAGAATTTGCAATAACCGCTTTAAAGGCCCGGCTGTAGACCATGAAAAGGGTCGTTCCAGTGAATGTGTTGGTGACAAACTTGCACTCTTTTCTGATCGATCGGAAAGGAGATTTATCATAGATAAAATTGCAAGCTTTGAGCAGAAAAACGGCAAGTATCGTAGTCTCGATCATTGCTCCGAACGGTTGAAATTTTTCGTGACTAGGGTCTGTCTGGAAGATGATAAGTTCTACGACATTACGACAGGGTTTTTGATCCTTTGGATCCTCAAGGTGCTCCCCAAAGATCCACTTTCCAAGCCAAGAACCTGCTCCTTCAATTGCATTCGTCAACATGATTCACTCCTTTCATTTGATTGTGATTGTTTTCAGGCGTCTTTTTTGAGAGAGCTTCTCGCATATTTGGGTAGCTAGAAGCAGCGTTTGGGTTGTCGCCGTCAAATGACCGTGTCCAATTCTCATGAGTTTCCAAGAGCGCTTCATATCGCTCATTTGCAGTCTGTTTTTTCCTTAAGAGCGTTTCATTTTTCTCTACAAGCGTTTCATTTTTCTTTACAAGCGCTTCATTTTTTTTCGTGGCCTCCTCAAGGCGCCCCAGCTGCTCTTCTTGGTTCTCTAACTGTTTTTTTTGTTTGTCAATTAGGGCCTGTTGTTCTCCAAGCTGCTCTGCCCTCTTTGCAGATGCTTCTTTAAATGCTTCTTTGCTTGCTTGATTCAGCTCTTCAAGGACTGCGGTCTCGGTATGAAGACGGTCCACATTTTCCTCGAGTTCCTTGTACGAGAGAAGCTGTTGATTACGGGCAAGTGTCCCAGCAGCGAGGAAACAGCAGACAGTGGAGATTTTTTGGCTAGAAGGCGTTTTCTTGTTAGAAGTCACCTTTGATTGTGCCCATCGAAGCACTTGATATGCCACAAGGCAGGAGCCAGTGATAAGTGCGCCAACAGCGCCAACGCGTGTTGTCTCGGTTTCTATCTCAGTTGGGGTCTTGCCAAAAAGTTTAAATTGAAAAAGTGAAGAAGAATTTGTCTCTGCTACGGGCTGTGTATCCATGGGCACTCCTCCTTAGGGAAGTTCTGGAAAAGATATTAGTAAATTTTAAAAAATATTGTAAAGAAAAAATTAAGTATTTGCAAAAAAAATCTATTGGGTCCCAGGATGACTGAGATTTGACACCTATTGATTTTTAGAGTAGGCTTATCTAAAAACACATTCAATGAATCAACTTAGAGAACACTGGACAGGACGGATCGGATTTCTGATGGCAGCCATCGGCTCTGCCATCGGTCTGGGTATCTTGTGGAAATTCCCCTATACGGTGGGGGAAAATGGAGGGGGGCTCTTCCTCCTCTCTTATCTCATTTGCTTGATTATCGTCGGGGTTCCTATTTTCATCGCAGAGCTGATCTTGGGCCGGAGCAGCCAACGGGCCGCCGTGGGCGCTTATGAGCACCACGACCGGAAGGGGGGCATCTGGAAGGTAACGGGGTGGTTTGGGGTGCTGGCCTCTTTTCTAATCATGTCTTTTTATAGTGTCATCGCCGGCTGGGGAATGAGCTACATCTTGATGTCTCTCAATGGATTTTACCAAAGCTTGAGTGGAGAGGAGGTGGCGGCTGCCTATGGAGCTCTTGTCTCATCGGGCGATATCTCTGTTTTCTGGCACTTTTTGTTTACCCTAATTACCACAGTCATCGTTTTGTCCGGAGTTCGCAAAGGGATCGAAAAGTGGGCGAAGATCATGACAAAAATTTTGCTCGTCCTTTTGGTCCTCCTCTTTTTCTATACGATCACTTTAAGCGGTTTTGGGCAAGCAGCGGAGTTTATCTTTCATCCCAACGTGGCCGACTTTAAGCTGTCGAGCTTGATCGAGGCGCTTGGCCTTGCCTTTTGGACGCTAAGCATCGGCCAGGGGATCATGATTAGTTACGGGAGCTATATGAAGCGGACCGAAAGTATCGTCCAAATGAGTGGCATCGTTGCCTTTTCGGTCATTGTGGTGGCGGTTTTGGCGGCCCTTGTGATCTTTCCGGTGGTCTTCACCTTTGGGCTTCCTCCTGAGGCGGGACCAGGACTTATTTTTCAAACCCTTCCCTATCTTTTTGCAAAACTGCCTGGCTCTTTGGTATTGAGCACCATGTTTTTCACCCTCTTTGTTTTTACAGCCCTGACCTCTGCCATTCCTCTGATTGAAGTGGTAGCAACGAACATCATGGAGCTAAAAAACATTTCGCGAAAAAAAGCAGCGCTCATGGTGGGGGGAGCGACCTTTACTTTTGGCATCCCCAGCGCCTTTGCGGAAAGTCGGGCAATTTTCCCTGACTGGGCAGCCATCTATGGGATGAACTTTTTAAAAACAATCGATAGCCTCGTCTCGATTTGGGTCATCCCTGTCGGGGGCCTTTTAAGTGCCCTTTTTGTCGGCTGGGTGATGGATAAAAAAGTGATGCGAGACGAGTTTGTTTTTGGAACAAAACTTCCCGTTCTCTACTACCCCTGGCGCTTCTTCGTCAAATGGATCGTCCCTTTGACGATTGCAGTGATTATCATCCAGAAGAGTGGCCTTTATGACTTCAACCAATTAATGGGGCCCTAGATGACACAGGTAAGAGAACATTGGGGTTCCCGTCTCGGCTTTATTTTAGCAGCGGTTGGATCGGCCGTTGGCCTCGGCGTCCTTTGGAAATTTCCTTATACAGTAGGGGAAAATGGGGGAGGTCTTTTCCTCTTTACCTATTTTCTTTGCGTGCTTGTGATCGGAATTCCTGTCCTCATTGGAGAGCTCCTTTTGGGACGGCGAAGTCAGCGAGCAGCCGTCGGCGCTTTTGGAGCTCTTTCCCCAAAAAGAGCACACTGGAAGGCGGCCGGATGGTTTGGCGTCCTTGCCTCTTTTCTGATCATGTCCTTTTATAGCGTTATTGCCGGCTGGGGGATGAGCTACATTTTAATGTCACTCAGCGGTTTTTACCAAAATATCCCGATAGAAGATATTTCAGGAGTCTTCGATAAACTCGCTTCTTCAGGAAGTATCACCCTCTTTTGGCATTTTCTCTTCACACTCATCACAATGAGCATCGTCTTGACCGGGGTCCGGAAAGGGATCGAGTTCTGGTCAAAGATTATGACCCGCGCCCTTTTTGCGATCCTCCTAGTCCTCTTTTTCTACAGCATGACCCTCGATGGCTTTGGAGAGGCGGCTCACTTTATTTTTCACCCCGACTTTTCAGAATTTAGCTTTTCTAGCGCGCTAGAGGCCCTTGGCCTCGCCTTTTTTACGTTAAGCTTGGGACAAGGAATCATGATCAGCTACGGAAGCTACATGCGAAAAGAGGAAAATATTCCGCAGATGGCTTTTGTCGTGGGAGGGTCGGTCCTCCTCGTTGCCACCTTAGCGGCAATGACGATCTTTCCCGTGATCTTTACCTTTGGGTTTGCGCCGCAGCAAGGGGCGGGTCTTATCTTTAAAACCCTTCCCTACCTCTTTGCTCAGCTTCCCGGATCGCTCGTCATTTCAACGGTCTTTTTCACCCTCTTTGTCTTCACGGCGCTCACCTCAGCGATCCCCTTTATCGAGGTCGTCGCAACAAATATCATGGAGCTTGCCAATTGGCCCAGAAAGCGGGCAACCCTAACCGTTGCAGCGGGAACGTTTCTCTTTGGGATCCCAAGCGCCTTGGCCTTTTCTGGAGGGTTTTTCCCTAAGTGGCGAACGGTTTATGGAGAAAACTTTCTCATGACCATCGACGGGATCGTTTCGACCTGGATCATCCCCGTTGGAGGCCTTTTAACAGCGCTCTTTATCGGGTGGGGGCTTAAAAGAGAAATTGCTGCTGGAGAGTTTCCCTTAGGAAAAAAATGGCAACGGTTTTATCAGGGATGGCATTTTTTCATGAAGTGGATCATTCCCGTGACAATTTCTTTGATTATCCTCCAAAAAAGTGGCGTCATCTAGATGATCTCAAAGTCTCTTTTTAAGAGACCGATGATGATAAACTCAAATTCTTCCGGGTCTTTCTGAGTCGGTAAAAAGATCTTTTTGTCCACCACCTTTTTCCCTACTTGCCTTTTGGCATGAAGGAGAACCTTTTCAAACTTGAGAAGAGTGAACCTTTCTTGGCTGGCAAAGATCCGGATCCGGTTGAGGTGGTACAGCCACTTGGCCTGCGGTGGCAAGGGACCGAACCGATCGATGAGCTCCTCAAAAAGAGCATCGACCTCCCCGTTGTTGGTTGTTTCTCCCAGACGGTGGTAGAGCTCCATCCGAAGGTTTGTCTCCGCGATGTAAGAGGGGGGAAGGTTAGCATCGTAAGAAAACTCCAGCCGCGTTTCAAAAAAGGTGGGGGAAAGCTCTTTCTTAAAGGTGTCGATCGTCCGTTTTAAGAGTTTACAGTAAAAGTGGAATCCAATCGCTGCCACATTCCCCGACTGCTTAACGCCAAGGATATCTCCCGCGCCTCGGATTTCGAGATCGCGCATCGCCAGCTTCATCCCCCCGCCGAAGCCTGAGGTTTCTACTAAGGCTTGGAGCCGTTTTGTCGACACCTCTTGAAGAGTCCGGTTTTTCGGGACGAGGAAGTAGGCATAGGCAGGGCGATTCCACCGTCCCACCCGACCTCTTAGCTGGTAAAGAGCGGCCATTCCAAAGGTGTCGGCCCGGTCGACCAAGATCGTATTTGCATTGGGGATGTCGATCCCATTTTCCACAATGGTTGTTGCCACAAGAACATCAGCCTTTCCCTCTTTAAACTGGTGGAAGATCGTATCGATCTCATCGGGGGACATTTGCCCATGCCCCACAATCACCCGCGCGTTGGGGACAAGGGTTCGGATCTGGTCGGCTACCTTATGGATTGTTTCGACCCGGTTGTGGATAAAGTAGACCTGCCCATCGCGGGCCATCTCGCGGAGAAGGGCATTTTTGATCAACTCTTCTTCCCGCTCAGCGAGGATCGTCTTAATCGGCAATCGGTCCTGAGGGGGCGTGTTGATCACCGACATGTCGCGGGCACCAATCAAAGAGCCATACAAAGTGCGGGGAATCGGCGTTGCCGATAAGGTTAAACAGTCGACCCCCACCTTCGCCTTTTTTAGATGCTCTTTTGCCCGCACTCCAAACCGCTGCTCTTCATCGATAATAATCAGCCCCAAATCGTAGAATTTGACATCTTGACTAATGATCCGGTGAGTTCCAATCAAGATATCGACCGTTCCTCGCGCCACCCCTTCGAGAGTTTCCTTCACCTCTTTTGGCTTAATAAAGCGGGAAGCAACCCCAATCGTCATGGGGAAATCAGCCATCCGCTCCTTGAAAGTTTCGTAATGTTGCATCGCCAAAACCGTTGTGGGGACAAGGACCGCCACCTGCTTTTTCCCATCGTAGGCCGCCTTAAATGCCGCCCGCATCGCCACCTCGGTTTTCCCATAGCCCACGTCGCCGCAGACCAAGCGATCCATCGCCTTATTCGACTCCATATCCTCCTTAATCGCCTGGATCGCATCAAGTTGATCTTGAGTCTCGACAAAAGGAAACTCCTCCTCGAACAAAAAGAGGTCATCCGATCCTGCAGGGAAGATAAAGCCTCCCCGCGCTTCTCGCTCCGCCTGCATCTGGAGGAGATCTTTGGCGTAGCCGATGATCGCATTCTGCGCCTTTACCTTTGCCTGCTGCCACTTTTTCGTTCCCAAGAGGTTAAGGGTAGGATTCTCCTCCTTCGAGCCGATGTAGCGACTGACCAGGTGGGACTGCGAGAGGGGAACATAGAGGCGACCGCTATTCGCATATTCGATCAGGAGAAACTCTTCCTCGTCGCCCCGATGATTTTTCTGCTTTTCCACCCCACAAAATTTTCCGATTCCATTGTGAAAATGGACGACGAGGTCCCCCTTTTCAAGAGCGTGGAACTCCGAGGCAGGAGTATGATAGGTATTGCGCCATTTTTGGCGCGAAACTTTGTGTCGCTTCGTCACCTCTGTGTAGGGCAAAAGGGTGAACGGCCCATCGAGCAATGTAAAGCCGCTTGACAAGTACCCTCGCATAAAGGAAGCCCCCTCAGGGAGAAGCTTTCTAAAGGTGTTTTCCTCTGCCTCCGAGTTTGCAACAAAAGTAGCCCGCCCAACTATATCGAGCCCTTCGACTCTCTCAAAAGCGTGGGGAACCCGCACCGCCTCGACCACCTGGTCGAAAACTTCGAACTTCACCTTCCCCTTATAAGAAGCGGCCCCTTCGCTTAGCTCCTCTAAAGGGTGCTCAGTGCAAAAGACCCGCTTCAATTTTTCAGTCTCCTTAAAAAGGTCACCAAAAGAGAGGAAGTAGGGAGAGTGGGCCCCGGGAAGATCTTTTAAAGCCACATACCGATCCTCAATTGCCAGAAGGTCATCAAAAATCACCACCGGCTCATCCAAATAGTCAAGAAGGGTCGTTGTCCCTTTTTTTAAGAGAGCAAATTCGTCAGCGGGGGGGATCAAAATCTTCTCCACCTTTCCCGTCGATTTTTGGGAGATTGGGTCATAGGTCCGGATCGTGTCGACCTCGTCCCCAAAAAAATCGATCCGGTAAGGGTCAAAGCTCGATAAGGGGAAGACGTCGACGATCCCCCCGCGGATGGCGAACTGCCCCTTGTCGGCCGCCACCGTCTCTCGTCTATAACCCAAATCGACCAAAAACTCCGGGAGGAGATCGAAAGGCATCTCATCACCTATTTTCACCTCAAGCATCTTTTCTTTCAAAAGCGCTTTGTCCGAAACTTTTTGTAAAATTCCCTGAAGGGGAGTTAGGATAATCTGCGGTTTTTTTTCTTTTAGGAGCGTATGCAAAATCTCAAGCCGCTTCCCCACGATGTCGGGGCTTGGGGCGATCTCTTCTCCCGGAAGGAGTTCCCATGCGGGGAAGGAAAAGGTCCCTTTCGTAAAAAATTCTAAGTCATCGAAAAGGCGGGTTTCCCGCTCTCCTCCCGTAATGATCAGAATATTTTTACTTGTCTTTTGTAAAAGGAGGAGAGCAAGGATTGCCTTGGGGCTATCCCATAGTCCTTCAAAGAGAAGAGACTGCCCATTTGCTGCCTCACCGATCGCTTGAATAGAGGGAAACTTCTTAAAATCTTCTAGCATAGAAAAAACCATACCAGATTGGGTAAAATCTGTACAAAAAAAGAGCGCTTTTGTAGAATTACCCATTCGTGCAGTTCAAGTTTCTTTTTTCCTTGCCCGTTCAAGGGTTAAGGTTTTCCCTCCAGCTTGAACTGCACTTTTTTTTGCCTATTTGCGTGTCTTTTGCCGCTTCTTGGGACGTGATGATGACAGGTCAACAGGAGCCTCAGTAGGAGGGAGCAGCGTCTGGAAGCCTGGTTTTTCATAGTTCTCCAGGTCTTCTTTATCTAGACACTCGACCTGCGATGAATGCATCCCTCTAGGAAGCCATTTGAGCTCTAAGTCGATAGCAAGAAGCTTAAGACCCTCTATTTCCCCGAGCCAATCTTGGAGATTAACTACAAGCCTTCGATTGCCGGTAATATTAAGCTCTTTGAGGGGGAGGTCTTTAAGCTCTTCAGAGAGCCAAGTGAGATCATTTCCATTAAGATAGAGTTTTCTCAAATTTTTGAACGGAAGAAAAAGAGAACAGTGGAGAACATTTTGGAGCCCTTTATTGCTGAGATCGATCTCAGTGACTTTTTCAGGATATGTGTACTCCTTTAAGGCCTCCTCTAAAGCCTCGTTTGTATCATACTCTTGGCTTGAAGAAGCGTATGAACCCCCATTCGTTTTTAGTACAGAACCTAACCTACTGGTCATCACAGTCCTATTCTTGGGACGTGATGATGACAGGTTGACAGGAGCATCAGTAGGAGGGAGCAGCGTCTGGAAGCCTGGTGTTGCATAGTCCTCTAGAGAGTCTCTATGGTCACTTTTAACCTGCGAGGGATGCATGTTGTCAGGAAAGGACCTGAGCTCTAGGCCGAAAGCAATAACCTCAAGATCTTTTATTATTTCCTCGGGCCACTCGTTGAGATTATTTGTGAGATTAGTTTCAAGCCATTGATTTCCAGTAATGACAATCTTTTTAACAGGGAAAGCTTCAGAGAACCAATGAATATCATTGTGACCAATATCGAGTGTTTTCAAATTTGTGAATTTATGAAAAAGGTCACAGGGAAGAACGCCTTTGAGCTCTTTATCACTGAGATCGATCTCAGTGACCTTTTCAGGATGTGTGTACTCCTTTAAGGCCTCCTCTAAAACCTTCTTTATATCATACTCTTGGCTTGAAGAAGCGTATGAACTCCCACTTATTTCTAGTACAGAACCTAAGCTGTTGGCCATCATAATCCTATGGGTTATTTCAAAAAATGGACTATGTCGAGTTAAAAAATTAATGTCACGCAAAATCGTACCGAGAGGGTGCTTTAAGGGCATTTATGTCTCAAAAAATCGCCTCCCCCATGTTTATTAACTAAACATTTAACATTAGTTTGATTTTATTTTATTTTTTTGTTATAATGTTAAAATAATTAATTGAAAACAATGAATAGGGGAAGAGTTATGCTGGCTTCATCAAGAAGCAAAGAAAGAACTCAAAGGACTTTATCTTTGGGCTTTACGTTAGGTTTTTGCAATACCACAGAAGACGAAAAAACACAAGCCATTGATTATTCGTCGGTTGCATCTTCTTCGTCAGCCACAACGACCGAGGGAGTTGCTGATCGGATTTCTGTGAGCTCTCATGCCTCTCTAACTTATTTGGAGCTTATCTTTGGGGAGGGGATAGACCCGAACTTTACTAAGAAACTCATAGAAACGCAAAAAGAGCTTTCAGAAAATAAAGGTCGTGCGGTCTTATTTAAACCTATAACAAGCCCGATCCCAATGCAGATTGTCCTTACCCATCGAGACATTCATGTTCTTCAAGATCGAGCCGGAAAAGGAGCACAAAGTGATGTGCATTTTACCACATCGATTCCTTGGGACGGTGAAGCCCCTTCCCGCTCCGTAGTAAAGTTTAGCAGAACTTCTTTTGCTCCTGAGGCAGCACTTCTAAGAGACAGCCTTACTCCAGGGTCAAAGCATAGTCTTATGATTGACCATGTGAGAGGAACTTATACAATTGGTTTCCAAAAACATGTTGGAATTTTTGATGCGAGTGAGTGTGATTTAAGTCATGCGAGGTATGGGGCACTACCTGTTCGTCAGGCAATGAGCTGGCTCATTGATATTTTAGACGGGCTAGGCTCTCTCCATCGGGCTAAAATCATCAGCCGTGACTGTAAGGGACCGAACTTTTTAGTGAACAGAAAGGGGGTAGGAAAGGTGACTGACTTTGGGGTTGCTTGTATAGAAGAGACGACTGATAGGACGGCAGGAACCCCTTGGTATAGTCCTGCATTTAATTGGCCTGGTGGTATTCGGGATCAACTCCTTGACAGAAGAGTAGGGTGTCAGACAAGAGAGTCAGATATGTTTTCTGTTGGGAGGACGATTCATAGAGATGTTCTAATACGGTTACTTAATCATTTCGGAGAAAAGCATGGAGTTTCTGTTGCTGCTTATACGAAAGGTAAGTTGCAGCCGAAACAGATAACGAAACAGTTTTCTCCGGATGAGTTGGTAGCCCTTGAGAAAGTAGAAGATCGAAAAAAGCTTCCAGGCAGTATCATTTATGGTGGCCTTAATTTCTTTACACAAAAAGATACGGTTTACATTTTCCCTCCCAGGGAAATATTCCGTGACAATATACTAGAGGCGATTGCTCTTTTTGAAGGGAAATGCTCAGAGCAAGAACTTGCAGGAATGCGGGCTCTTGCAAGGATTGTCTACGACCTCACAAACCCTAAAAGAAGAGCTTTAAAAAATCTAACGGCAGAACGTGTAAAACAAGAGCTTGAAAGAGATTTGAAAGCAATCAATGCGATGGGTGATACCGCAAAAACTCTTTATTTTCCCATAGCCTCTTCGTCGAGAACTACCACCTCGACAGATAAAGATGAAACAGTGTCAAAACAGAAAGGTAGAGGAACAAAACGGAAGGTTTCTAGGAGGCACGCAAAAAAGAAGAAGCAGAGAACTAGAAAATAAAATATTGCTTTTAGTTTAAGGGTTTGTTGAAAAAGTCCATTTCTCCAGTTTGAACTGCACTTTTTTTGTCTATCTTTGCCTTTTTGGAGGTTTCGTGGCTGTAGATATTTCACGCTTTCTTTTGTGACTCGGTGACCCGGCTGGGCGGGGGCTGTCTGGTAGTGGAAGCTGGGTCTGGCAGCCCTCTTCTTCATTCCACTCGAGATCCTCTTTGTCCAGACACTCGACTTGTGATGCGTGCATCCCCTTAGGAAGCCAAACTAGCTTCAGATCTAATGCAATAAGCTTAAGGCCGGAGATTTCTCCCAGCCAGTCTTCAAGGGTCATCACGAGACTTTGGTTGCCGGTAATAATAAGTGTCTTGAGAGGGAGATGTTTAAGTTCTTCAGAAATATAGCAGAGATCATTCCCACTAAGATCGAGCCTCTCCAAATTTTTGAATTCTCCGATAAGAGGAGGGATCTTTCCCGTAAAACCTTTATTACTGAAATCAATTTCAGTGACTTCTCTAGGGAGGGCGTTTAAGGCCTGAGTGATTTTATCTCCTCCACCTGAAACAATGGGAAAGTTCTTGGGAGTTTCTAGTAAAGAGCCAAAAACGCTAAGCATCACCACCCTGTGCGTTAGTTTCAAAAGGTAGACTATGTCAAATTAAAAAATTAATGTCATGCAAAATCGTACTGAGGAGCATTTCTGGATACGATTTTCCCTAAGAAACAAAGTAATTTTTCTATATTGAATTAATTGCCATTTTAAGATAAAATGGTTGCTAATTAAATTATTAGAGGTTGTTTTTTATGAGTACTGAAGCATTTGGTTTGATTTCTGACGCTTCAAGGTGTTTACAGGTTAACCATGAAAAGCAAGCGCCTTCACCTGAAATTTCAGAGGAGAAAGTTTTTGATCATTTCTCGAAAGTTTTAGGGTTCCCTCTAGTAGAGAGCAGTCGTCGAGAGTTTGTGGAAAGAAGAAGTCGTCTTGACTCAGAGATGATTGAGACAATATCAGTCGAGAACGAAAATAAAATCTATGGATTTTTTGTAACTAAGGATACTGTTTATTACGTCAACAAGCATGCAGGGAAAGGAAGCCAGAGTGAAGCATTTTTTGCTTTTGCTATTTCTTGGGACGGGCACCAAACAAGTCGAGCTGTGCTTAAGTTTAGTCGAACAGCTTTCGAGGGGCAGGCAGAACTTTTAAAACAGCTAACCCCAAAATCTAGGACGAGTGACAAAATCGACCACTTTAGAGGGATCTATGTTGACGTTGTCAACAAGATGCATGTTGCGGTTTTCGACGCAAGTGATGGAGATTTACGTCGTGTCGATTATAGCAAAATCGCTCTTCCGGTTTTTTGGGTCATTAAGCAACTTGCTGACATGATGAAAGGGGTTGGCTCATTTCATCGGGCTGGTTTAGTTCTTCGCGATATTAAGGGGCCAAATTTTTTGGTCAATGTTGAAGGGCCTGGAAAAGTGACCGATTTTGGTCTTGTAAGGGAAAAAGTTGAGAGGATCCACTCAACATGTGTCACCCCTTTTTATGGAGCCCCCTTCATTTGGCCAGAGGGGATTATGGATCAAAAGGCAAGGAGGGGAACTCAAGATGAAAGAGCTGATCTTTTTTCAGTTGGAAAGACGATTTACCGAGATGTTTTGCGCCCTCTTATAAAGTTCTTTGGAGTTCAAACCAAAATCGATATGACTCTTTATAATTCTGATCTACTAAAATCAAGGATCCTAAAGGCAGCAGCTTTTAGTGATGATGCGTTGTTGGCCTTTGAAGAGAAGTATCCCAAGCATGTGTTTGTGGTTGACTGGGAAACCCACCAATCGCTTTATATTTGCAAAACGCGGGATAAGGTCTATGACCTGTCCCTTGAAGCAATTAATAAGTTTGGGGATAAAATTAACACCTCGCAAAAAAGGGGAATGGAAACGCTTGCAAAACTCTCTTGGGTCCTCGTCGATCCTGACGGTGAAGACCAAAGGGGAATTACAGCAAAAGGGGTGAAACGCTTCCTTCTAGAGGTTGCTCAGGCAATGGGCGAGGGGCATCCAGTAAGAGGCGCTCTTCCCTTTGCATCCTCAAGCGCCTCCTCTTTACCACAAAGCTCCGTTTTTGAGCTAACGCGTGAAGGGGTAAGAGACAAACTGCGCACACTCAGCTCAGGGGCTACATCTACAAGCACTAGCACTTCTACGAGCACAAGCACCTCCACAAGTCGAAAAAGAAAAATGGAACAAGAAAACCTTGGAAACGGAAAAAGACAGCGTTAAGAGGAAAAAGCTCTCTTAAGAAAAGGCTTTTTTCTTCCAAGCAGCCTCTCCGGAATAATTTTAATTCCTGGGATTTTGTTTAGCCATCTAAGAGGAGCATCTAGACTTTTTTCTAGATGGTCGTTTCCAGTCAGATTGAGTTCCTTTAGGGGAAGATTTTGAAGTTCCAATGGAAGTGCCAAAAAGTAATTGCCACTTAAATCCAACTTCTCAAGCTGAGGATAAATGTGGGCAATATGGGGAGGAAGCATCCCCGTAAATCCTTGTCCTTTGAGACTAATCTCCGTTGTCCCCGTTTTTGGGTACTCTTCACCCAAATAATCTAAGATCGTATCCCACTCGTCAAGAATTTCCCGCACTTTACTGGAGCATTTGGAGGCGATGATACGACCCTCTTTAGGAGGCGGTATCACTTGGGCGTTCATTGAGTTCTCCTCAAAATAGAAAGGGAGACCTCTATACTCTGTTGTAAAATATGAAGTAAGCTCCATTAGCATCCTATGGGGTGGGCTAAGGGACCAGGTTGTCAAATTAAAAGATTAATGTCACGAAAAAACGAATTTAAAGGTGATTTTAAAGAGGTTTTATCTTTCTGAAACCTCATATTAAGCAGCTTAGTCTTTGGTTATTTTAATTTTTTAATTATTGTTTAAAAATTGCTTTTAGTTTATAATATTATCAAATAAATTATTTAAAGGAAGTGTTTTATGGCCTCTACAGAATTAGCGCAGAGCTGTGCATCCCGTTACTTGCTTTATAGATTCTCAGGTTATGAGATTTCTAGAGCAAAGAGTTTTCAAGCTATCAATGACATTAGCTTGGTCCAAGAGAAGTTGCACGACAGCGTGGCGTTTGTGCTCAAAGCGTCTAAGCAGCTCCCTGCTGACATCATCATAACAAAATATCATTTTTCAATTGTGACTAGGGCTTTGGGTGAAGGGGGGCAGGGAACAACCTATGTTGCTGAAAAGTTTTTTA
Organism: Chlamydiota bacterium; assembly: GCA_021772275.1. Taxonomy (GTDB): domain Bacteria; phylum Chlamydiota; class Chlamydiia; order Chlamydiales; family Simkaniaceae; genus Neptunichlamydia. Next base: position 44,738 of record JAJFMJ010000023.1, on the reverse strand, counting down.
GAGCAGAGTTTGGCAATTTTTCTTCTGAAGAGGTTGCCCTTAAACTTACAGACTTTAGCCTTGAAAGAGAGAGAACCCTTTTACATGAATTTTTATATCCCAATGATTTTAAAGACACAAGGTTAAATTTTTGTAGAGAAGTATTTGAAGTGTATGGCAGTAAAGGGAAAAAAAATGTTGGGTTTCTTCAGCTGATGGAAGGGGATTTGACACAGATAGATTACACAAAAATCGAAGATCCTGCGAGCTTTATCCTTCCGATTCTCTATAATGTGGCGTCAGGACTAGAAGTCCTTGAAAAAAGTGGAATTATCCATCGGGATGTTAAAGGGCCAAACATGTTCTACGATGAAGATGGCCACGGAGCAGTTGGAGATATGGGTTATATCGACTCTTATGATCCCAAGAGAAATGAAAAGGGTCCCATATGCGGGACTCCCGGGTATCTTGCCCCTTTTACTTATGAAACGCTCTCAGATCAAATAGAGAGAGTAGGGTACCAAACCCCCGCAGGAGATGTTTATGCTTTTGGGATTATGCTTCAAGACGATGTATTAGGAAAGATGATTCTGCAGTTTGGCAAAAAGTATGGGGTGAAGGTTGATGAGTACAGAAGGACCATTATGTCCAGGATCATCTCTAAAACTTCAAAAAAACGGTTCTCAAATGAATCTGTGGTCATTGAAAAAGTTGAGCCAGAAGAGATTAGCAATCTTGCGAAGAAGTTTCAAAGGAGTCGGCGGCTTGTTTATTATTCTTCTGAAAAGGAGCTCCGGTTTATTCCTGAAGCAAAGAAATATTTAGAAATAGTCAAGACGGTGCTAAACCGTTTTGAGGGTGATTTAGATTCAAGCGAGTTAAAGGGCTTATTAGACCTGGCTCGGCTTGCCTATTGTTTCCAGATAGCTCCCCAAGAAAAGCTGACTTTCACTAACGTTTGTGAAGTACTAGGCAATTTTTTTTCTGAAGGAGAAAGCTCAGGCGATGACGAAGCAATCGATCCTAGCGCAGCCTCTTCTTCTAATTCTTAATGATCTCTTCGAGCTTTTCGAAGGCAGTCACCACCCCTTGAGGATTTTTACCTCCTGCTTGGGCAGCATCTTTTTTGCCCCCGCCCGATCCTTCGACGCATGGTGCTAATTCTTTGATTAACGCGTTGGCATGGAGCCCTTTTTCGACAAGGTCAGGAGAGACCTTGAGGAGAAGTTGGCACCGCCCCTCCTCTGTAGCTGAGAGGAGGATTACCCCAGAGCCTATGTGGGCAATGAGAGCATTTCCGAGGTCGGAAAGCTCTTTTTTATCGACCTCAACCGCTGCGGCAACGACCGAAATGTCACCCACTTTTTTCACCTTGGTCATCAAAGTGTGAGCGAGAGAACTCAGCTCTTTTTTGCGCGCCCCCACAGCTTTTTCCTTAAGAGCCCCATTTTCCTCAACGAGGGAGCGAACCGCTTCTTCGACTTGGGGGAGGTTTGCTTTAAGGGTTTCAGCAATCTTTCCCACCTGGTCCTCTAAGGCGTAGCGTAGCTTTTCAGCATCAGAACCAATCACCCCTTCGATCCGGCGCACCCCTTTGGCGATACTTCCCTCTTTGGCAATGCGGAAGTAGCCCACCTCTCCCACATTTTCAACGTGGGTACCACCACACAGCTCTTTCGAGTAGTCGATGTCGACAACGCGGACCTTTTTCCCATACTTTTCGCCGAAAAATTGTTTGATCTCGGGATGTTTTTGAACCTCTTCAAGGGTGAGTTCGTAAGTTTTTAGGGGAGTATTTTCCCAGATTTTTTCGTTCACCTTTTGTTCCACTTCACGGAGCTCTTCTTTGGTGAGCCCTTTGTGGTGGTTGAAGTCGAAGCGGAGACGGCGGGGCTCGACAAGAGAGCCTGCTTGCCTTATGTGGGAGCCGAGAATCTCTTGGAGGGCCCAGTGGAGGAGGTGGGTTGCGGTGTGGTGTTTTCTTATCGCTGCGCGCCTTTTTTGGTCCACCTCTGCAGTGACCGGCTCTCCGACGATCAGCGTTCCTTTTTTGAGGGTGCCGTGGTGGGCAATGATCCCTCCATAGGGGGTTTGGCAATCCTGGACGGCAAACTGCGCCTTTTTATGGGAGAGGAGTCCCGTATCTCCGATCTGCCCCCCTTTTTCGGCATAGAAGGGGGTGGCGTCGAGGATGACAAGCCCCTCTTCTCCTTCCTTCATCGTCTCGACCGACTGGCCGGCAACGATGAGCCCCTTGATCGTCCCTTCAGCCTCTTCTTCGTCGTAGCCGACAAACTCAGAGGTTCCGTGATGTTCGAGGAAGGTCTCAAAAAGAGAGGTTTCGGCCACCTGCTTGTGAGAGGTTTGCGCTTTACGGGAGCGCTCCCGCGCCTCTTTTTCTAAAAGCTCGTAAGCATCGAGGTTGACGGTGAGCTCCCCATCTTTGGCGATCAGGAGGATCTCTTCTAAGGGAAAACCATAGGTATCTTTGAGCTTAAAGGCGTCAGCGCCGCTGATCTCTTTGCGGGAGCTTGCCGAGGCTTTTTCGATGATGGTGTTTAAGATGTTGCCCCCCCGGCGGAGTGTCCGTAAAAAGCCCTCTTCCTCGATCGTCAAAATCTCTTGAGTTTGGGCAGCGGCAGATTTGAGCTCATGGTAGTCCTCACCCATCACATCGACAAGGCGGGGGTAAACATCGGCTAAAAAAGGCTTGTTAAATCCGAGGAGGCGGCCGTAGCGGACGGCGCGGCGGAGGATTTTGCGGAGGACGTAGCCCCGATCGACGTTGCTCGGTTGCGCTCCATCGGCAATCGCGAAGGCCAAGGCGCGGACATGGTCGGCAATGACGTGAAAGGCAGGAGCGAGGTGGGTATCACTCGGATCATATTTTTTCCCCGAAAGTTCTTCGACCCGCTCGATTAAGGCGGCAAGGATATCCGATTGGAAAACGTTATCCTTTTCCATCATGAAGGAGACCACACGTTCGAGACCAGCGCCGGTGTCGACACATTGTTTGGGAAGGGGGTTCATTTTTCCACTCTCATCCCGATTAAATTCCATGAAGACAAGGTTCCAATATTCGGGGTAGCGTTCTCCCGTCTTATCTTCGAAAGGGTTTTTTGCTGAGCCAAACTTTTCCCCTCGGTCGTAAAGGAGCTCGGTGCAAGGACCGCACGGACCCGTATCGCCCATCGACCAAAAGTTTTCCTCTTCGCCGAGGCGGATAATCCGTTTTTCATCGATGTAGGGTTTCCAAAGCTCATAAGCCTCGTCGTCGGTTTCAAAAACAGAAACCCAGATTCTTTTCGGATCGTACTGGAAAATTTCGGTCGAAACGTGCCAGGCAAACTCGATCGCCTCTTTTTTAAAGTAGTCGCCGAAAGAAAAATTGCCGAGCATTTCGAAAAAGGTCATGTGGCGGGAGGTGTGGCCCACATTGTCGAGGTCATTATGCTTTCCCCCAACGCGGATACATTTTTGAGAGGAGGTAGCGCGGTTATAGTCCCGCTCGGTTTTTCCTAGGAAAACATCTTTAAACTGGTTCATTCCTGCGTTGATAAAGAGGAGGGTGGGATCGTCGTGGGGAACGGTTGGGGAGGAGGGGATGAGGGCATGCCCCTTTTCTTTAAAGTAGCTGAGGAACTTTTTTCGGATCTCTTGTGATAGCATGGTAGCAATTTTTCCTTGATAACTATATCGCTTGTGCATAAAAATAGGACATTCAACTGAGAAATGCAAGGAACTTTATGGCTATAGACAGCGAACTTAAAGAAATTTTAGAGAAAACAGCCAATACGATTCGTCAACTCTCTTTCGAGGCGGTCCAGAAGGCCAACTCGGGCCACCCCGGTCTTCCGATGGGATGTGCCGAGCTTGGGGCTTACTTATATGGCCACCTCCTCCGCTATAACCCGGGTAACCCTGACTGGGCAAACCGGGACCGGATGGTCCTCTCTGCTGGGCACGGGTCGATGTGGCTCTACTCTTGCTTACATCTCGCCGGCTTTGACATCTCCTTGGAGGATATCAAGCATTTTCGGCAGCTTCATTCGAAAACCCCTGGCCACCCCGAGTATCATGAGACCCCTGGGGTGGAGGCCACTACAGGTCCTCTCGGGCAAGGAGTGGGCAACGCGGTGGGGCAAGCGCTCGGCCTTAAAATCCTCGAGAAAAAATTTAATAAAGGAGAGCACCAGATTTTAAATGGCAAAGTCTTTTGCCTCGCTGGTGATGGGTGTTTAATGGAAGGGGTGTCGAATGAGGCAAGCTCTTTTGCAGCCCACCTCTGTCTGAACAACTTGGTTCTCATTCACGATGCCAATAAAATCACCTTGGATGGAACCCTAGAGCAGTCGTGCTCCGAAGATGTTGCGGCTCGCTACCGTGCTTACGGTTTTGAAACTTTTGAGATGGATGGGAACGATCTTGACTCGATTGATCAAGTGATGAGTCACATCCGCGAAAACCAAACCCGTCCCATTTACATCGCCTGTCATACGGTGATTGGGAAAGGATCGCCCAATAAAGCAGGCTCCTCAAAAGCGCACGGCTCTCCTCTTGGCCCTGATGAGGTAAAGGCAACGAAAGAAGCATTGGGCCTTCCCGAAGAAGAGTTTTACATTCCCCAAGCGGTGAAAACCTTTTTCGAAGAGAGAAAAGAAAAGCAAAGTGCTTTAGAAGAGGAATGGAAAAGCCAGTTTGCGATTTGGCAAGAGGGGCAGCCCGACCTTGCTAAAGAGTTCCAGGTGATGGAAGAGCGGAAAATTCCGACCAATCTAGAAGAGACGTTGAATAAAATTGAGTTTCCAAATCCCATTTCAGGACGAAAAGCCTCTCAAGAGGTGCTCCAGACTTTGGGGAGTGAGCTTCCCTTTCTCTATGGAGGGTCGGCCGACCTTTCAGGGTCTGACTGCACCATGATGAAAAACTATCCCTTGATTGCCCAAAATGACTTTAAAGGGCGGAACATCAAATATGGAGTGCGAGAGTTTGGGATGGCAACGATTGCCTCAGGCCTGTTCCAGACCCATATGATCCTCCCTTATGTGGGAACTTTCTTTACCTTTTCCGACTATCTAAGAAATGGACTTCGCCTCGCCTGTCTTTCAGGTTACCATGTGATCTACCAGTTTACCCACGACTCAGTCTTTTTAGGGGAAGATGGGCCGACCCACCAGCCGGTTGAACATCTAGCGGCTCTTCGGGCGATGCCCAATCTCCATGTGATCCGTCCGTGCGATGTGAACGAGGTGAAGGGGGCATGGCTTGCAGCCCTTAATTACTCTCACCCTACTGCCCTTGTCCTGACTCGGCAAAATCTTCCCACCTTAAATGAGACTGCCCGCCCCTTTAATGAGGGAGTGGGGAGGGGAGGGTACATCCTCAAAAAAGAGGGAGGAAAGTGTGACTACACTCTTTTCGCCACTGGTTCAGAAGTGTCTCTAGCAGTGGATGTTGCTGTAGCCTTGGAAAAACAGGGGAAGCAGGTACGGGTCGTTTCCCTTCCCTGTTGGGAGCTGTTTGATCTCCAAGATGAATCTTATAAAGAAAGTGTAGTTGGTGGCGATCTGGGTCAGCGGGTTTCGATCGAAGCAGGTGTAAGCTTTGGATGGAGCCGCTTTATTAGAGAAAAAGGGATTGCTATAGCGATCGATGAGTTTGGCCGGTCGGCGCCAATGAGCGACATTGCAAACGAATTTGGGTTTACCGTTGATGCCATCCTCAACCGTCTCCTCTCAGCATAGTTTTCTGAATGCTCTTGCGTGTAAAAACGAGGGGCGGCCCCCTGTCTGGATCATGCGGCAAGCCGGGCGCTACCTTCCCGAGTACCAGGCGATTCGTCAAAAACGCTCCCTTGAAGAGATGTTTCGCACCCCCGAGCTCATCTTTGAAATTACCAAGCAGCCTCTCGACATCCTTGGGGTTGATGCCGCGATTCTTTTTGCCGACATTCTCCACGTGCCGCTCACTCTTGGAATCGATGTCTCCTTTCCTGGAAAAGGGGGTCCGGTCTGCACGCCGCTGATTGAAACCGGAGATGATCTCCTCCAAGTTCATCCTCGTCCTGTCGAGGAAACCCTCTCCTTTGTTACGGAAGGAATTCGTCTCCTTAAGGAAGAAATCTCCCAGCCCCTTATCGGATTTTGTGGGGGACCCTTTACTGTGATGACCTATCTTACTGGAAAAAAAATAAAAAAATGGCTCTATTCCGATCCCGAAAGTGCCTTCGAGCTCCTTCAGATGATCACCGACCAGAGCATCGCCTACCTTCAGATGCAAGTTGATGCTGGGGTCGATGCCCTTCAGATCTTTGACTCGTGGGCTAATCTCCTTTCCCGCACCGAATTTTGCCATTTTGCCCAGCCCTACCTCAAGCAGATTGTCGATGCTTTTCCCGAAACGCCTCTGATCCTTTTTTCTCGGGCAACCTCCCACTTTATTCCTGAGTTTACCTCCCTGAAACCTGCTGCGATTAGCTTTGACTGGACCTATCCCCTCCATGAAATTCGTGAGCGCGTTCCCCCCACCATTGCAGTGCAAGGAAACCTCGATCCCGAGCTGCTTTATGCACCGCCGCCTGTCATTGAGCGGGAAACCAAAAAGCTCCTCACCTCGATGGCTGGCGACCCTGGCTTTATTGCCAACCTAGGCCATGGCGTTTTGCCTGATATTCCCGTTGATCACGTCCGCACTTTCGTCGATACCGTAAAATCTTACCAACTAGCAGTAGGAGGCATGGAGCAGAGAATTGCCTCGGGGTTGCCCCCTGAAACGAAGCCAAACTTGGTTCCCCGGTCGTAGAGGAGGTTGAACTCCACATAGTGGGCCCGCAGCCGATTTTGTCTGGCCTTGTCCTCCGCGGTGTAAGAAAAATTCCGACGCTTATAGATTGGAAGGATCGCATCTAAGAGTGAAGAGCCGACCCCTTTCCACATCTGAAAGTCTTGATCGAAGTTTCCCGTGTTATAATGGTCGAAAAAGATCCCTCCAACGCCCCGCTCTTTTTTCCAATGGTGAACGTAAAAATACTCCGCAGCATTTTGGGAAAACTCCTTGTAAAGCCTATCGCCAAGGCTGTTTCGTGCCACCTGATGAAAGTGGGCGGTATCCTCTTCATTTTCGAATCCCATGGGGGTCAGATCATATCCGCCGCCAAACCACCATCGGTTATCCGTTTCAATATAGCGGACATTCATGTGGACCGTGGGCATAAAGGGGTTTTGCATGTGAGTGATGAGGCTGATGCCCGTTGCAAAAAAGGGTTCATCTTCCTCTTTTAAAGGGAGACTTTTTCCACGCACACCCGACCAGTTAACAGCAGCTTTTTCAAAAACATCGCCCCGAATCACCGACATCTCGCCGCCGCCGCCTCCATGATGGTCCCAACATTTTTTTTCAAAACGTTTTGTGGGCTCTAACGCTTCAAACCCCTGAACAATCTCATCTCTGAGCCCTTTTAGATAGATAACGATCTCTTCTTGTCTCACACTTTCCACTTGCAACATCGGCAGTCTCCTAATACAAAGCTTAAAAGATTGTTTGGTTTTCTGTCGATAAGGTCTTATTTTTCAGTAACTATATTGCTTGTTTTAAACAACTTAAGTAAACTGTTCAATATTTATTGAACAGTGTGATATAGTGAACAGTATGAAAGGTCGATTTTTACTAGGTTCGAATGAGATGTCAGAAAAAGGCAATATTTATGCGGATAAGTCAGCTATTATCCTCGAGTGGCTTCTTAGAGAGGGGATTAACAGAAAGGAGTTTTCACTTCGGGAAATTGCTAAGGGGTGTCCCGTCAGCATTGGCCTTGTGCAACGTGTATTGAAGATATTAGTAATGTATGGGATTGTTTTAGTTGAAGGGATAAGAACTTCTAAAAAGTTTGTGTTCAATAAGTCTAAACTTCTTTTAGAGAACTGGGTAAGAGAGTATAGTATTTTGAAAAAGTGCAAGCTATGGACTTATCGGTCCGCGATTGAAAACAAAGAAGAAGTTATAGGGATGCTTAAGAAAAAAAAGCTCGATCAGAAAGTTGCTTGGGCGCTCCATTCAGCAGCGGAAGGACATCAGTGTAAAAATAGCAATCTCCACACAACAGAGCTCTATTTACTGGATCCATTAATCCGAGAAAAAGTGGAAAAAGCGCTTCAGTTAAGGCCCCAGGAAACAGGATATGAAGTATTATTGATCGAGCCTTACTATAAAAGTTTACTTCGGTTTGGGAAAGAGACTTACAAGGGAATAAAAATATCATCAGTGCTTCTGACTTTTCTTGACCTCTATCACTTTCCACTTCGTGGTCATGAGCAAGCAGAGTTCCTAGCAGAGCGCAAAGGAGTTGATTATGATAGAGCTTGAAAAAGAAGACCGAATAATCTCAGACTTTTTACATGCAATTGGGCCCTGGTACGGCCACATTGTTATCGGAGGGGGGTATGCTCCGATTATTTATAAGCTCTATTTGGCTGATAAAAAATTAGAATTTTTGCCTGTTGGGACACGAGACATAGATTCGTTGATTTCCCGTAAAGTTCCCTTGGTTTCTGAAAAAACCATTGCAAAGCATCTTGATGAAGCAGCTTTTACCCAAGTTTTTAGAGGAATGGGCATCCCTGCGACGGAGGCTTATATTAAAGAGATTGACGGAGTAGAAGTAGAGATTGAATTTCTGACTGATGCTGCTGCTAGGGTGGGAAAAGATAAAAATGTTATTATTTCTGGGGTTGTTGCCCAGCCCCTTAGCTACTTGTCACTAAGTCTTCAAAAAACAATGGCATTTAGGACCTACTCAGAAAAAGAGGGGAGGGTTGTCTCTCCAGCAGCATGGATTTTTCACAAAGGTCTGACATTTACAAGACGTAAAAAAGGTTCTAAAGTCTATAAAGATCTCTATGGGATTTGGTATGTAGCCACTCAGCTTGGTGATTTTTCTGAAAAAGCCTTGTTAGAATTTTCCGTTTTAGGCCAGCACCATCCCAAGTGGGTTAAAACATTTCAAAAGAACCTGCAAAGTTGGCTTAAAAATGCTTCACCTTTGGATTGGTTAAAGCTCGAAATGCAGGACACCTATGGAAGATTAAAAAGACTTGGTTTCGAAAAAGTCGTAGAGAAAATGTCATGAGAAAAATAGTCATAGCAGGTGGAGGAATTTCTGGACTTACTGCCCGCTACTTCCTTTCCAAAAAACACCCAGAAGCAGAGATTGTCCTTTATGAAAAGGGGAATCGCTTAGGGGGATGCATCGAGTCGATCGATGCCCCCTATTTTTTTGAGCGGGGACCCCGCACCTTTAAGGCGTCACGTTGCCCCGAGCTCCTTGACCTGATCAAAGAGCTCGATCTAGAAAAAAATCTCCTTGTTTCAAGCAAAGAGGGGAATAAACGTTACCTCTGGAAAGATCAAAAATTGCAGCGGGCAGAGCGATTGATGTTACCGGCATGGAAGGTTTTTCTAAGAGAGTGGCGCCAACCCTCCTTCATAGGCGATGAGACGATCGGAGCATTTGCGAGGCGGAGGTTTGGGGACTATATTGCAGAGACCTTTTTTAACCCATTAGCGTTGGGGATTTTTGCGGGAGACATTGAGAAATTATCGGTAAAAACTTGTTTTCCCGAGCTCAAAGCAATGGAGGAGGAGCATGGGTCGCTCACTCGGGCTCTGCTAAAGAAGAAAAAAAAGCAACCACGAGGTCTTTTTACTCTCCGGGGAGGAATCGAAACCCTTATCGATCGGCTAGTTGAAAAGGGGCGGGGGCCGATCCATCTTAACCATCCGCTAGAAAAGTTTGAAGGGGACCATACCATCTTGGCCCTTCCTGCGGAAGGGGCAAAACAGCTTTTCCAAGGAGACTCTGAAGCGCTGAACTTTTTTGAAGCGATCGAAAGTGAAAAATTGACCGTTGTGAATGTGGCCTTTAGTAAAAAAGTCTTCCGCAAAGAAGGTTTTGGCTATCTCATTCCCACGAGCGAAAAAGAAAAAGCTCTGGGTGTAGTTTTCGACTCTTCGATTTTTCCGGAGCAAAATTGGGGAAAGGAGAGCCGCTTTACAGTGATGCTTCGGGAGGGAGGAGAAAAAGAGGCCCTAGACGCATTGCAGAGACACTTGGGAATTTGTGAAGCGCCAAGTGTTATTCATGTGAAGAAGTATGGGGCTGTGATTCCCCAATATGGGGTGGGCCATTTAGAACGGGTCGAGGCGTTTGAAGCGCATTTGACGAAGCGCTATCCGCAGGTGCACTGCATCGGAAACTATTTACGGGGTCCGTCGGTCAATGCATGTGTGGCTCAAGGAGCCAGGTTAAGAATGAAGAAGACCCAGTGAAAGAGCATGTTGTAGATCACCATGAGGAGGTAGGGGACAGCAAGGAGAGCTGCGAGAGGGCGGATCAAAAAGCTGTAAAACATCGTGGCGATCAAAGAGATAAAGATCAGTGAGATCGAGATGGGCGTCAAGATATGTACGGGGATATAAAAAAGGCAGAAGGGCCAGACGAGAGTAAAGGTGAGCTGGGAGATCCAGGCCCCTTTTGCAAAGGTGCGCGTTTGAGAGTAGGGAGCAGTCCAGATCATTGCCCCGGTAATGGCCACGAGGGTATAGAGAAGGGTCCAGATCGGGATGAGCCAGTGGATAGGAAAAACCCAGGGAGGAGTCTGATATTTGTCGTAGATCTCTAAAATCCCTTGCAAACTGATAAAAAAGTTGACCAGCTGCACAGCAAAAACAATGGCAAAGAAGAAGATGTAGGTCTCGATCTTTTTCTTTTTCTGCATTTATACCTGCGAAAGAGTGGTAGGGGCGTTCATAGAAAGAGCGGTTTCACCGAGCGGCTCTAACCTTTCCCGTTCGAGCTCCATATCGGGAATAAGCTCAAGTGCTCCGCTCAAAGCTCCTAAAAGGGGAGCGGAAAGGGTCGCTGCTTTACTCAGGTGGGGATTTTGGTCACATAAAAGCTTTTTCAGGAGGCGGCTAAGCCCTAAATAGGTGCCAAAAGGGGTCTTTCCAAAGATGATGCTGACCTCTTTGCGGTGAGCAGAGAGCCCCATTCCCAACTTTCCAGCGACCCCAAAGGTAGACGAATCATCAACTACCAGCTGTGCGCCATAGGTAGTGACAACTGGGGTCACTCCATGAAATGAAGAGGAAGTAACAACCCATTTAGGTTCCTGGGATGTTGCTAGTAAAGCGGGGAGCTTCTCAACCTCATAAAAAGAGCCATCAATCCACTCGGGGTTATACCGTTTATCGATAAAGACTGTTCCTGCTAGCGTAATGGGGTAAGGATAAGGAAAAAGGAGGGCCGTTTCTTTTCCCAGCAAGTCAGCTAGTTGTTCCTCGACCTCTTCTTGATAGCTTGGCGGCGCGGTCACACCCCATTCTAAGAGCGCTTTCATCCCCATCTTTTTAACATGAGGGTGAGTGGAGAGCTTTAAGCGATCATTTTCCATAACGGGACAACCATACTCCCATCAAAAAAAAAGTGCAAGGGGGTCCTTACCTTCCAAAAACAATCGGGTGGGTATCTGATTGAAGACGGTCGCCAAAGCCGTAGCCAAGTTTTTTTAGCGCGTGGTTGTAAGGATCTTTTTCTTCATGGATGTAAAGCGCTTTTTCCTTCACATAAACGATAAGAAGAGAGGGGTAGGTGAGAGGAAAAGAAAATTCGGGAGAAAAGAAAGTTCCACTCCCTTTTTTTTCGGATAGGTCGAGAAGAAGGCCGCACGCCACCTTTTGGATCGAGCTCTTCTCATTTAAGGGGAGGAACTTTTCTTCCTCACCTTCATTCAAGATCATTTGATCAAAACCCATGCGCAAAGGGGAAACCTTGCACAGGCTCGATGCCACTTCTGCCAATGTAGAGCGGAGGACCACCTTCTTGACTTCCGGGTCACTTCGCCATCCATCCCGCCTTTCCTTTTCGATGTAAAGCCGCTTTACATCTTCTTCGCTGAGCAGCTCCTCAAACTCGATATGATGGTGACGATGAAAAAAATCATGATGTCCTTTTTCCAGACCGAAGCGCATGTTTACCTTTTATCTAGTTTCTGGTAGAGTGTACCTTACCCAAGAGCAAAAGTCCATGAATACGTTTGAGTACCCTCTAGTTGAAGCCCAGATTGGCTACACCTTTAAAGAAAAATCTCTTATTAGCCTGGCCTTTGTCCACCGCTCTTTTGTCAATGAGAACCGGGACCTTGCTGCGAGTCACAATGAGCGCCTCGAGTTTCTCGGGGATGCTGTTTTAGGGCTGATCATGAGCGATTTCCTCTATCTCCACCTCCCAGATCAACCAGAGGGAGAGCTTTCCTACCTCCGTTCCCGCCTTGTCGATGCAGTTGCCTGCGTCCGCTATCTCAAAAAAATTGACCTAGAGCGGTTTCTCATGGTGGGGAAGGGGGAGGCGATGAACGAAGGGAAAGGAAGAGGAACGCTTCTTGCCGACCTTTTTGAGGCGGTGATTGGGGCAATCTATCTGGATGGGGGAATTGAGGCGGCTCGCACCTTTTTCTTTGACCATTTTAAGGAAGATGTTTTAGAAATCATTGATAAGCCCCATCGGAATTGGAAGGCGGAGCTTCAGGACTATTGTCAAAAGGAGCACCAAAGCCCCCCCACCTATGAAGTGCTTAAAGAGGAAGGTCCCGATCATCTTAAGACTTTCCACATCCGGGTCCATCTTGATGGGAAAGAGTTGGGGCATGGGCAAGGCTCTTCTAAAAAAGAGGGGGAGCAAAGCGCTGCCGAAAATGCAATCAATAAATTAGAGCGATAAATGGTCAAGCAAAAGTCAGTTTGGGTCTGTAATGAGTGTGGGAATAAGCAATTTAAGTGGACCGGAAGCTGCAATATCTGCAAAAACTGGGATACGCTTACCGAAGAGCTTGAGGTTCCCGAAAAACAGGGGCGTTTTGAGTCAAGAACCCCACGCACTGTAAAGCCAGTTCTGATCGAAGAGGTCGACACCAAAAATTTTAAGAGGGTCAATACCGGTTATCGGGAGTTTGATCGACTAATGGGAGGGGGAATCGTCGCAGGATCGCTTAACCTTCTTGGGGGCGAGCCTGGCATTGGAAAGTCGACGATGCTCCTCCAGCTTGCCAAGCGGTTTGCCGACCAAGGGCTGACCGTCCTCTACATTTGCGGTGAAGAGTCTGCTGAGCAAACCTCCCTGCGTGCTAAGCGGCTCGACATCAAAAGTGATCGGATTTACCTCTTTAGTGAAACCAGTTTTTCCGCCATCCGCGCTCAGGTTGATAAGCTCCATCCCGACATCCTCATCGTCGACTCGGTCCAAATCGTTTATAAAAGTGAGCTCCCCTCAGCGCCCGGCTCGGTCACCCAAGTGCGAGAGATTGCCATGGAATGCATGCACCTTTCCAAAGGGAGTGGCATCACGACTTTCCTCATCGGTCATGTGACCAAAAGTGGTGATATCGCCGGTCCCCGTGTTCTTGAACACATTGTCGACACCGTTCTTGAGTTTGAGGGAGACCGGCAACATGGATACCGTCTTATGCGCTCGATCAAAAATCGCTTTGGCCCCACCGATGATGTGGCCCTTTTCCAAATGCAAGAAAAAGGGCTTACCGAAATTCTCAATCCGTCGCTCACCTTTCTTGAGGAGCGGATGACTGGCGCTCCGGGCTCGGTCATTATCCCCACCATAGAGGGAACGCGGGCTCTTCTCATCGAGGTGCAAGCCCTTGTGGCTCCCACCTCCTTTGCCACCTCGACCCGTCGCTCCACCGGTCTTGATCCCAAAAGGCTTACCCTCCTCCTCGCCGTCCTTGAGAAGAGGATGGGTTATCAGCTCCATGCCCTTGATGTCTTTGTCTCCATCGCCGGTGGAATGAAGATCACCGAGCCTGCCATCGACCTTGGCACCATCCTTGCGATTGCTTCTTGTTACTGCAACAAAGCGATCCCTTCCGACACCGTTGTCATGGGCGAAGTGGGGCTTGGCGGTGAAGTCCGCAGCATCCCCCGCATTGAAAGCCGGATCAAAGAGGCGATCAACATGGGTTTTAAACGGTGCATTCTCTCCACCAAAAACTTTAAAGGCTTGAACAAAAAACTCACAGAAAAGATCTATCTCCAAGGGGTGACCCGTGTCGAAGAAGCGATCAAGCTTCTTCTAGGTTAAAAATTAACACACTGGTTTTTGGTTTGTTGTGACTATCCCCTCCCCTAAAGGTGGGGGAATAGTCACTTTAGACCTAAAACATGTTTTGCGATGGCATCATTAACATCTTTAGCCAAGCCATTACTCGGCTCAACATAATCTTCCTCTTTGACCCAGTAAAAGCCTTTTTGTGCTAAACCATGAGGAAAAAAATATTTTTCAAAAGCTTCTGCAAATAAATTTTTGTCCGAATTGTCAGGGAAAACATGACAACTATTATCAGGGGTAAAGCTTCTTGGAACATTAATCCCACAGTTTACCAAAATCAAATTTGTGCGCGGGTCCAAAATAGTGAGTTTTTTGCCATCGCAAGTTTCCTCCAGTCTAGCCGCTATTTGTTGTCCATTTGGATTTATCAATAATTTGGTTATCATAAGCTACCTCTTCGATCATAAAACATGTTCTTCATCAATTCGTTCTACAGCTTGGAAGGTATTTCAGTTAATGATGGCGATCTATCACTAGATGAAGAAGTAGTACTAGTGGACGTAGCTTTCTTGTCGTTTAACTTCTCCAGAAACAACGGTCGAGCAACTTTTAGCTGTGTTACATAGGGCAAATGTGAAATGTTCTCTATCTTAGAAGCTGAAACGCGTGCGGTGACCAGTGTTTCCTCGTTGTTAAGTGGGATTTTTGATACCTGGTGGATACCTTTTAGGCTCTCCCAAGAAGAAAGATCGGAGACCACCGCCGTAATCCCCACCTCCTCGTCAGAAGAACTTTTTAAGACTTGATTTCTATGTCGGAACAAGTAGTAAGCCGTTCTTCCATCAACATTTGCTTGTAAAGGATCTGGTTGAAGCCTTATTTCAACTGCCATACTCTACTCCTTCTATAGCTTACAAAGCAATTTAGGCTTATTCTCATTAACAAAAGCCTGAACAGCCTCCATTGTTCTTTGGGCCCTCACTTTCCCATAACCGTATCTTTCATTCCAATTCTTTGCACCTATTTTTTCTACCGACCTGAAGAGGAGCATTCTTGTTTCATCAATAGTAAGATTGACACCATACTGCTTTGCTAACCCAAACATTCGAGCAATCAGTCCAGTCACAACGGGAGCCGCCATGCTTGTCCCGCTCATTGTAATTTGCATGGTTCTGATAGGAATTATCATACATCTGTTAGCCTTTTGTCCCATATAATAATCTCTTGATTGTGCTTCTGCTGCTTTGATATAGCAACCTGGAGCGCTTACCTCTGGTTTTTCCCTTCCATCGAGTGTAGGGCCTGAACTAGAGGACCATGCAATTGGGTCTCCTTTGGAAGTTGCATTATATGACCCAACAACAATAGTTTTGTAACCTGTTCCTATTGAATTGAGAGTGTAACGGGGGTCGCCATGCTGAAATCTAGAACGATCGCAGTTAGTTCTTTCAATCCAAGCATGAAATCTCCCAGACCTGACCCGTCTGCCGTACAACCTTAACCTATAAGTCCTACTAGATTGATCCTTTTCCATGAAGAGTGAAATAGCATTTTTACCATGACTTTTCGATTCAGCCCTATGGCTGAGGAACCCAATGTAGATTTTTTCGCGTCCCCGAGATTTATAAATCGGTCCCTGAGTATTTATTGGCATTGGATCTGTTAAGTGTTTACCATCCTCACCCAAAAGTTGGAAATCAAATTGGTCCTGTGTAGAATACCAGATTTGGACCTCAGGTTTCTCATCCGATCCTAGAATTTCCCATGTGATTTCAGTGTGCCTTCCTTGAGGAACTTTTCCTGATTCATGTTTTCTACTCTCATAGGAGTTTCCCGCAGCAATGACGATCGCGCGGTTGGGCTGTGCCTGTACCAGGGCGTCAAAAGCTTTTTCGACAGGATTTGAGCCGTTATGTGGGCCACTATAGGTTCCCAAACTTACGTTGACAACACACGGTGTTTGCTTAGCCCTTTCGAAAATATAGCTAACAGCTTCAATCAGTCTGGCAGAATCACCA
Source organism: Chlamydiota bacterium (assembly GCA_021772275.1). Classification (GTDB taxonomy): domain Bacteria; phylum Chlamydiota; class Chlamydiia; order Chlamydiales; family Simkaniaceae; genus Neptunichlamydia. The sequence continues at coordinate 28,631 of JAJFMJ010000023.1, read as the reverse complement.
AATCTTTTATTACGGCGATTGAAGTTAACAAATATCATATCGGCCTTAGGGGCAATGCCTGGTAAGGATGGGTTGCTTCCTCCTGCTATATCTGAAACATGCGTGCCGTGTTTGCTTCTCATAGGATTATGATAGTGACTCCAGTCAGAATAAGTGTTCTTTTGCACGATCTGACGAATTGCATCCTTGGTATATTCGGTACCATATTTGTATAAATAGCCTTTAGTTTGGTTACTGGGAGCATCAACCCCCTGGTCCCAGATACACTGAATTCTAGATGTACGGTTTTGTGTAAAACTCGGGTGAAGAACATCCAGATATGAATCCACAATGCCAATTACTGCCCCTTCTCCTCCCATGTCATAAAACTGCTGGCCTAAGTTCTGAGGTGTGAGGCCGATATTTTGAACAGTTCTATCTAAAAGAGGCTTGACAGGGCGAGCTACTTCTAGACGTTCCACATAGCTTAAATGTCCGATCGCCTCAAGACGGCTTATGTATGTACGGCCTGTTACTAAGGTTTTTTGATCTTGTAAGGAAATTTCTGCAAACTTGGCCACATCGTCTATATTTAAGGCCCTCCAGGCTGCAAGATTGGAAATCTTTGCTATAAAACCAATTTGTTCTTGAATTTCTTCATTGCAGATAACAGTCGCCATTGCGGATCTGCTTCTAGCCATTCGACTTAAATGAATGAGATAGCTAGTTCTTGAATCAAAGAGCCCTAATCCATCACTTGGCCGAAAATTGGCGGTTGTATCGCTCATGTGCTATCACCTCTCTGTTAAAGATTTTTAAAAAAAGTTTAAAGAAGCTGTGAATTTTTTTCAAGTCTATTTTTGCTTTGTGTAAGCGATCGAGTAATGGATTCGGGTTTCCCTGGTTCACTCACTCGATCGCTTACACAATGAAAATAACCCTTGATGAAAAAAGATTAATATCTGTAAAATCAGCCCCATCTAAAACTGCACAAGAGCTTCATAATAATAGATTTTTCATGAGATTCTATGCGAGGAGGGGTTATGCCATATGACCTACTAGTTCCGACTGGTGGAACCGGCAACAGCTCGTGGATTGAGCAGGATACTTTTGGAAGTGACCCTGTTCACACTCTCCGGTGGGCTAAAAATTTAGATGTTACCTATCGAAGTGAAGATCCCGATAAGGTATGCAAAGTTGATTTCCCCAAAGAAGATCTGGACTTGATAATAGCTTCCGCTTATTTCTTTCTCCGCCATAATATTCATTCAAAGAACCTTTTGGTGCCTCATGTTCAGTTTGTTGTTGGAGTAGAGAAAAACAACGGAGAAAAAACACGTGTTTGTCTTGATGGTGGACACCTCTATTTCGGTAAGAAACCAAACTATGGTAGAAACCGTGTATCCGTTTTCGTGAGTGGTCCAGCACCTGTTAATGTTGATCCACTTAAAGCAAAGGAATTAGCTAAAAAATGTAATTACCTCTTTAATCATACAGGCAAAGAGAATGCTCCAGAGTTAGAGTTTTTCTTTAAGCGCGACTTGCCAGCCGAAGACAGAACTGGAGGACATGGTCACTCAGAGGAGTGGTTTCTTCGGTGTTTGAAGAATAAACCAGAGGTCCTAGTCCACAACCTAATTCTTTCTTTGCTTGCCGAGTTCTCTCCTGGAACAGCAAACAATTACGATAAAAAGCCAAAGCTTTACGCTGTTGTGCTAAATTTACGCTCTCTAAAAGACATATGTGGAGCGTGCCGAAAAGAAGTTTCCAGCAGAATACGTGACGAGACGGAGTTATTAGGGCCTCTAAAGAAATCCTGTTCGACTTTCTTTCGTTTTAGTAAGTCACACTTGACTTGCTTTGCTGTTCGTTGCTTTTCTAATCAAAACCACGGGGGAGAAGAGAACCGAAGGCTCACTTTTAATTGCACCTTGCCAACCGATAATAACGAAGGTATATTTGATATTAGAGAAATTGCGGAAAAAAAATTAATTTTAGCTAGTCGAGCGTCCAATTCCCTTCAGTTTTATAATCCTAACCATACTAATCACGCTCTCAACACGTTAGAAGAACGCCTGAGCGTCGAATCTCTCATAAAACTTACAAAATTCTTTGCAAAGGACAATCCTCTTGTTTATCGTGACGCCTGGAAATTGTGCAATCATAGAAGTCAAAAGGAACCCGAAAGCCTCCCTTTAAAAATTCAGCTTGCTCGTATTTATGCTAAAAAAGAAGTGCAAGGACAGAGAAAAGAGCAGGCCAATAATAAAGCGCGAAATCTCTACAGAGAGGTGATTACTACCATAGGATTAGAGACCAGTAGCTCCGGAGCATCCAAAACCGCAAAAACAACATTGCTTTGGTTAGAAGAGCATTCCGTATCCAATAGAGAACTTATACGAAATGCTTTCCAGGAACTAGAAATTGAAAAAGATAATTTTTTCTCTTCTTCTTCAAGTTCAGAGGATGATTGAGAAGCGGCGCAGCAGCAATGATCTTCTGTGGATTCGCCTTTTGGCAAGGGACCTAGCTTCGAGCCTCTAAAAGCGGCAAGATTTGAATCTCTCAGTGGCAATTTCAATGTGTCTCAATGGATTGTACTCTAATGGGAGAATCTTGATGGTTTGAAAGAAAGATATCTCCGAAAACCAAACTTTGAGCATAACACTGTTCCACAATAATGCGAATTAACCCCTCCCCTCTAAGTCAAAGGAGAAAAAACTGAAAGTTAAAGCACATAAAGCTTCAATCACCTCTCCCCAATTATTAAGTAAGTTTTCGATCATTCATTTTTAGTGGAAAGTTCTTTATGCAATTACTTAGAAAGCTGCCAAACGGGTCGTGAAAAATTACCCAGCTCCAAAGCAGATAAAGGGACTATCAGAAAGTTCTTTGATTTCACCCTTTTGGTGAATTTTGACTACGACTTTTCCTCTTTGCTCTCTTTTTTTCCGTTCTTTTCAAGAGGCGGCTATAAGCGAAACATGCCTTGTAGGTTCCGTATTTAAGATCATTCGAAATCTTTTCCCGAAAGGATACTTCTGACATGACCGAAAAGAGCTCCCGAGCTTAAAAAATGTGAAATCCTCGAAGAGCGGATAGTCATAACTATCAAATTATTCCATCTCGGGTCAGAGTATTCTTTGCGAAGCTCTCCCTCGAAATCGCTCAAACCCTTTTTTACAAGCTCAAGGGCTTCTTTCTCTACAAAGAACCCTTCAGTCGGAGCTGTCTTAAACTTGTCTGATGCAAGTTCTACAATCTTCGAAGATACCTTATCTCTGATATCGATTGATCTATGATAAAAATGGTCGCTCTCTTGGTACGATGGTATGCTGGACACCTATTTCTCCTGGCTTTCTTTGTGGGATCCATAGTAAATCACTCCTTTTAATTCTGTAAAGTAGACGCCAAAACTTTCTCTTTTAACCAATTACAAAGGGTTTTTTCCTTGGACTTTCTTGAGTAGATGTCGCTTTGCCTGACTATTACAGAGCAAAAATGGAGAAAAGGATGGCTTTAAAAAAAGATGGGTGGCAGAATGCGTCCTTTGAAATAACGAAGTTATTTCTCCAACTAGGAGGGCTGTGATGGCTATAAGGACCCTACATGACTGTGGTTTTGCGGTGGTGCCACACGCAACCTACCAAGCAGCCAATGCTGCATCTAGCAAAAAGCCACAAGGGCGACGGACTGAAGGGGCTGCTACCAGCACAAAAGAGTTAACGCAACCTCCCAGCGTAAAACAGGACAAATCGTTAAAAAGGGCCCGGCCGCAGGTTATCGACCTCACACGATCTTCTACCAACACGCCAAAGCACCCTGCCAAGAAAAGGAGGAGAGAGCTGTATGTTGATTTTATACATGGCAAAGACGAGCACATCGACATCTATGCTGATTGCATTGATGAAGCCGAGTCACAGATTATTATCACGAGTTGGAACCTGAATTTTATTCCCTCAAAAATCTTTTCTAGTCTGATGGAAGCTAAAAAACGAGGGGTCTATATTAGCTTTGTTGTCCAGTCTGTCAAACGGGAAGAAACGCTTGATTATTTCTATGACGATGAGGATAGTTCAAGTGATGATACGTTTAGTTTGTTTGAAACGAAATCTCACGCAAAGTTTCTTTTTGTTGATAGCAAAATATTAGTTCTGGGTTCCTACAATGCCCTTGGAGACTCATACGAAGAATCACTCGATGCTTCTGTGATGGTAGAAGGAACTGTGCGACAAATGTGGCCTTTCTATATGTCAATCTACGAAACGTACATCTCGATGGGGGAAGACTTGGGTGATATATTTGGCCCTATTGCCGGAGCAAGCAAAGCACGTCACCCGGGGCCACGCCCACTTCTTCGAAGGTCTTTTGAAGATACTTCCTACATCTTTTTGCTACGCACGATACAAGAACACGAAGAGTTTTTTAAACTGGCAACACCAGACAATGGTGACGTATCGATATATTCTCCCTTCAGTACAAGAGATAATACCCTTAAAAGATTGCAAGCTCTTCAAACCATTCTGCCCGCGGCAACAAGGGTTTCTCTTAAAGTCCTTCCTCGGTTCAGAAGTGGCCTAATAGGGCTGCTAGCGCGGGTTCCCAAATTGCAAGACCGTGTAAATGTCGAGACTGTGTCTTCGCATCAGAAAGTTATGATTCTTGGAACCGAGACAATTTGCATTGGTTCGCTTAACTGGCTTTCTGCAGCCCAGGACAGTAAAGCACCTTACAGTAATGTGGAACTTTCCATAGTGCTACAAGGTCCCAGAGCAGATAACATCATTAAGGAGTTCTACTCTGTAAACTCCAAGGGGTGACCCGTGTCGAAGAAGCGATCAAGCTTCTTCTAGGTTAAAAAAGTTGCACTTCGATGGGAAGGGGAGTATGTTCAAGCTATGATACTAAAAATTGGAGCGCGTGGGTCGCTGCTGTCGAGGCGGCAAGTCGAAGAGGTGATGGGGGAAATCCCCCATGCCTGCGAGTGGGTCGAAACGGTGGGCGACCGGGATCTTAAATCTTCTCTAGGGCCGATGGAGAAGACCGACTTTTTCACTCGCGAGATCGATCAGAAGGTCCTTGACGGCAGGTGCGATGTGGGGATCCACTCAGCAAAGGATCTTCCAGATCCGTTGCCAGAGGGGCTGGAGCTGGTGGCGCTGACCGCAGGGGTTGATCCAAGCGATAGTTTGGTGATGCGGGAAGGGGATCGGCTTGAAACGCTCCCCAAGGGAGCGATCATTGGCTCCTCGTCGGCGCGGCGAGACCGTGTCGTGAGGGGGCTCCGCCCCGACTTGAAGTGTGTCGAGGTGCGAGGACCGGTCGATAAGCGGCTCGAGATGCTTGACCGCGGAGAAATCGACGGTCTTGTTGTTGCTGAAGCGGCGCTGATCCGTTTGGGAGTGAAGCGCAACCGGATTTCCCTCCCAGGAAAGACGGCGCCATTGCAAGGGAAACTGGCGGTGGTCGCTCGAAAAGGGGATAAAGAAATGGAAGCCCTTTTTAAAAAGTTCGATAGTCGCAAAGGACGTAGGGTTTTACACGTGGGACTAAGCGCTCCAAAAGAAGGGACACATTTGCCGTTAATAGAAATTATTCCACGGGACTTTGACAGCTTTGAAATTCAGAAAGCTTTTGCCGATATGGAAGAGTACACTCATCTCATCTTCACAAGTAAAAAAGGGGTCGAGGTTTTCTTTCAGTGTTTGGACCATTATGGGCTTATGCTGGGAAAGAAGAAGGTCCTTGCGGTGGGAAAAAGGACGGCAGCCGCTCTTCGGAAAAAGGGGATAGGGGAGGTGCAAGTCGCTGTGGAGGAGACTCAGGAGGGGATTATTCACTTGCTTGCTTTAGAAGAGCTGGAAAAAGCTTACATCCTCCTCCCGCAGTCGGCTTTGGCAAGACCGACTTTGGCGGCAACATTGAGAGTCCGGCGGGTCCGCCACCAGGTTTGCCCCCTTTACGACACCAAGACCCGGTGGCCGGAAAAAAAGCCCGATTTAAAAAATTTTGATGAGGTTTGCTTTACCAGTCCCTCGACGGTAAGAGCTTTTCAAGCAGTTTTTGGAAAGGTCCCTAAAGGGATGAAGGTAAGCGCGATTGGCCCAATAACGGAATATAATTTAAAGTTGAATTTATGATTTTTTGTACGATTGAGGTTGTGTTCTTTCGGAAGGTTTGGTAATCTCTTGGGTAACGAAAATCGTTAGCGAGTTGCTATGAATTTTTTAGGACTTTTTACGCGGCATAAGCCGAAGATTAAGGTGGAATCCACCAAAAAAGATGGCCTGAGTGGTTGGGTCAAGTGTACAAGCTGCGAGGAAATGGTCCACGCGAATGAGCTGCAGGAAAATCACAACTGTTGTCCCAAATGTGAACACCACTACCGGTTGTCTGCGGTTCAGCGGGTCGAACTCCTCGCTGATGGCAGCTCCTTTAAAGAACTTTTCGATGAGGTCAAGCCAACCGACCCCCTCACTTTTGTCGACTCGGAAGCTTATGTTGATCGTTTGAGTCGAGCGCAGAAAAAAATGGGGCGCAGTGATGCGATCTTGACAGGAACCTGCACGATGGATGGAATCGAAACCGCGTTAGGCGTTTTGGATTTCGGTTTTATGGGAGGTTCGATGGGCTCAGTTGTCGGCGAAAGAATCACCCTCTTAATCGAACACGCCCTTAAGAAAAAGATCCCTCTGGTCCTTGTCTCCTCGTCGGGGGGAGCACGGATGCAAGAATCGATTTACTCTTTAATGCAGATGGCAAAAACTTCTGCTGCCCTTGCAAAATTGCATAATGCAGGAATTCCCTTTATCTCTGTCCTCGTCAACCCAACAACGGGAGGGGTCACCGCCTCTTTTGCTTCGCTTGGGGATATTATCGTTGCCGAGCCTAAGGCTCTTATCGGTTTTGCAGGACCACGCGTTGTTGAACAAACAATCCGACAAAAACTCCCTGATACTGCCCAAAAATCAGAGTTCCTTTTGGAAAAGGGGATGATCGACTGTGTCGTGAAGAGAAGTGAACTCAAAGGAAAGATCGTTTTCTTTATCGAGTTTCTCACTGGAAATGAAAAGCCTCCCCTCTCTCTAGAAAAGAAAATTGAGCGGGATAAGCTCGACGATTTGATCACTCTTTCGACGAAAGAGCGAGAAAAAAATGCAATTAAAGTTAGCCAAACATGAAACAAGAAAATGTCCCCACAAAACTAGATGAGGGGGCAGAGCTCCCAACCTACGGATCTGAGGAAGCCGCAGGTGCCGATGTGCGTGCTTTTATCACTGAAGAGATGGTGGTCGGGCCGGGCGAGCGAAAACTCATTCCTACAGGACTCCGCTTTGAAATCCCTAAAGGATATGAAATTCAAGTACGTCCACGAAGTGGCCTGGCTCTTAAATCTGGAATCACCATCCTTAATACCCCAGGAACCATCGACTCTGACTACCGAGGTGAACTCGGAATTATCTTGATGAACCATGGAGAGGAGCCTTTTGTTGTCACTCCAAAAATGCGGATTGCACAACTTGTCTTTGCCCCTGTCTATAGGGCTTGCTATAAAGAAGAATCAATGCTTCAGACGACGAAGCGAGGAGAGGGCGGTTTTGGCCATACTGGGACGCTTTAAGATTTTTAAGAAAGGAGACGGTGTGACGCTTTCAGAATTTATCCAAGGAGCGGCGATCTCCTTTTTAGAAGTCGAAGATCGCGATAAAGCGATTAAACAGCTCGTCGACTCCCTTTCTGATGCGGGGCAACTTCCTGAAAAAGAGGTTTTCCTCGATGCAATTCTCAAAAGAGAAAAGATCGTTTCTACCGGAATTGGAATGGGAGTCGCTATTCCCCATGCGAAACTTCCCGGTTTTGATCGCTTCTTTTTGGCAGTCGGCCTTCAAAAGGGGGAAGAGGGGATCGAGTGGGATGCCCTTGATGGAGCTCCCGTCCGCCTGATCTTCATGATCGGAGGGCCCGCCAATGAACAAACCGAGTACCTCAAGATCCTTTCCCGCCTCACCGCAGCCATTAAGGATGAGGAGCGGCGGAAGAACCTCCTTGCTGCCAAAACCCAAGAAGATGTGATTGCCCTTTTCGAAGGGTGTTAGAACATCTGTTGTCATCTTTAGTCATTTTTAATCCTCTTTAGATTCAATGAGTTGAATTTCTTTTTGAAAAAGAATGGATGAGAATGTTGCAAGAAAGTCAAAATTAATATAGCTTTGGCATTAGGTGGCACTCCGGGATATAACAAGAGGCTAATAGATGGACCTAAAGATTAAAGATGTTGCAGAGTTATTAAACGTATCAGAAACAACGATTCGCCGTTGGCTGGCTGAAGGAAAAATTCCAGCCTACCGTCTTCACCATCAGTATCGGTTTAGCAAAGCCGAAATTCAAGATTGGATGCTTAGCTGCCGTCTTCAAAATGAGACGGGAAATTTTCTCCCATCAGAAGAAGAGCAGATTTTTCCTCCGAAAGAGGAGAAGGGAATGCAACAGTTTAGCCTTTTCCGAGCAATCCATCAGGGCGCCGTTTTAACCGATATTCAAGCAACTGAAAAAGAGGCGTTGATTCGGGAGACAATGGCTCGGGTATCGGAGAAGTTAGAAACCGATCCTTTGGTGATCTCTGATCTTTTGCTCGACCGGGAAAGGTTGATGCCTACGGGGCTTAGCAACGGGATTGCGGTTCCCCACACCCGTGACTTTATCCTAGAGGGGCCTAAAGATGTGGTGGTCGTTGTTTTTCCTAAGGAGCCGATTGACTGGGGCGCTTTAGATGAAAAGCCGATTCACACCCTCTTTTTCCTTTTTGCCTGCAGCGATAAGCGGCACCTCCACCTTTTAGCCAAACTTGCTCATCTGAGTAGTCACGATGAAGCGCTAGAGCTTTTTCATTCTAAGCCTGACAAGAAAGAGCTTCTCGAATACATCAGAGACTGGGAGTCACGCGTCGGCACTAAGTAAGCGAAGCCTAGTGTCTAGTTAATTAGACACTAGCTGTCACCCTGTTTCGTAGAGGAGCTAGCCAGTTTTTCTTCTTCTTTCTCCTTCTTCGGGAGAGGCTCATCTTTAAAGACCAACTTGGTTTCCTCGAAGTCGATCCGGATTTTGCGCGGCTCGTCTCCTTCCAAGAGGAGCTTTTCGGCAAGGGGATCTTCGAGGCGTTGCTCGATGGTGCGGCGGAGCGTTCGAGCACCCATTTCAGGTTGGTACCCTTTTTCAACAAGATGCGCCTTGGCACTTTCTCCGAGCTCAATAAGGATGTTTTTTCTCTCGAGCCTTTTCTTAAGTTTTGCCACTTCGATCTCGATGATATGGGTCAGATCAGTCTTATCTAGAGCTTTAAAGATGACGGTGCCATCAAGGCGGTTGATAAACTCGAGCTTAAAGTGCTTTTTCGTCGCTTTGTCCATTTTCTCTACCATTTCATCGTAGCTGGGCATCCCTTCTTTATCCCCAAAGCCCATTGTTGTGCGGCGAATGAGGTCAGAGCCGAGATTCGAGGTCATTAAGATAATGGTATTGCGGAAATCGACTTTTCGTCCCATAGAGTCGGTCAGCCTTCCATCTTCTAAGACTTGAAGGAGGAGATTCATCACGTCGGGGTGAGCCTTTTCAATCTCATCAAAGAGAACAACAGAGTAGGGGCGTCTCCGCACTTGCTCGGTAAGCTGTCCTCCCTCTTCGTGCCCGACATATCCTGGAGGAGAACCGGTCATCCGAGATACGGCGAATTTCTCCATGTACTCTGACATGTCGACTTGAATCAGCGCATCCTCTCCACCAAACATATGGATCGCAAGCTGCTTGGCAAGGAGGGTTTTTCCCACTCCCGTTGGTCCTAAGAATAAGAAGGCGCCAATGGGGCGGTTTGGATCTTTAATGTCTGCTTTACTGCGGCGGAGCGAGCGACAGATGGTGTCGACCGCTTTTTCTTGTCCGATAATATGCTCTTTCAAAATCTCTTGCATTTTCAGGACTTTTGACGCTTCTCCTTCGGTGAGGCGAGACATCGGGATGCCAGTATGCTTTGCCACAACAGCAGCAACATCATCTTCGTCAACCATCACCTGATGTTCTTCCTTACTCTTTTCCCATTCAGCTAAAACTTGAGCCAATTTTTCGCGGAGGTTTTTCTCTTTATCGCGGAAGGTTGCTGCCTTTTCATATTCTTGGTTTCCAATCGACTCCTCTTTAGCTTTGCGGAGTTCTTCGATTTCTTGTTCCATTTGATGGATGTCTTGGGGCTGGTGGAGCATCGAAATGCGCGCTTTAGCTCCCGCCTCATCGATCAAGTCGATCGCTTTATCGGGAAGGAAACGGCCGGTGATGTACCGGTCAGACAGATAGACGGCGCTACGGATCGCCTCGTCGGTATAGATACATTTGTGGTGCTCTTGATATTTTGTTTTGAGCCCGCTGATAATTTCGTTTGCCTCTTCCACGCTGGGAGGGGCCACATTGATCTTTTGGAAACGGCGCTCGAGCGCGGCATCTTTTTCGATGTGTTTGCGGTATTCATCGATAGTGGTGGCTCCAATACATTGGATCTCCCCTCGCGATAGGGCTGGCTTTAAGATATTTGAAGCATCGATCGCCCCTTCAGCGGCCCCTGCCCCTACAATCGTATGAAGTTCGTCGATGAAGAGGAGAATATTTCCATGCTTTTTCACTTCATCCATCACCGCCTTGATCCGCTCTTCAAACTGACCCCGGTACTTGGTTCCTGCAATCATTAAGGTCAAGTCGAGAGAAATGAGCTTTTTCTTAGCAAGGTGTTCGGGGACTTCCCCTTTAACAATTGCTTGGGCAAGCCCTTCGACAATCGCTGTTTTGCCCACACCCGCCTCTCCAATAAGGACGGGGTTGTTTTTGCGGCGGCGGCAAAGGATCAAAATCAGCCGTTCTACCTCATGCTTTCGACCAATCACAGGGTCGAGCTTTCCTTCGCGGCACAGTTCGGTAAGGTCATGTCCATAAGCGCGAAGAGCGGGGAGCTTATCTGCTCCACCCGGAGTTCCGGGGGGCTTTTCTTGTCGCGGCGTTGAAGGAGTGCCGCTCATCCCCATCGGAGGCAGTTGGAGGTTAAAGGTTTCAAGTTCTTTAAGAACCTCTTTGCGAACCTCTTTTAAGTTGATGTTTAAATTTTCGAGGATCTGTGTTGCCACTCCATCGGTCTGTCTTAAAAGAGCTAAGAGGAGGTGCTCGGTTCCAACATAGTTGTGGTTAAGGGCCGCAGCTTCTTCATTTGCATACTCAAAGACCTTCTTCACCTTCCCTGTGAGTGCGGGATCGCCATAGACCTGAATTTCGGGGCCAAAACCAACAAGACGCTCCACCTCAGCAAGAACCGTGTCATAATCGACATTGAGGTTCCGGAGGACATTAACCGCAATTCCTTGGCCGAGTTTAAGAAGGCCGAGGAGGATATGCTCTGTCCCCAAGTAGTTATGGTTGAGACGCTGCGCCTCTTTTTTAGCGAGTTTTATGACCTGTTTGGCGCGATTTGTAAATTTATCAAACATGATGAAGCTCGTGGTTTTTTATATATAGGGATGGAAAGCAGTCCCCCTTTCTAATCCTCATTCTGCCCATCCTCCTCTTTTTTTGTAAATTTTTATCTCCTATTCTGCTATAAGTATAGGAATGTCAGCGTGGAAAATTTTAGATACGGGTAGGCGGCCGGCGAAAGAGAACATGGCCATTGATAAAGAGCTTCTTCAAAAGATGAAGCCCGGCGATCCCCCTATCCTCCATTTCTATGAGTGGAAGGGAGATGCAGCTACCCATGGCTATTTTCTCGATCCTGGCAAATATCTCGACCTCGACGCTGCTGAAAAATTTGGCCTCTCCCTGGCTCGTAGGCCCACCGGAGGGGGGATTATCTTCCATGTCAGCGACTTGGCCTTTTCAGTCTTGGTCCCTGCAGATTTTCCACATTTTTCTACAAACACACTCGACAATTATGATTTTATCAATCATCGGGTTAAATGTGGAGTAAAGACTTTTTTTGAGTCAGATTTATCCCTTCTTCCAGAGGACCCTTCCCCCCTAGATGAGCATTGTCGCCACTTCTGCATGGCCAAGCCGACCCAGTACGATGTGATGCTTGGGGGGCGGAAGATCGCTGGGGCGGCCCAAAGGAGGCAAAAGCAGGGCTATCTCCATCAGGGAAGCATTGCGATCGCCCTTCCCAAAGAAAAATTTTTAAACGCCGTTCTCCTTCCCGATACCCAGGTAAAGCAAGCGATGCTTCAGACAACCTTCTCCATCCTAGGAAAGGAGTGGACCCCAAACGATTTAAAAGAGGTGCGAGTCCTCTTAAAACAGCAACTTGAAAAGGAATTCACGCAATGAAAAAAACAGCGGTGACCCCGACACGAACCGAAGACTATCCGGAGTGGTATCAACAGGTCATTAAAGTGGCCGATCTTGCGGAGCATTCTCCTGTTAGAGGGTGTATGGTCATTAAGCCGTGGGGATATGCCCTTTGGGAAAATATCCAACGGATTCTTGATCGGAGATTTAAAGAAACAGGGCACCAAAACGCCTACTTCCCCCTCTTTATCCCTCTGAGTTACCTCGAAAAAGAGGCGAAGCATGTCGAAGGATTTGCGAAAGAGTGCGCGGTTGTCACCCATCATCGCCTTGTTGCTGGTGAAGAGGGAAAACTCGTTCCTGGTGGTAAGCTTGAGGAGCCCCTCATTGTCCGCCCCACTTCTGAAATGATGGTAGGAGAGATGTTTGCGAAGTGGGTCGAGTCCCACCGCGATCTTCCTCTCCTTATTAATCAGTGGGCCAATATCGTCCGTTGGGAGATGCGGACCCGCCTCTTCCTGCGGACTGCCGAAATCCTTTGGCAAGAAGGGCATACCGTCCATGCCACCGAAGAAGAAGCGCGCGCAGAAGCGCGCCAGATGCTCGATATCTATGTCGATTTTCTTGAAAACAAGCTCGCCATTCCCGTTATTAAAGGAGAGAAAACCGAAAGTGAACGTTTTCCAGGGGCAGTTGCAACCTACACGTTTGAAGCGATGATGCAAGATGGAAAGGCCTTGCAAGCGGGAACCTCCCACTTCCTCGGCCAAAACTTTTCCAAAGCGCAAGACATTACCTTCCAAGACCAGGAGGGGAACCAAGCCCACGCTTGGACCACCTCTTGGGGGGTGACCACCCGCCTTATTGGTGGGATGATCATGGTCCATGGCGATGATGACGGTCTTGTCCTTCCACCTCGCATCGCCTCGGCTCAAGTGGTGATCCTTCCCCTTGTTCACAAACCTGAGGCTAAAGAGAAGGTCCTTGCCTACTGCCGCGCCCTAAAGGAGAAGCTCCAAAAGGTCCATTACGCCGAAGATCCCCTGACCGTTCATCTGGATGAGCGAGACCTTCGCAGCGGCGAAAAAGTTTGGTCGTGGATCAAAAAAGGGGTCCCCATCCGGATCGAAGTGGGCTTACGAGAGCTTGAGAAAGGGGAACTTACGATTGCCAAGCGGAATAAAGGGCATAAAGATTTTGAGAAGCAAACCGAGGAGACCCTCCTTGCGACTGTTGCCGACCAGCTCGATGCGATCCAAAACGATCTCTACGAAAAGGCCAAAGTCTTCCGTGACAGCCATGTCCAGGAAGTAGATACCGAAGAAGCTTTCTACGACTTCTTTAAAAAGGAGGCTGGTTTTGTGAGCGCCCACTGGGCAGGAGATAGTGCGATAGAGGAAAAGCTCCAAAAAGAGCTCAGTGTGACTGTGCGGTGTATCCCTCTTGATGGGGCGAAGGAAGAAGGGAAATGCCCCTTTACTGGGAAACCGAGCCCCCAGCGGGTCATTTTCGCAAGGTCCTACTAAAAAAAGCCTGCCCCGATTGGAGCAGGCTTAAAAAGAATTGATGATCTTTAATTAAGCAGTTGTATATACGTTTCTAAATGCCCCCAGTTTGTTAGCCTCAGCTTCTAGAATGGCTTTTACTGTTACAGGAGCGAGTTCTTTTACGGCCGTTGTTAATCGTCTAAATCTGTTTGGATATTTTTGCTGGAAGCTGTCGAATTGGTTAAGATTATTTGCAACTGAATCAGCATAAATACTTCCAATCGTTGTTTCTGGGTCTAGTTGTTTTAATTTTAAAACTATCGCCAGTAGGTCTGAATTTCCTTTCTTATAGTCAGTCAAAGCATTAGCAAAAACTGTGACCGTTTCATTAAATTGTTTTTGTGTTACTTGTCCCATAATTTCTCCTTCTTTTTGTTTAATTTTTGTCGTATATAGTTAATATTATAACATAATTATCAATTAAATTAAACTAATACGCAATCTGTTTATAATAAGCCAATTAAGTGCTTATTGATTTTCATAAACCATTAACAACAAGAAGTTTATTTCTTTGTAAAAATAGTTGATTAAAAAATAATATTCGGGTTAAAATAAGAGATTTAGCTTTTCCAAAACTCTTCAATTTCTTCAAGTGACTTAGCCTTAGTCTCTGGAACCCTCTTCCAGACGAAGAGGAGACCCAGGAGGCCGACAAAGCCGTAGAGCCAGAAGGTTCCTGATTTGCCGAGGAGGTGGATCAGGTTGAGGAAGGTGGCGGTGATGATGAAATTAGAGGCCCAGTTGGCGCAGGTGGCCACCCCGACCGCTTTTCCCCGAATATGGAGGGGATAGATCTCTGAGTTGAGGAGCCAGCCGATGGGGCCGAGGCCATAGGCAAAAGAGGCGATATAGGTGAAAAGGCAGATAAGAGCGATGGTGCCGACGAGGGCCGGATTGACCGTTTGGTGGAAGCCGATCCCGAGAACGATGAGGCTGACTGCCATTCCCCCAAGGCCAAAGAAGAGGAGGGGTTTACGCCCCACCTTGTCGAGAAGATAGATGGCGACAAAGGTCATGAGAACATTGACGATTCCGACCCAGAGGGTAGCCATCAGGGCCGCTTTATTGGAGGCAAACCCGGCAAACTGGAAGATGGTGGGAGCGTAGTAGATAATGGTATTGATCCCGGTGATTTGTTGGATGACGGTGACCCCTACTCCAGCGAGAAGGGCAGGGCGGATGTTTTTCGAAAGGAGCTCTTTCCAATGGGGCTTTTTCTCGGCAGACATCGCTTCGATATGAGCAATTTCTTTTTTCGCATCTTTCGGGCTTCCCCGAAAGCGGGTGAGGATGGCAAGCGCTTTTTTCTTGTCGCCGATGTTGGTGAGGTAACGGGGACTTTCTGGAAAAAAGACCATCACAAGAAATTGCACAGCAGCGGGAATTCCGGCAATAGCAAACATGAGACGCCACGACTGCGACTCGACAAAGAGGAGACCGATGAGATAGGAAGAGAGGATCCCAATCGTGATAAAAAGTTGGTTGATCGTGACGAGGGCTCCCCGGATGTAGCGGGGAGCAAGCTCAGCAATGTAGAGAGGAGCAGTTGCAGACGAAATTCCAATGGCAAAACCGACGAGAAAACGCCAAAAGATCAGCTCGTTTATTGACCCTGAAAGAGAAAGGCCGATGGCGCTAATCACAAAAAGAACGCTTGAGGAGAGGACCACTTTTTTTCGGCCGAGACGATCACTAATCGGTCCCCCTAAAATGGCGCCAAAGATCGCGCCAAGAGAAACCATACTAATGATCAGCTCTTCTTGTCCAATGGTAAGGGCGTAGTCATGCCTAATATAAAGAATTGCTCCAGAAATCACCCCCGTATCATATCCAAAAAGAAGTCCACCGATTGCTGCAACAGCGCTAATAATCCCAAGGAGCCACCGCTGTTTTGTACTTTCTCTAGCCATACTTTTATCCTTAGCGCAAATGGGTTTGAAATAAAAGATTTTTTTGAATCCTAAGGTTGCACGAAAGTAAGGGGTTTGGTACGATAGGCGGAAAGGTTTTTACGATGCTAGATTTTTTACGCCGTTACCAACGTTACTTTTTTATCGTCATTGCAGTTGTGATTGTGATTTCATTTTCCTTTTTTGGAACGCAAGCGACACTGAATGCTCCCCAAAAAATAAAAGACAAGCCTATTGGCGAAGCAGTCGATGGTTCAAAAATAATGGAGCACAAAGTCGCGCAGATGGCCCATTTCTTGTCGACCGATCGGGGCGATCTCTCCCTTTTAGAAAGGGGAGTAATGCCCAACTATTTTAATGATGGGGTGATTCGAAAAGATCTTTTAGGAACAGGGATAGGAGTTCTTCTCGCCAACGCCTACTTCGATGATCTAAAAGAAGAGCTCGAAGAGCGGATGGTCCGTCACAAAGAGTTTCGCCCCTACTGCCATCCAACAGCCCCCTTTATTAGCGCTCAAAACCTGTGGGCTCAGGTCCTTCCCGCTCAAAAAGACAATCTAGAGCACTTTTTAAAAGAAGTGGAGGAGATGAATCCCGACACCTTTGCCCTCCTCGTCGACCTTTATCTGGGAGAGTCGGTCTTCCCTCCGAGTACCTTGCGCGAATATCTCATGTTCCAACAAAAACACTACGACTGGATTGAGGAAGATCCAAGTTTAGCGCGGGCAAATCTTAACCTCTTTCAGTGTCGCCATGTTCAAGACTGGTTTGGCTCCCGTTTTGTTGACCTATCGGCTCAGTTCATCATCAACGCAGCCCTCATTGCAAAAGAGCGAGGCTATAAGGTGAGTTATGAAGAGGCTCGCGTCGATCTAATTCGTCACGGGTATGAATCCCTTCAAACCATCCTAAAAAAGATGGAAATTTCTGAAGAAGAAATGGCTGATCTTTGGAAGCGGCAGCTATATGTATTAGGAATGAATGAAAAAGAGGCTGTCGAAGTTTGGCAACAGGTGATGCTCTTCCGCCGCCTTTTCAAAGATATTGGAGGAGCCGTTTTTGTTGATCCTCACGTCTATCAAACCTTTTACAGCTTTGCCTCAAAAACCGCTGATGCAGACCTCTACCGTTTGCCCTACCCCCTCGAAATCAAAGATTTTTCAGCCCTGATGAAACTGGAGTTTTATTTGGATCAAGTCGCAAAAAACCGAGAAGTGGGGGTAATGCTTCCGCAAAACTTTGATGCAGTAGAGGTGATCAAAAAACGGTGCCCTGAACTTATTGAAAAACGATTTTTAGTTGAGGTTGCTGAGGTTTCGATTGACGAAATTTCCTTGAGCGTGAGCTTAAAAGAAGCCTGGGATTGGCAGCTCGAAAAAGAGAATTATGAGCTTCTTGAAAAAGAATTTCCTAGCCTTGCAGCAAAAAACGGAAGCGATGAAGATAGCTACTTTGCTGCCCTTGAGTCGCTTGACCCCAAGTTGAGGAATCAGATCGATACCTTTACTCGGAAAGCACTTGTGAGAAATCACCCCGAGTGGATCGAGAATGCTTTGGACCAAAAGCACATGACTGTGCGGAAGCTCAGCTTTTCTAAAAAAGAAGAGCTCTCTGAGCTCCTAAGCGTTGCCGCTTTGCAGGGAGAGCTTGAGGTTAACCCCGAGGCCTTAGAAGCGCGGCGAAAGTTAGAGCTTTACACCGCTGATGGAAAGACCTATTGCCGGTTCCACGTTTTAGATCGCGATTTAAATGAAACGGTTTTGAGCTTTACAGAAGCTGAAGAGAAAGGGATTCTCGACGCCCTTCTCGAAAGACATCTAGAAGAGGCCTATCCCACTGAGCGGAAGAAAAACCCACCCCTCTTTAAAACCGAAGGGGGAGAGTGGAAACCCTTTCCCGAAGTGCGGACCGATGTGGGGCGCTATCTTTATGCCGACCTTCTTAAAAGCATTGAAGAAGAAGTGGCAAAACTCCACGTAGATCTCCCTGGAGATCGGTATGAAGATCTTGATGGCTTCTATCCCCGTTACCGCCTCTTTCCCCATCTGTATGCAGCCGAAAAAGAGGTCCGCCGCCTTGGAGAAAAGAGCGGTTTCCTAAGGGAAAAACTTTCTCCAAACGAGGAAGGAAAACTTTCCCAAAAAGAGCCTCTTGAAAAGCAGTGGGCCCTTGTTAAGGAAAACAAACTCTTCAAAAATCATGAGAAAAGCCCTTGGTTTGACTCCGACATCTTTGCGATGGTTGAAAAGAGCTGGTCAGAGGTCAAGACAAGTGATAGGGGAGACCTCTTCTTCTTTCAGCTGAAAGAAAAGGCGGTTCCCAATGGGAACTTTGAAACCGAGATAGAACAAGGACAAGAGATCTTATCCAAAGAAGCCGAATGCTACCTCATGACCGAGGTGATCGACCGCCTTAAAGAGACAAACGCCATTCACTTCCATGACCGCGCTCAAAGATCTTAAACCGCTTAGCCCATCCCCCTTCTTTGAGGTGCGGGGCAAAGTGACCAAATTTGATAAGCAAAGAGCGCGTCCCCTTCCCAATATGACGGGGCTGACTGGGGAAGGACACCTTGTCGACGTCACCCTTGCATGGAGCTCCCTTTTTCTTTACTTCCACATTACTTCAAGACTTTCCCTTGAAGAGGGAGACTCTATCGACCTTTTTATCGATACCCGTGATCTCAAAAACTCCAACGTAATGACCCGTTTTTGCCACCACTTTATCATCACCCCTGAAGAAGAAGAGGGGGTCGAAGTGACCCGTTTTCGCGGTGAGGATAAGCATGAGCTTGCCGATCCAAAGCTTATGAAGATCGAGACCCACGTCAAAAGGCGCTCATATGAATTTAGTGTAGCTCTTCCGAAGGAAGTTTTGCATGGCTACGACCCCCGCGAATTTAAACGGCTCGGCTTTGCTTACCGCTTCCAAAAGAAAAACGGAGAAAAACAACACTTTAATCTCTCTTCAAACTTTTTTAATCTTGAAAAACATCCTGCCCTTTGGGCATCGTTAGAGTTGGTAGGATAAGGAGCAAACAATGAAATATTCAGATTCTCATGAATGGGTGCGGGTAGAAGGTTCGGTGGGACAGATTGGTATTTCGACCCATGCACAAAAAGAGCTTGGGGAGATCGTTTATGTCGAGCTTCCTAAGGTGGGACAAAAGGTCAAAGCGGGCGAGGAAGTCGCTGTTCTCGAGTCGACCAAAGCAGCAGCAGACATCTATACCCCTGTTTCAGGGACCATCACAAAGGTTAATGAGGCGGTGCGAGAAAATCCCTCACTCCTGAACACCTCCCCAGAAGAAGAGGGTTACCTTTTTGAAATAGCCCTTTCTACTCCTGAAGAGCTAGAAAAATTAATGACCCTTAAAATCTACGAGGAAATGGTTGGGGTATAACACCTACGAGACGAAGGGCAAGCCCCTCAAGTTGTGGGACACCGAAGAGCCCTTTGAAGAAAGTGCGATGGCGCAGCTTCGCAATGTTGCAGAGCTTTCCTTTATCCATAGTCACGTGGCGGGGATGGCCGATGTTCACTGCGGCATTGGGGTAGCGATCGGCTCGGTGGTTCCAATGAAACATGCGGTCATTCCTGCCGCCGTTGGGGTCGATATCGGTTGCGGAATGATGGCGGTCCAAACCACTTTAAAAGGAAAAGATCTTCCCGACAATCTCCACGGAGTGCGAGAGGCGATTGAAAAAGCAGTTCCAGTTGGGAGAACCGACCGAGGGGGGCCCAATGATCGAGGGGCGTGGCACGATACCCCTCCCGAGCTTCTCAAAATCTGGAAAGGGATGGAAGGGGCTTATCATAAAATTACCGAAAAACATCCCAAGGCGCGCGCTCGCAACCAGGAGCGCCATCTCGGAACCCTCGGAACGGGAAACCATTTTATCGAGATGTGTCTCGATGAGGAGGATCATGTCTGGGCTTTACTTCACTCGGGCTCGCGGGGGCCGGGGAACCGGATTGGAAACTACTTTATCGAAAAGGCTAAAGAGGAGATCGAGCGGCAAGGGCGGACGAAGGAGCTTCCCGACCTTAATCTGGCCTACCTGCAAGAGAGCTCTCCCCTCTTTGCCGACTATATCGAAGCGGTCCTTTGGGCCCAAAACTTTGCCCTAGAAAACCGGAAGGCGATGATGCGAGCCACCCTAAGGGGAATGCAAAGCATTTTACCCCCCTTTGAAGAGACGCAGCTTGCGGTCAATTGCCACCACAACTATGTGGTCGAAGAAAATCACTTTGGAGCCGATGTGTGGGTGGCGCGCAAAGGGGCTACCCGCGCAGGAAAGGGAGAGATCGGGGTTATCCCTGGGTCAATGGGAGCCCACTCTTTTGTTGTCGAGGGGTTGGGCAACCCCGAAAGTTTTTGCTCTTGCTCCCATGGGGCAGGACGGCGGATGTCTCGGACAGCAGCTAAAAAAGAGATCTCTTTAGAAGAGCACCAAAAAGCGATGGAGGGGATCGAGGCCCGCCTCGATAAAGGGGTGATCGATGAAAGTCCCGCCGCCTACAAAGACATCACCAAAGTGATGAAAGCGCAAGAAGATCTTGTCACCATTAAGCATCGCCTCAAACAAGTGGTTAACGTCAAGGGGTAAAAAATGAGCTAAGATCAACTTGCTGGTCGACTGCAGAATGGTAAGCTTGGTTTTCTACGGCTCCGTAAAGGGTGATTAATACATTAAAAAGGGCTTTCCTTGTCTTTGTTGCAAGTTGAAAGACATTTCTTTTCTGGCGCAGCTTTTCCGCATATTCATTAGTCACTAAATACTGCCCGTTATAGAATTTGATTTCGCAAAGAGAAAGACTTTTATCTGCACGGTCGATCACAAGATCGATTTGGGCTCCTGGAAGATCTTCCGTTCTTCGGTGCTCAAAGTAAGAAACGCTCCTTGCTACAACAGAAAGCTTTAAAGCATCGACAATTTTATCGATATGCTTGAAACAGACGTTTTCAAAAGCATACCCGGCCCACACGTTAAATTTCTGGCTTTGGCATAGGCTTTGCCAGTAGTTTTTGGTAACAGGAGTTTCATTTTGGAAAAGAGCATCTTCAATCCAGGTCAGGTAAAAAAGAGTATATTCATCGGTAATCTTATAACGTGCATCTTTCTTTTTTTTTCCAAAATAGGGGGTTTTCCCAATAAATCCAGAAGCTTTAAGGTCATCAATAATCGATGTTAGTTGTCCTCCAGAAGAGATGTTTACTGCCTCTACGATTTCATTGAGGGTTAACCCTTTTCGCCTTTTTGCTAAAGCTTCGATTACCGCAATATAGTTGCCATGGCTTCCAAAAAGAGCTTTAATCAGGGATTGAAATTCGGTGGTTAAAAATCCCCCGTAAGAGAAGCATAAATCTTGAATAATTTGTGATGCGGAATTCCCTTTTTTTATATGGTCTAGATACTTAGGAATGCCACCAATTGCCATGTAGACTTCAGCCAGCTGCTTTCTCTCTAGATTGATCCCTTTAGCTTGAAGAAATTGCTCAGACTCAAGAAGGGTAAAGGGCTTGAGATGTATTCTATCAGTTAATCTCCCATAGAGGCCACCTGTATTATTAACAATCTTTTTAATCATCCAGGATGCGGCAGAGCCACACAAAATCATAATCACATTATTTTTTCTAGAAAAATATCGGTTCCAAGAATGTTCTAGTGCCATAAGGAGATCAGATTTTTTTGCAGCAAGCCAGGGAAGTTCATCAAAAAAAAGAATCACTTTTCTACTTGCAGGCTGCGCGTCAACCTTTTCCCATAAGAGTTCAAAAACTTCGGTCCAATCTTTCGGGGTTTTGATCCTCTCTTTAGAAGGGAATGCTTCGTGAAAGGCTGATGGGAACCTACGGAGTTGGTCTGATCGTTTCCCGTTAAAAGCTCCAGTTAGCTCAAAATAGATCCCCTTATCTTTAAAAAACTCACTGATTAAATAAGTTTTCCCCACCCTCCTTCTCCCATAAACCGCTAAAAGCTCAGAATTTGGGGATTTAAGAAGATTTTCGAGCTTTTCAATCTCAACTGTTCTTCCAATGAAATTTTTCATTAAAACCTCGTTTACGCTAAAAATTATCAGATTTTCAGCGAAAACGCAACAAAAAATCATGTTTTCGCTAAAAATCACGACATTTTCAGCGAAAACGCAATAAAAAAACGCGTTTGCGCTAATTATCTCTCTTCCTGCTGGGTAAGGAGGGGGTAAGTATCAACCTCGGTCACCTTGTCGAGAGCAATCCCCGCAAACCCCATGAAGGCCAGCGAGATTAGCCCCGTCATCACAAAGGTCATTCCCATGCCAGCAAGCCCTTTGGGGATATTTGAGTAGGCAAGCTTTTCCCGAATCGAGGCAATGAGGAGAATTGCGATCCACCAGCCGACGCCAGCCGAAGCTACATAGACAAGGTTGGGGATAAAGGGGTAAGCGCGCACGGTGGCAAAGAGAGACGCGCCGAGAATCGCGCAGTTAACGGTGATCAGGGGAAGGTACATCCCCAGCGCTCGGTAGAGGACAGGGGCAAACCGGTCAATGACAATTTCGAGCACCTGAACAAAGGCGGCAATGACCGAAATGTAGATCAGAAACTCAAGAAAACCGAGGTTCACATCGGCAACGCCAAGGCTGCGGAGCCAGAAGAGGGCGTTCTCTCCAGTGATGTAGGTGTGAACCAGCCAGTTGAGCATCCCTGAAATCGACATCACCACAAAGACAGCAAGGCCAAGGCCATTGGCGGTTGTCATTTTATTCGAACAAGCGAGGTAGGAACACATCCCCAAAAAGTAAAAGAGGAGGATATTTTGGATGAAAATCGACTGGATAGAAAGGCCAATAAGATTGAGGATGGTGTAACTACCCACTTACGCTCCTTCTTCTTTTGCGATGAGGTTGCGGATCCAGATCATTCCGCCAATGATGAAGAAGGCAGAGGGAGGAAGAGCCATGAAGTTGGAGTTGACATAGGCGTCGGGGTGCTTAGGGCTGGCGTACCAGCTTTGTGGAATGACAGGAAGGTCAAAAAGAGTTCCAAAGCCAAAGAGCTCTCGGATAAAGCCAACCCCAAGGAGGACGAGGGCATAACCAGAGGCAGCGCCAAGCCCATCCATAAAAGCAGGAAAGGGAGCGTTATTTTGCGCCATTGCCTCAGCCCGTCCCATCACGAGGCAGTTGGTGATGATGAGGCCAACAAAGACCGAAAGGGTCAGGGACATTTCATAGAGGTAGGCCTTAAGAACCTGATCGACAATGATCACAAAAGAAGAGATAATGGCAAGCTCTGCGATCATCCGGACATTGGGAGGGGTCCATTTTCGAATCAGCGAGACAAAAAGAGAGGAAAACCCGGTGACAAAAATGACAGCAACCCCCATCACAACAGCAACATTGATCTTAATGGTAATAGCAAGTGCCGAGCAAATCCCTAGGATCGCCACAAGAATTTGGTTATTATTCCATAGCTGATCGATGTAGTAGCTGGTGAGTGGCGCTCTTTTAGCCATCGAACTCTCCTTGCTGCGCGCGGATCAGGAAGGGGCGGTAGGGTGCAAGAGAGCGTCTAAGCGCTTCATTAACCCCATTAATGGTAATCGAGGCGCCAGGAATGCCATCGACAGCGCTATCGGCCATCGGAGTATTTCCCAAGGTTTCTTTAACGGTTGTTTTGACCACCCGAATTCCCAGGGGGGCCCGCTCAAAATTGGTTGTTCCGTCGGGACTTTTCTGGAAAATATCTTTTCCTAAAAATTGCTCTTGCCACTCAGGAAGGGCAATCTCTCCTCCTAGGCCAGGGGTCTCTCTTTGGCTATACCAGGTCATTCCTAGAACTGTGTCTCCATTTGCTTCTACCCCTAAATAACCATAAATGGCATCCCAAAGTCCATACCCATTGATCGGAATGACATATCCATAAGGGACTTTGCTTGGCCCGTTTTCTTTAACAAGATAGACAAGTTTGTAAGGGAGCCGAGAATATCCAAGCTTTTCGTTTTGGAGGAGGTAGGCTCCTTCATCGATTCCCACCTCTTCGAAGGTGTAAAGCTCTCCGCTGCTGTTGGTGAGGCGGGCAAAGATTCGGCTTTCAAAAATATCTAAAATCTCTTCGTTTTTGGCTTTGGGAGGGACTTTCTCCTCATAAGGGACGAGGATTTTTTCTTGGGAGTCGTAGGTGGCTGGTTTCCCATCCAAAAGAAAGTAGCCATTATAGCCAAGAATCCGAGCGGCAAGCAAGAGCTGCTTACTCCTGTAAAGCTCACGCGCATTTTTTTGAGGGGATTTCAAAACTTCGGCCAAAACCGACAAGGCAAGCGCGCAAATCGTGCAGAGAAACACCACAAATAAAAGCGTACGGAAACTACTGAATGATGATCTTTTTTCTGTCATACCGTTTCTTAATCACTCTATTTGTTATCAGATGGTCAATAAGGGGGGAAAAAACATTTCCGAAAAGGATCGCTAGCATCACCCCTTCGGGAAAAGCGGGGTTGAGCACCCGAATAATAATGATCACTACACCGATTAAAAGGCCGTAAAGCCAACGCCCCCCTTTCATCGCCGGGGAGGAAACCGGATCGGTTGCCATAAAAACAAGGCCAAAGACCAAACTTCCCAAAAGGAAATGTTTGTAGGCGGGCAGACCATATTTTGCGGGACTAAAAGCTCCAGAGCCCCACTCGAATAGATAAGCGGAGAGAAAAGCTCCAATCGCGACCCCTACCATCGTTCGCCACGATCCAAGACGGCAATAGATGAGTAAAAAAGCGCCCAATAGAGATGCCAAGATCGAAGTTTCTCCCATCGACCCGACCTGGTTGCCGAAGAAAAAGTTCCCATTGGTTAAAATCCCTTGGCCAAACTGGAGCTCACTAAAACGGACCGCGTCGGAGTAGTTTTCTGGGGAAAGGCCTAGCCCCCCTTGACTGAAAGGGGCCGTGACAAAATCTTTTCGTTCATTGGGAGTTAGAGCGTTTAGGGGGGCTCCCGGTTTCCAGCGGTGGAGTTGCGCTTCAATCACTTTTTTCGTCTTTACTTTTTCCCCATACTGGAGCCCAATCGCATCGACATGGATCCTCTTGATCTCATCAGTCACATTAAAGCGGTTGAGCATCGAGGCCTGGGTAATCCCGTCAATCTCCCCAATTTGCTTGTTCATCGTGTGGACACTTTCTTGAACCTTGGTGGGGTTGGTCCCCACCCAAATATCTCCTGTCATCTTGGTGGGGAAAGCAAAAAAAAGAAAAGCGCGGCACACAAGAGCAGGGTTTAAAATGTTCATCCCCGTCCCCCCAAACAGCTCCTTACCAATCACAACCCCAGCAGTGACCCCCACAGCAACCATCCAATAAGGGATCGTTGAAGGAAGGATAAGAGCAAAGAGCATCCCCGTCACCAAAAACCCTTCCGAAACCTCATGCCGTCGGATGATCGCAAAAAGGATTTCCCAAAGACCGCCAACAGCATAAGAAATAAACATCACTGGGAGAAAAGAGATCAGCCCTCCTTTCAAAATAGGCCAAAAGTATTCCGCTGAAAACCCAAAATATCCCCCAAGGGTTTCCGAGGCTTTAAGGTAGATGTAAAGCCGCTTTACATCTGAGCTGCCATAGACAAAACTTTGCACTCCACTATTCCAAATTGCCATCAGGATGCAGGGGACAAGGGCATAAACCACGAGCATCATCCACCGTTTAAGATCGATGAGGTCCCGAATGTGGGGACCGCGCACCGTTTTGAGGGGAACCTCATAAAAAAAGGTGTCGAACGCATTGACCAAGGGACGGAGGCGAGCAAAACGGCGTCCTTCTTCGGTTAGCTTGAGTTGGTGATCCAAAAATTTTCTTAGCATAGTAAGGTCATCATCACTAAATTGGAATTCTCCTTCAACCCCCGATTGCTATCTATTTTTTTCTTATGTTTTTCACCATATTGTTTTATAGTGGGAAAAAAGTGGATTTATCATGCGAAAAAAAGTTGTCATTTGGTTTATTGCCCTTTTCACTTTCTTGCTTGCCTTTGGAATAGGGCATCACTCACTCATTTGTTTTGGGGTCAAGTCTTATCTGGGAAGTCGCCTTCCTAAGGGGAAAAAGCTTGAGTTTTCCTACGAAAAATCGCGGTGGGACGAGGGAGAGTTTGTCCTACAAAAGACCTCTCTTCAAAGAGAGGGTTCTTTTGACGTCAAGGTTGATGACCTCAGAGTTGCTTTTGACTTTCAGCTCTTCCCTTTTCGATTCGCTCCAAAAGTCATCATGGACCGGCCTCAAATTGCTTTAACGGGAACTCTTGGTGAAGCAAAGAAGAAGCAGGGACTTTACAAGACGCTGAAAAAATACTTTTTTGGAACGCCCCTTCAAATTCGAGAGGGAACATTTAGGATTGGAGATCAAGTCGCTTTTGTCGAGCTTGATCAAGGAGTACTTAAGCTCAGTCAGGAAGAGGAAAAGACTCCTTTAATCATGCTCTTTTCTAAAGAGGGGAAAAAGCTCCGTTTTGATCTTGCTTTTGAGGAGTTAAAGGCCCCTTGGATTTTTGAAGTAGGGCGGTTTTTTGCTCCTGGGCTAGATCCTAAAATGGGTGTAAAGCAGGGAATCTTAAATGGGAATATGGCTCTAGTCCTCTCCCCATCTTCTCACATTGAATATGTAAAGTATAACCTCGATCTTTCCAATTTTGCAGCGGCCCACGAAAAGTATGGGTTAGAAGTGAGTCTCCACCATTTAGGATGGAAGGAGCATTTCACTTCGATTCCAGGAAATAACCCTTTCTTTGAAAAAATATGGCCCCACTTTGTTGGAGATGGAGAGATCACCGGAATGCGGATCCTCTTTGACAAGTGGGCTGCAGCTGATGTGAGTGGCTCTTTGCGTTTTAGCGCAATTCATGAACCCCTCATCGAGTTTCATGGGATTTTTCATCAGGGGAAAGAGGAAACCCCCTTCCACCTTACAGGAGAAGGAGCGATTGAAGAGGGAACCTCTTGGAAAGTGGCCTTTAATGCTCATCTTTTTTCAAAAGAAAAGAGCGAAGCTTACCTCTCTTTAGCTTCGAAAGGAGACAAGACGTTTCAATGGGGTGGAGCTTGGGAGAATTTAAGTGCCGATCAGGTGAGCTTATTTCAACATTTAGCAGGTGCACATTTTCCTTTTTTAGAAAATTTTGAAATTGAAGAGGGGATATTCAGTGGTAAGGGAGAAGGGTGGATCGAAAAGGGGGACTTTACACGGTTTCAGCTTCACCATTTTAAGGCTAAGCAAATAGCGGGAAGTGCTAAAAAGGGAGCTTTTAAGGTGGAGTCGATTGAGGGAAAAGGAGAGTTTGACTTTTCTACCGCCGATTTTTGTGATGGGACCTTTTGGGATTTAGCAGTTTCTGGAGGAGAGGTTTCTTTCCCTCAGGGGAAAGTAGAAGAGATCTCCTTTTTCTTTGCCATGCATGATCAGTATGTCAAGCCCTCTGCTCTCACCTGTCAGTACAAAGGGTTTCAGGCTCAGGGATCTTTCGAAGGACTTTATTCCCATCTGAATGTCAATGTGGACATCCTCTCAGAGCTCGTCGACCTTAATCTTGCAATGAAATTTAAGAGGTTTGATAACCGTTTGGGTCTTGAGGGGAATGCTACTTTTTCAGAAGAAGATCAGATTGAGTTTGGGATGAATTGGGATGTTTCTAAAGCTCTTGCAGGTCATTACTTAGAGGCTTTAGAGCTCGGGTGGTTTAATGGGGAAGAGATTTCAGCAAAGACGTTGAACCTTCCTCTGGCTTTTTGGAAACGGAGTTTTAGGGGAGAAGGGAGGTTGAGCATCGAAGGAGCCTTCAACAACCATGCCATTGAGTTTAGCATCGACCCTACCCATCTTGCCTATCGCTCAAAAGATATCGACATTATTCCTCAGTTTGAAGCAGGCAAAAAAGCTCCTAATTGCACCTTCCATTTTGACTTTATAGAGCAGGCATGGCGGGGAAAAATCCCCCTGCAAGGGGTTCGGTTAAAAGAACATTCTTTTGGTCTCGAACTTGAGTCATTTACCTCAGAGGTTACCCTAGAAGGGACCGAGTTTCTTTTCCAAAATGTAGACGCTTTCGGAGATGGTGTCCGGTTTCAAGCAGAAATTGCCCTTGATTTTTCTCTAGAGGATCGCAATTTGCTCAAGATCAATACCTATGCGATCGATGGAGAAGCTGAAGATGTTTTGACCTTCTTAAGTCATTTTGAAACCTTTAGGGGGCTCGATCTTCCCCTAAAGGGAAAAGTGAGTAGCGGCCCTGGAGAGATGCATCTAGCAGCCTATGTAGGAGATGTTGAAGAGCTCCTTGAATGGAGAATTGCTCTCCACTTAGGCAAGGGAGCCTACCCCTTTTCACCCACTCTTGGCTTTGAAAATTTAGCGGGAGACTTATACTACTCGGCTGAAGATGAACTCTTTAAAATAAACGAGGTGGAGGGAAGGCTCACCTTGACAGCGGGGGAGGTTCCCAAGAAATATCAGCTCAATGTTCCCCTTTTAGAGCTGGATGCAGCGCAGGGGATTTTAAACTATGACTTCCGCTTGGAAGCTCCCACCCATGAGATCTGCCGCATCGTTGGAAATGGGGAAAAAGAAGAGGAAGAGTTTTGTTTAAGTTTTGATTTTGACAAAACCCGCTTTTTTGGCGCTCAAGTCGCTGTCAAGCAGCTGATGTTTCAGGAAGGGGGAACCCTTTCTCGCGCCGATATATCAACCACCCTTTCTGCCCTTGACCTTGTCCACCATCTAGACTTTTTAAATTCGGCAGGAATTCTTAAGATGAAGGGAGAGACCCTTCATGAGATGCGAGGCCCCGATGTCAATGGGGAGGTGGCGGCGCAATTTTTATATGATAAGAGGGAAGAGAGCCTTTCTTTTAA
>JAJFMJ010000022.1 GCA_021772275.1 Chlamydiota bacterium | reverse complement strand
GGACTCACGGGATTTAAAGCCTGTGGAGAGGAGACAGTAGTCTACTCGATGAAGCAGGAACTATAGGGAACAAGCGATTTAGTACCTATCTAAGCATAGATGCTTGGAATCTCCTCCCTTTAGGGAGGCGAGGATGTCAATGGTTAGTCGTCGTCACTCCAGTCAGAAGAGCTTGAATCTTCATCTGATGAGTAACAAAGGTTACCAGGCAATTCTGCCGCTAAAAATGAAGAAAGGAGATCTCTATTTCTCTTACCCAGCTCTTTATTTATAGCACGTAGGTGATGCTTTAGGCGGTACACCTTTTCTCGTAAAATATTTTGCCAACTGTTTGGGTTGTCAACATTTTGTTCAATTTGGGAGACTGTTGAGTTCAAAATCTTGTGTTTACTGTGGATGACTACAAATGCGATTGGATGCCAATTTTGATCCTTTTTCGGTTTCTGTAGTTCAGCTTGAACCATGTCCAGGATCACATTAGCCTCTGTACAGCCATCCTTTATGTCCTTGAAAAGTGTTTTAAGTTCTACAACGGTTGTTGCGTCAATAGGCTTTTTCTTAAGTAGATTTGATAAATCCTCTTTCATTTTCTGGGTATTATTTAGCTGAAAAGAACTGCTTCCTGCTTGTGACTGCCCTGCTGAGTGTAATTGGTTTAAAACCGAAGATTTTAACATTTGAGATTGCTGCGTTACTTGACCGCGCAGGTTGTTTCGAGCAATAATATTTCGGAGCTGATCTTGAGTAAGTGTTACATTGTTTGGCTTTTGGTTATCTGTAGATGAACCGGCTTGCATTGATATTGGTTGCAACGTCTTAAGAAACTCTTCAGCATTGTCGGGAGTGAGGTCGTTCTTATTAAGAATCTTTCCTAGCATTTCGATTGAAATAGTCTGCGGGTCTTCTTGCAGTCGAGGGTTTGGATCTTTTTTGCGACAGGCAAGGTAGGTCATTAAAGCGGCAAAAAAAGCGCTGGCAACTCCTGCAGTGGCATGGGTCAAGACAGTTTTTGTGCAAAAGGCTTTTTTTGCAGAGAGAAAGGTTTGTGTAGAAAAAATGTTTTTAATATGCATTTGTAATCTCCTCAGTTTGGGGGAGATTGTATCAAACGAGTTTGTTTTATACAAGATCGGTTTTGGGTGGAAGTCGCAAGAAGGGCGCAAGAAATGAAGAAAAGAGCTCTCCCAGAAGGGTAGGCCCAGAGAAAATGGTCGACAAAGCCTGTCAGAAGGAGGGTTAGGAGGACCGTTCCCAACATAAGCATGGGAAGGGTCAACCGTGCTTTAAAGAAAGGTTTGTATAGAGAGCCGATAAAAAGGAGCACAAGGATGAGCCCTAAAAAGCCTGTTTCGGAGGCGATTTGGAGGAAAAAGTTGTGCGCCAAAGCTCCTGTTGGGTTGGCGCCAAGAAGCTCGGAACTAATAGTTTCGTAGGGGAAAAGGGCAAAGCCGTTGTATCCGATTCCTAAAAGGGGATAAGCGAGGAAAAGGGTAAGGGCAATTTTGTAGAAGAGGAGGCGGCCACCGTCGGAAGCAGCGGAAAGGGCGTTGGTGTTAACAAACCCCCCTCTTGTGGCAAGCTCTTTGAAAAGAAGAGCCATAATGCAGAGAAAAATGGCGCCGATCCATCCGCCAAGCTGCAAAAAGTGTTTTCTTTCTTCGGCTGCAAAAAGTGTTTTCTTAAAAAAACCTATTCCAAAAAAGAGGGAGGTTCCTAGCCCCCAAGCAAAGATGGGCCCTCTAGAAAAGGTGAGGGCAAGGGTGAAGATTTGCAAGGGGAGGATTGCCAAAAGAAGTTTTTGTTTTTTGCTCGTAATGAAAAGAAAGTAGGTCATAAAAAGGGAAACGGCAAGGTAGGCTCCTAAAATATTGGGGTGGTCGAAGGTGCCGTAGGCGCGGAGCATGGAAGTGTGTCCCTCGGGGATCCAGGGGAGCCTGGCAAACAGGCTCCCTTCGCTTACTGGGTAGGTAGCAATGTTTTTCATATAGGGGGTAATCTGCGGCTCTGAAAGGAAGGAAAGGCCGAGGCTGTGTTGCATCAAAAACTGCCCTGTTCCAATGAGGCTTTCGAGTGTTGCAACGGCAAGAAAGGCCCATAAAATGGAGGGAAGCCACTCTTTTTCCATCAAGGTATAGACAAGATGAAAAACTAGAAATCCCAAAGTGAGGTTGATTAAGGTCGTATACTGAAAAAAGTAGCCGGAAAAAAGGGAAAACACAATGGAAAGGAGGGCCACTCCAGTATAGAGGGTAAGATAGCGGGAGTGGCGGTTAAAAAAGAGGGTTTTAAAGTGGACTTCTTTGAAGGAAAAAGCGCCGATCATCAGTCCCAAAACCCAGAAATCGGTCAGGTAAAAGTGGATATACTTTTGGAAAAGGGGAGGGATTTGAAAAGAGAAGGGAGCAACCCGCTCGAAGGAGTGGACAAAGGAGACTGAAACCCCTCGAAACACTTGGTAAAAGGTATTCATAAAAGGGAAGGCTGCGATAAAAAGAAGGGTAAAAAGGTGGAGGAACTTTCGTTTCATTGTCCCGAATTATACCCCTGATTGCTTCCTGAGGTCAAGTGCCTGCAATTTTAGAGCACTAGGTTCTGTTGAGGAATTTATTCTCTAGATCTTCAGGGGTCTTTTCAGAAATTTGAAATTTTTTTGCCTCAAAAATAGCACCTGACTATTTATGTTCGGCAAAAAAATCCCAAATTTCAAGAAAACCTCCTCCGAATCT
>JAJFMJ010000021.1 GCA_021772275.1 Chlamydiota bacterium | reverse complement strand
GCGGCGGTCGCATGCGGCGGCGGGAAATCCCAATCCCCGTGATTTAAGCGCCGCGCCCAGGATGGGGCCGTAGCTCAGTTGGGAGAGCGCTACAATGGCATTGTAGAGGTCTGGGGTTCGATTCCCCACGGCTCCACCACTAAAATTTCTGCTTAATGTCAATATGTTATGTCGTTTTCGGTATGCCCCGGTTTCCGCGGCATTGCGGCGACATCGACGCCTATCCGTAGGCCCAGAGACCGACGATTTCGCCGTCTCCGGGCGGAATTGCGGAAAAGTCTCTGTCGGCCAATTCCGGTAGCCAACACTTTTCGGGAGGTGGTTGTGGGGGTTTAGGTGAACCCGAGCAGGTCACGCTGCGCCTGCCAGTCGTATGGCAGGGTGTGGATCCTCTTCAAGCGATAGGCGGTGAGGTCCACAGGATGGCGCCCATCAAGGATCGCCTCGACGATGTCGGGTGCCAGGAAGGCCAAGGGGAGGATCCGGCTAACGTCTCCCTTGTCCACACCAACACTTTCTGCGAGTTGCTTGATGCTTTGGGCCTTGCCGGTCTTCAGGTCAGCAAACCATCGGTGGGCTGATGTTACGGCGTTGATCAATGCCGGATCGGGTGTGGATGCAGCATTCTCTTCCCCCGCAATCACGATCTTGGTCTCAACACCGCGACGCTTGAAAGTGACCGGCAGATCAATCACGACGCCCGCGTCGCCTGTATCGTTAACTGGAAGATTGTCATTCTCTTCCCGCAACTTCCGTAGAAGATAGGATCGCCGCATCTCGACTCGGACACGCTCACGCGAAAGGTCCACCCGATCTATTAGATCGGCAAGGATCGATCGTTGCTGTGATGCCGTGCCGCACTCTAGTCGATTCCCCGATACCTTGGCCTTTGATAACAATGGTTCGATAGCATCATTGGGACCCTGTGCCGGGACGACTTGATCGATCAATTGTCGCTGATCCTTCAGGAAGGCGACGATGCCGGAGACAATCACAGCCTCAATGGTCCTTGCCGGCAAGCGCCATTCGCTCCGGGCTTCCGGATTGCGGGAGACATAGTAGCGATACCGTCGGCCTTGCTTGACGCAGTAGTGGGGCGAGATGCGATTTCCCTCTTCGTCGAATAACAAGCCGGTCAGCAGGTTCGAACCATTTGTCTTGGCAGTTCGAGATCGTTTCAGTGCATTCCGGCTCAACTGATCTTCTACGGCGTCCCAAATATCGGGCTTAATGATCGCATCATGTTCACCAGGATAGCTGGCGCCCTTGTGGGTCATTTCCCCGAGATAGAGACGATTGGCGAGCAGCTTATAAAGATGACCCATCGTGAACGGATCTCCACCGCGTCGGCCACTATGGGAGGAGTTGTTCGGTTTGCGCGCTTTGGTCCGCAGTCCTAGGCGATCAGCTTCATCCTTCAGGCGTTTGACCGTCCCCAACTTACGGTACAGGTGAAAGAGCGTCCGGACAGTTTCGGCTTCCGATGGGTTGACGATTAGCTTCCGCTCAATGACGTCGTATCCGAGCGGCACAACCCCACCCATCCACATGCCCTTCTTCTTTGAGGCCGCAATCTTGTCCCGGATCCGTTCTGCCGTGACCTCGCGTTCGAACTGCGCGAAGGAGAGGAGGACATTCAGGGTCAACCGACCCATCGAGGACGTGGTGTTGAACTGTTGCGTCACCGATACGAATGATACTCCTTGGTCATCGAGGACCTCGACGATCTTGGCGAAGTCGGCGAGCGATCGCGTCAGGCGGTCCACTTTGTAAACGACCACCACATCAACGGCCTTGTTCCGGATGTCGGCAAGCAGCTGCTGGAGGGCCGGCCGTTCCATGCTGCCGCCGGAATACCCGCCGTCATCGTAGAGGGTCTTGAGAGCGACCCATCCCTCGCCGGACTGGCTCTTGATGAAGGACAGGCAGGCGTCTCGCTGGGCTTCCAGCGAGTTGTAGTCCTGCTCCAGTCCTTCAGCCGTGGACTTCCGGCAATATATCGCGCAACTAAGGCGTTTCCGCGTCATTATCCATTCTCCTTCGGCAAGCCGAAGAAGCGGGGGCCGGACCATCGCGTTCCCGTGATGGTCCGTGCGATGGCCGAGAGGGATCGATAGGGCACGCCATCCCAGATGAACCCGTCCTCAGTGACGTCCACGGTATAGGTTGATCCGTTCCACTCCCGGATTAGTCGCGCACCGACAGTAGGTATGTTTGTTGGTGAAGCGTCGGAGTTCCGGGATCGTTTCGCCGCAACACGCTCGATCCGCCGCCGCAGGCTGGACGCAGTTCGTCCGTGCGCCCGCAATTGAAGCGCATGCGCGATAGCTGCGATCAGAAAGCGTTGGCTCACGCCCTTCGGCGGTTGACTTCGATAGAGGCGCTGCCATTGCTCGGCCAGCTCGGGACGAGACGCGGCTTCAAGGGTTTGGATCGTCTGAGCGATATCAGATGATCGACTGCCATTCTCTGCCATCTTATGCGCCCTTCGCAATTCGATAGACGCGGCCCCGGTTTTCCTCCGTCTCGGATGTCACGGTCAGGCGGAGCTTCTTCTTAACCGTGCCACTGATGGCCCCGCGAATGGAATGCGGTTGCCAGCCAATCTTCCTGACCAACTCGTCGAGCGTGGCCCCGTTCGGGTTGCTCAGCATCTCGACCAACAGAGCGGTCTTGGTGTTGGGCCGCACCGTGCCGCGTGGGTCGCCGACCGGCGTCTTGTTCTGCCGTTTCGGCTTAGATTTTGCCTGCTTTGGGGATGCTTTGGTTGATTTTGCCATGATGAGCCTCATCTGGTGTTTGCGCTGCGCCGATCGCAGCGCTTCCACCGCCTGAGGCCTCGCCGGTAAGGCCGGCAAGGGCGGGGCCGTTGTTGCGGCCCAAGCACAAGCAGTACCGCTTCCTTCGCTGAGGAAGTCCAGCGGAAAGATCGAGATTATTTTACTTATGCGTGCATGGACGCGCGGCTGCGGCGGCTCGGACGGCGCCGGCGTTTGCCGGTAAGTTTGATATGCTGCCAACCCTCACCACGGCGCGATCCGGTCCAGTCTAGGAACTGGCTGACGCTATCGGCTTGATCGTCATATTTGGTATTGGGGAACCCCAGCAATTCGCGTTTGAAGGTCGCGAGCCAAGGAGCGGATTTTGGGAGCAAGAACGTGCCCGTCTCGAGTTTCGCGCCTTGGGTGGCAAAGCGAACTTCCTTGTCCCGCGTCGGCCTCATACCGAAGTACCGTTTTCCGTATTCCTTTTGCAGTTCTCGGAATAGGGAGATGCCGGTGCCTGCATACTCGATCAGAACTTTGTCTGTGAGCCAGTGATTGGCCATATGGATTACCCGATGTTTGAGGGCCGGAAATTCCAGCCGTTCCCGAAGGACGTCGAGCAGCAGCCAGTTGCCGCTCAGATAGCCCCACGTAGTACATACGGAGAAATCGCTGGTTGGCTCGGCCGTCACGGCCGTATCCCATGATTGCACCACCATCTGAAGTGCCGTTCGCGGTGGCTGTTCCTCATAGCTGCCGAACCATTCCCACCGGAGACGGTTGCCCTCAAGCGGAACAGGATCCTGTAGATACTGTGACGAGAAGGCGAAGGCACCGATCTCACGCCGAATCTTCTCGAGTGTTTCAAGTGGCTCGCGTTCCGGAAACAGGGCCTCGCCCTTGTGTCGGGTAAACTGCCGACCGTGGCTCAACGCCACCATTTCCTCTTCATCCGCAATGGCCGGAAGATTGAGATGGTCGAAGTTACCCTTGTCGATGAGATAGCCGGCGAGATCGTCTTCGTGGAGGCGCTGCTGAATGGCGATGATCCGGCCGTGTTCCTTGTCGTCAAGCCGCGAGAACAGGGTTTGTTCGTAATACTCTTGCACACGCGCACGCTCGACATCGGACTGTGCATCGCCGGCCTTCATGGCGTCGTCAATAACAAGAAGATCGGCCCCAAAGCCCGTGGTCGCACCACCGGTGGAGACGGCCCGCCGACCGCCTCTGAGTGTCGTCATCACCTCCAATTCGGTATTCCGTTTGGGGTCGATACCAAACCGAGGGAACAGGTTTTGGTACCAGGGACTCGTGATGATCTTCCGGAAGTCACGCGCATGTTTGGCGGAAAGCTCATGACCGTAGGACGTCACTAACACGCGGAGCCGTGGATCCCTGCCGAGAATCCAGGCAATGAAAGCGACGGATGCACAGATCGATTTCAGATACCGCGGCGGCACGGTAATCAGGAGACGACGGACGTCTCCGTCGGCCACCTGCTCCAGGTTGTGGCACATTGCTTCGACATGCCGTGCCGGAATGAATGCCTGACCCGGATGAAGGGTATTGAAGGTTTTCTGAACGAAAGCATACAGATGCCGTCGCAAGAGGGCGTCTCGGAGGACGATGACATCATTCATCCTTGGTCTCCTTCTCTTCCGTGGCGGATAAAGTCTGGACGACGCCGTCTTCCTTGGCACCTTCAAGGATGATCTTTTCGTAGGCTGCCAGGATGGCGTCATCGCCCAGGTCCAATACATTGGACTGGGTTGATTCTGACGCCACACCAATTGCAGCAGCGTCCGCCTCTAGATGTTTGAGGAGGGTTTGGGTCGCGCGGTGATCGCCCTCGATGGCTTTCTGGATCAGTCGTTTAACGATGACCTGACGTTTTGAGAGTTTCCGGCGTTTGCCGCCCTCGGTGACGGCGACGGTCGCGGAAAGTTCCCTGTCGAAGATAGTAGCGAGATTCTTTGATCCACGTGGCCGGCCGCGCGGGTTGCCCGATTGTCCGGGTTTGAACCGGGTGTGAGTGGGCGGCTTGCCATATCCGACCTCGTACCCGTCGTCAGACTGTTCCGGCGCGGGTGGTGTCCTAGGTTTGCGTCTTTTCCGGGTCAAGGATCACGCCTCCACCGGCTTGCGCCGTTTGCGACATCGCCGTGTCGTGGCAGTGCGCGTTTCGGCTAATTCCGCGAAGGTCATGTCGAGATTGGCGTGCACGGCGTCTTCGCCTGTAAGGTTTTGCCAACGTCGGATGGCAACGTCGACGTATCCAGGGTCCAATTCGATCCCATAGCAGCGCCGGCCGGGTCTTTGGGCCGCGAGGACCGTCGTGCCACTGCCGGCGAAGCCGTCAAGGACGAGGTCGCCGCGTCGGGTTACGTCCTTGATAGCATCGGAGACCAGAGCGACGGGTTTGACAGTTGGGTGCATCGCGAGTTCGGCACGACGGTTCGGGGAGATTGAGTTTGCGCCCTCGTACCGCCAAACATTTGTACGGTAGCGGCCGTAGCGCCCAAGTTGGACGTTATTGGTATGCGGTTCGGAGCCCTTCTTGAAAACGAACACCAGTTCATGCTGCGATCGGTAAAATGAGCCCATGCCGGCGTTGGTTTTGGCCCAAACACAGAGGTTCAGCATTGAGAGGCCGGCCTGCCGTGCTGCAGTCTGCAATTCGTAAAGGTGGCGCCAATCCATGCAAATGAACAGCACGGCCCCGTCGATGCAATGCCGAGAAACCGTCGTGAGGGCAGCCTGAAGGAATTCGGTGAACTCGGTTTCGGACATTTCGCCGCAGGCCATCGGGAAGGCACCGTGGTGGATACTCCCTAATCCACCCACGTGACCGTCTATTCGAACGTTGTACGGCGGGTCGATGAACACCGCATCGGCCTCTTCGCCGTCAAGAAGACCTTCAAATGTTTCTGCTTCCAGGGCATTGCCGCAGATCAGCCGATGATCGCCCATCTGCCAGACATCGCCCAGCCGTGAGACCGCTGGCGTGGTCTCGCTTTGCGGTGGAAAGTGATCGGCGTCGTCCGCGGCATGGGTGTCGAGCTCATCGATCAAAAGGTCGATCTCGGCGGTCTCGAATCCGGTGATCTCGACATCGAAATCGAGATCGAGTTCGCTCAGTTCCTGAAGTTCGACCGCCAGCAGGGCTTGGTCCCAGCCGGCGAGTTCGGCCAGACGGTTGTCGGCGATTACGAACGCCCGCCGTTGTTCGTCCGTTAAATGCTCTATTATAATGACGGGAACGCGGGATAACTGCAGCAGATTGGCAGCCGCCAACCGGCCGTGACCCGCCAGAATCCTGTTGTTGTCGTCGACGACGATCGGCACGACGAAATCGAACTGGCGAATGCTCGCGGCGATTTGCGCAACTTGCTTTGTGCTATGCGTGCGCGGGTTTCGGCCGTTTGGCGTAAGGTCTTCTGGGTTCTTCCATGAAATTTGAGGCTGAAATACAGCAGCGACGTCCAGTGGGTTTGGTGAACCCAAGTTATCGTCTAGAAATCCGAATCGCGAGGATTGGGATCCTATGTTCCGCTGAGATCGTGGGGCAGTTGGTGTGCTCATGTCGCACCGTCCTTTCGCTGGTTGATGCGAGACGGAAGGTGCGCACTAAAAAAGCAGCTTCGTCCCGCGTGTTGCGGTCCAAAGGCTGCTCCGTTCTTCTTGTTGGATCTCGCTTCTAAAGCGAGCCCGTTCTTATGACGATGCTGCCACTAAGTCCAAAATATCAAGGGTGAATATAGAACCTGGATCTTGTCTGTCGAGCACAAAATTTGCGTGAGGCAAAATTCTTAGCTTGAACTGTTAGGAAATTTGAGTCCCCGCTGAACCACAGCGGCCGATACTAGGCGTCCTCGAGCCGATGAATCATCGGGCGAATAATGTCCCAGGGGATATCGACGTTGGTTGGCACCGGGGCATGGGCGAAGACGTCACGGGCGTCCTCACCGGCCTTCGAACGATACTGGGCGGCAAGATCATATGCGGGATCAAACGAGAGGCGGCAGAACCACTCCTGACCGGTCTTCTTGTTTTTCTCAACGATACTTCGCCACCACGCCGGACTCTTGAACCGACAGTGCAGCGCTGTATGCGGCTTCTTGCCGATATAGTACGGGTCCCACGGCACGTAGTAATTCTCGGAGTGATATGCGACATCGGTTGTACTGCCCGTCACCGAGCAGACCTTTGGTTTGGCGAGCCATCCATTATCCATGAACCATGACGAGGGCTTTGTCAGACCAAATCGTATCAGCCATAAAAACCCCCAGGTCTCGTGATTTTAGGCCGCCAATTGACGCCACTCGTGCAGTGCAGCTGACCGATTCTGCTTGTAGACATCGCGGCGATTGAGGTGGCGGTCCTGATTAAAATGGTTGTGGATCGAGGCATGGGCGGAAGCGAATTTCTGTAGAGTCTTGATGTCTCTGAACTTGGCCATCGCACCCTCTCGTCGTCGGAACGGCTGGTGTGAGTTTTCGGCTCGGTTGTTGAGCCAGCGCCCACATTCCTGGCGATCCGCAACACCCATGATCTTCATTGCCGCCCGGTACGACCGGAGACGATCCGTCACGATCGACTGCGGTCGACCGTAGCGTTTCATCGCGCGCTTCAGAAACTTGAGCGCAGCTCTGCGATCCCGGCGCTTCGTGGCGAAGACCTCAAGTACCTCGCCCTCATGATCCACGGCGCGCCAGAGATAGTGTGTATCGCCATTGATCCGCACAAACACCTCGTCGAGGTGCCATCGCCAGCGCGAATAAGATCGGTGATCAACACGACATTTCCGGATCTCCGCGGCAAACATCGGGCCGAACCGGTTCCACCAAAAACGCACAGTCTCGTGGCTAATGTCGATGCCACGCTCGAATAACAAATCCTCGACCTGCCGAAGCGATAACGGATAGCGGATGTACAGCATCACTGCGATGCGGATCACTTCGGCTGAGCTGTTGAAATAGCGAAAGGGATTGCGCATCACCGGAAGCTACGGAACACCCTTGTCTGGCTCAAGTCGATTTGGTCTGACAACGCCCACACGAGGGCAGTGTCATCTATGGACGCCCCCGTGATTGCAAGTGGTTTTGATGATTAGCGGCGGTTTGGGTTTGCAGTCATCTATCCGGCCTCTCGATGCAGCATTCTGTTTGCCGCGGGCCCTGATGGAATCCGAGGATCGACGCCCAGTC
>JAJFMJ010000003.1 GCA_021772275.1 Chlamydiota bacterium | reverse complement strand
TTAGTGGGGTAAAGCCTGAATTGAAAGGACTTGCGAATTAACATAGAAACATTTTACCATTCATTCTTAGTGCATGTCAAATGATAATTTTTCAAAGGAGTGTTTTCGATGGCACAATTCATCTCGGCCCTAAAGGACCGATTGTTCTTGTGTCCTTGTGATAAATTCTATCTAATAGCACCCCATCCCCCGTTGTATGCTCCGTTCCTCCTATTATATAAAAACCAAGCCTCTCCTGTATATCTGACCCCAGCTCTTCATCACTGTCGGAGCCAGTCATACCTCTTTCATTTATCGATAAAGATACAGAAGGTTCGAGCGCTTCTTTAAGAGCTTGATACTCCCCTGCAGTTTTTTCAATAAAGACACCTTCCTCCACAGAGTTTTTAAATTTTGTTACTCCATTGATAAAAATAGCGCTAGCCACCTG
Source organism: Chlamydiota bacterium (assembly GCA_021772275.1). Taxonomy (GTDB): domain Bacteria; phylum Chlamydiota; class Chlamydiia; order Chlamydiales; family Simkaniaceae; genus Neptunichlamydia. The sequence continues at coordinate 14,199 of JAJFMJ010000003.1, read as the reverse complement.
CTGACCTCTCTTTGCTCATTTTCATCCCTCTGACATTATTTGTGATCACACCATCAAGCCCCATCTCTCCAAAAGCGTGTCCTTGCGCCACGTCATCGATAGTCCATCCCCATACCTCGATTCCAAGATCATGAAGTCTTTGAATGGTCTCTGGATTGATCAGCTGCAGCCGTAAAGCTAAAATATCGGGGGCAATTTCTACAAAACGCTCAAGATTAGGGACTGACTGGACAATCCCCACGGTACGAAATCCTTGCGACTTGAGATATTCAACAACAGTGGGAATCATACATCCAACCACGCAGCTTTCCTTGTCTACATGGGGGATAATCTGATCGACATAGGGGTGGAAAGGTTCCCCTTGCCACTTGATCTCCACCATATAATTGCCCCCCAATGCAAGGACTCTCTCGAGGCTCGGAACCCGTTCCCCGGTAAATTCTGAGGAAAACCATTTGCCGAGATCAAACCGCTGAAGCTCCTCAAACGTCAGACTTTTGACTGGATAACTTTCAGGAATCTCCCAATCCCATCCTACCGATCCATCGTGAATCACCACGGGGATTCCATCTTTTGTCGTTCGCACATCAAACTCAATAAAGTCTGCGCCAAGCTCCCAAGCTTTTTTAAAAGCACTGATTGTGTTCTCAGGAGCTTCCTGAGAGGCTCCCATATGAGCAATCGTCTTCAATTCTGCTGCTCCTGTCGTTACTAAAACGAGTAAGGAAATGATCATGTTCTTTACCATTCCTTAATGCTAACTCCAGAAAATATTAAAAAGCAAACAGATCTTTTAATGTCACGACTTCATCAACCATTTCTTCCGAATACATAGTCTCTTTAAGACCATTTGCTGAAATAAGGGCAAGGAAAAGTTGCTTGCTGGTCTTTGTCCTCTTCTCAAATGCCGACAGTTTTTGTTCAAGCTTTCTAGCGCATTCCTTATCGACTGCAAATGGGGAGGACGTATACTTGATTTCACAAATCGTTATTGCTTCATCGTCTCTATCAAAAAGAAGATCGATCTGCGCTCCCTGATCCTCTAATCCTTTTTGAGGAATATGTTGCCAAGTGCTTGGGAGTGCTGCAGGGTTTAACTCCAGAGCCTCTGCAATTTGGTGAAGGTGCTTATAACAAAGTGCTTCAAAGGCATAGCCGGCCCAAGATTTCCACCCACTTGTTCCCCGGATTTTATCCCAATATCCCTTCCTTAACCCCTTTTTTAAAAGGGTTGTTTTGATCGGTTCGATCCAATAAAAATAAAAAAGGGTATATTCATCGATCACCTTATAGTAGACCCCTTTCCTTTTGTTTTGATAGGGCTTGAAGCTAATGATAAAACTTGCTTCTTCGAGTTCCTTGAGCTTTTTAACGATTGTCCCCCCTTTAGAAGTTTTCTTTAGTTTTTGAAATAGCTCGGTCTGACTCATTCCATACCGCTTAGCTGCAATCGTCTTGATGATGTTGATATATATCGCCACATCTTTAAAAAGAGAGGCATAAAGTTTGTCAAATTCATCGAGGAATAGTCCATTTTTTGAAAAAGCAAGCTTTTCAATCGCTTGAGTCGCTGAAAGCCCCTGGGGAATTTGAGACAAATAATAGGGAATACCTCCTGTAGCCATATAGATCTGAACAACTTGTTTTTGATTCAGCTTTATCCCCATTGAGTGGAGGAGTTTCTTTGACTCCTTTAAGTTCATTGGCTCAAGCAAAATGGTTTTGGTCAATCGGTTATGAAGCCCCCCTTTATGATGAATAATATTTGCAATAATCCAAGAGGCAGCCGATCCACAGATAATCAACTTAATGTTTCTATTTTGAGACCACCTTTGATTCCAGTAATGGTCCAATACTTGAAGTAAGCTGGAACGGGGCGTTACCATCCACGGAAACTCATCAAAAAATAAGACAATCTTTTTCCCTTTCGAAACCTGCTTTTCAATAATTTCTGTTAGAAGCTCAAAGGTATCAAACCAATTGCTTTTTACCTTCAGCTCTGTTCCATGCAAAAATGCCCGCCCTATTTCCTTGGTAAATGCCAAGATCTGGTGTTTTAAAGATTCTTTGTAAATCCCTGTAGAGTTAAAAAAACAACACGATTTTTTACCAAAAAACTTCCTTATCAAATAGGTTTTTCCTACTCTTCTCCGTCCATAAACAGCCATAAATTCGGCGTTATTTGAGGAAAAAAAACCATTAAGAATTTCCTTTTCCTCCTCCCTTCCAATGACTTCTGTTTTTTCGACCATCATATTCCTATAATTATTGTGCTGATTATAGATAGTCTCATAACCAGCACAATAAATCAACTTTTGCGATTATTGTGCTGATTATAGCCACCCTTATAACCAGCACAATAAATCAACTTTTGCGATTATTGTGCTGACTTTGCCCTCCTCTTCCTTAATTAATGGGGATGGGGTATGCTGGCTTTTTTGATCGATTAAGTGGATTGAATGGCTGAGAAAAGCGAGAAGGCAACCCCGAAGAAGCTGCGCGATGCGCGGAAAAAAGGGCAGGTCGCCAAATCTAAAGACTTCCCCTCTGCGTTTACCTTTGTCACCTCCTTTGCGTTGATTGTGGCAACGTCGGGCTATTTTTTTAAGAACCTGGCGGGGTTCATGGTCGCCGTTTTCACCGGAATTGGCCGAGGAGAAGGAGATGCCCTCTTCTCCCAAATTCCCATGTATCTCATGGCAGCGATTCAGGTCATTTTCAACACTTCAATGCCCTTTATGGTGGTGATCTCTATCGTGGGCGTCATCGTTAACTTCTTAATTGTTGGCCCCCTCTTTTCAATGCAGGCGATGAAGCCCGATATCAAAAAGCTCAACCCAGTAACCAACCTAAAGGGGATGTTTAAGCTCAAAACCTTCATCGAACTCCTCAAGTCGATCATGAAAATTTCCGGAGCGGTCATCTTAATCTATTCGGTGGTGAAAGATAGCCTCCCTGAAATCATTGCAACAGCAGCAATGCCGATACTGGGAAGCGCGATCGTCTTTAGCAAGTTTTTGGTTAAAGTCGCCGTGCGGGTCGGAATCTTCTTTTTGGCTGTGGCCATTTTTGACCTTGTTTTCCAAAGGAAAAACTTTGCTAAAGAGATGAAAATGGAAAAATTCGAGGTCAAACAAGAGTACAAAGATACAGAGGGAAACCCCGAAATCAAAGGAAAACGGCGGCAAACGCAACAAGAAATTGCCTATCAAGATGGGCCGGGTGTCGCCAGGCGGGCGCGGGCAGTTGTGACTAACCCAATTCACATCGCGATCGCTTTAACCTATGATGCTGAAGAAGATCCTGCTCCCAAAATCTTAATTATGGGGAAAGGGGTCACCGCAGAAAACATTGTAAAAGTGGCTCAAGAACACAATGTTCCGATTATGAGAAATGTTCCTTTGGCTCAAGAACTATACAATAAAGGGACAATCGGCCATTATATACCTGAAGAGACTTATGAAGCGATTGCTGAGGTCTTGAAGTGGCTGGATACGATCGAAGCAACAGCAGAACCTGAATACAACATAGATATCTTTAAATGAGACTTGGAAACCTCCTAAGCGCTAGGAAAATTACAGATCTTCTCAGCCGCTCAAGCGATATTGTCCTTGCGGCCTTCGTGATCACGATTATCTTGATGATCATCGTTCCCCTTCCCCACGCGGTCCTCGATATGCTCATCGGGATCAACTTGAGCGTTTCGATCTGCCTTCTCATGGTCTCCTTATATATCCAAAAAGCGGTCCACCTCTCGATTTTTCCTTCGATCTTGCTGATTACCACCCTCTTCCGCCTCGGAATTGAAATTGCTGCAACGCGGCAAATCCTCCTCTATGCCAATGCGGGGAAAATTATCGATGCCTTCGGAAAACTCGTCGTGGGAGGAAACTTCGTTGTCGGAGGGGTCATCTTCCTCATCATCACCATCGTCCAGTTCATCGTTGTGACAAAGGGTGCTGAACGGGTCGCCGAGGTTGCTGCCCGCTTCACCTTGGACGCAATGCCCGGTAAGCAGATGAGTATCGACGCCGATCTCAGAAGTGGAACCCTCGATGCTAATCAAGCGCGAGAACTTCGCCTAGCTCTGCAGAAAGAGAGCCAACTCTATGGCGCCATGGATGGTGCGATGAAGTTCGTCAAAGGAGATGTGATCGCCGGTATTGTGATTGCGGTGATCAACATCGTGGGGGGACTCATCATCGGGATGTTGATGCATAATTTAACCGCCCTCCAATCCGCACAAACCTATACCATCCTCTCCATCGGAGAAGGTCTCGTCACCCAAATCCCCTCTCTCATGATTTCTTTGACTGCTGGTATTGTCACCACGCGGGTGTCGAGCGAAAAGAAAGGGACCAACCTGGGACGGGACATCTCCTCGCAGATCTTCTCCCACTCAAAAGGGCTCATTTTAGCAAGCTTTGTCACTTTTGGCATGGCATGGCTGAAAGGTTTCCCTACCTTTGTCTTCTTGATTTTGACTGCTGTTTTTTCTTCTGTCGGCTTGCGTAACCATTTTAGGGAAAAGAAGCGAGAGGCAAAATCTGCTGCAGGGACGATTGGCCCCACCAGTATCGAGACCGATGTCGAGGGACATACCGTTGTCGGTGGAGGTCTTGATGACTACGCTCTCACCCTCCCCGTCATTATGGAGATGGGCAAAACCCTCTCTCAACTGATCCGAAAGGAAAAGGGAGGAACCACTTTCATCGATGACATGATTCCTAAGATGCGCCATGCCCTTTATCAGGATTTGGGAGTGCGCTTTCCTGGTGTCCATGTCCGGACCGATTCCACTACGATAGAGGGGAACGAATATTCGATTTTTCTCAATGAGGTGCCGACAGTGCGGGGGCGGATTATGGACCACGCTGTCCTTACTAATGAAACCGAAGAGACTCTAAAACGGTATAACCTCCCCTTTACCACCTCGAAAAATGTAGTGGGACAAGCAGCCCTTTGGGTCGAAAGCCGCTATCTTGAAGTGTTAAAAAAGGCGGGGATCAAATATTGGAAACCACTCGATGTGATGATCCTCCACCTCTCCCAGTTCTACAAAAATTATGCTGCCGAATTCATTGGGATCCAAGAGGTCCGCGCCATTTTAGAGTTTGTTGAAAAGGCTTTCCCCGACCTTGTGAAAGAGGTCACCCGTCTCGTTCCCCTCCAAAAGCTTACTGAAATTTTCAGGCGACTCGTTCAAGAACAAGTTTCGATTAAAGATCTTCGCACTATCTTAGAATCCTTAAGCGAATGGGCCCAAACCGAAAAGGATACCGTCCTTCTTACCGAGTATGTCCGTTCCTCGCTTAAGCGGTACATCAGCTACAAATACTCTTTGGGACAAACAACCCTTGCCGTCTATCTCCTCGATCCTGAGATCGAAGATATGATCCGCGGGGCGATTAAGCAAACCTCGGGCGGCTCTTACCTCGCCCTTGATCCCGACTCGGTCCAGCTCATCCTCCACGCGATGCGAAGTGTCATTGTTCCGACCCCTCCAGGGGGGCAACCTCCCGTCCTCCTTACCGCAATCGATGTCCGTCGCTTCGCCCGCAAGCTCATCGAAGGAGACTTCCCCGACCTCCCCGTCGTTTCCTACCAGGAAATCGTCCCCGAGATCCGGATCCAACCCCTCGGCCGCATCCAACTTTCGTAGAGCCAAACACGTTTTTCGTTGGAAAAACGTGTGGGTTCACCACGTTTTTCCAACGAAAAACGTGAAAATTTCCACGTTTTCCTAACGAATCCTTTAGAAGCGGTGTATTCAAAATCACATTCTCGTTAATATAAAGCTATGGCAGAAGATAATAAGGTCAACCAGGTTCAGGGGTCTGCAGAGTCCCGCATCCACGCAGCGAAAAAAGCAGAGCAAACGCAGCAGCTGGCGCGCCGAGAGGCGCGGCAGGTGGGAAGTCAAGAAAATATGCAGGAAGCAGCTGAGCTGATGACCTTTAACCCCATGGCCATCCGAAAAAAGTTTGAACCGCTAAACAAGCGGACAGAGCGCCCACCAGAGGGACAAAAAGGAGAGAAAACAGAAAAAGAGGCGAAAGAGCCCTCCAATGTAGAAAGAATCGCCGCCAACTACTACGCGAAAAACCCCGAGCTTCAGAAAAAAACGCTCATGACCCTCCATCAGGAGATCAAACCTGATGACTCTCACGAAAAGATCCTTAAAAAGCTGCAAAAAATCTATACCGATAAGTCGCTCGCTGATGAGGCAATCGACTTTTTGATCGAAGTCTCTGAAAATAAAGAGGTTCTCAGGAAGAAATATATCGGGATCAAAGAGGATTTTAATGCTCAGTTCGGCCGGCAGATCCAAGCAGGGCACAACATCCGGACGCAAGCGCAAGAGTTTTCAAAAAAAGGACTTGGAAGCCCCACCGCCCTTCGCGACCTTTATCGAGAAATCACCGGCAACCCCCGGACCCCTCAAAAACTCTTCGAGGAACTAACGACCAAGTTCAAGTTCTCCGACATGAAAAATATCATCGACTTCATCCTCCACTCGCTTGGCGATGATATGAAAGCCAAGGGCCCTTCGATTGCCCGCGAAGAGCTCAAACGTCTTTTCTCGGAGACCCGCTCGATGCAGGCGATCCTTGGTCTCTTCCGCTTTTTCTTTGGACGAATGGGGATGATTAAAAAGCAGTTTGATAAATATGACCTGACCATGCCTAGTCGGATAAATTATGAAGTTTTGGCCCGTCTTTTGATGAAGCTTCTAGAAGAGCGCTACCCTACCCCTGATAAAATCTTAAAGCAATCGTTTATCCTCGGCATTGCAGAAGAGCTCGCTGCGCAAATCATCGTCTACACCCAGTACCGCGACGCCATGCGCCACATCTCCCCGATGCTTTTTAAGTCGGAGCGTCACCGGCAAGAGGTTCTGATGGCCCTAATGGAAACTTTGAGCGATCTTGAGGATGAGATCGATGAGGACGAAGAGGAATAATGGATCGTTTTCAAGAGCTTCTTTGGGACCTAGGGGAAATCACTGGCATTCCCCTTCATGTCGATAAAAACCACGCCTGCAATATCCTCCTCGACGATACTCTTGAGGTGCAATTGCAGATGGATGAACATGGGGAAAACCTTCTGGTCTGCTCCTTTATTTCGGAGGTTCCTCCAGGACGCTTTCGAGAAGAAGTTCTAAAAGAAGCGATGAAGGTCAATAGCACCTACCATCCTTTTGGCTCTTTGGCTTTTTACGAAAAGAAAAATCTTTTGATCCTCCACCAGTTTCTCCCTGCTGAAAAACTTTCGGGAGAAAAGCTGGTTGCCTATCTAGAAGATTTTATCGAAGAGGCCGATGAATGGAAAGGAGCTCTTGCCAGTGGGGCCTCTGCCCCAAGAAAGTATCAAAGCGTCTCTGATAAACCCCCTCCCTTTGCCCAATGAACTTAGAAGAGACAGCAGCAGGACCGGGGTGGAAAAAAGTAGGGGTCCGCCACCACCACGGCATGCAAGTCCCTCTTCTTTCTATCTGGACAGAGCAAAGTCAAGGGTGCGGCGAATTCCTCGATCTGATCCCTTTGATCGACTGGCTTTCAGAGCTTGGAATGGATGTCTTGCAGCTCCTTCCCCTCAACGACTCGGGAAAGGATGCGAGCCCCTATAAAGCTCTTTCAGGAACCGCCCTTCATCCCATTTACCTCAGCCTCCACGCGCTGACCGACGAGAAGTTGACCTTTCCTAAAAGTAAGCGGATTCCTTACTGGGAGGTTCTTGAAAAAAAGCTCGCCTTTCTAAAAAAATATGTGGCCGACATGGAAAAGGTGATCCTTGCCGATCCAAATTATCAAGCTTTCGTGGAAAAAAGTCCCCATCTTCGTGACTATGCCCGCTACAAAGTAAAAACCGAGGGAGAGAGCGAAGCTTTTCATCTCATCGTCCAATATCTTTGTCACACGCAACTTCTTAAAGTCAGAAAACATGCCGAGAAAAAGGGAGTTTTTCTTAAAGGGGACATTCCCATTCTCCTCAGTCCTAAGAGCGCCGATGTGTGGGCCCATCCTGAGTTTTTCGACCTCTCGCTTCAGGCAGGAAGTCCCCCCACAAAATTTGATCCGAAGGGGCAGGTGTGGAAAGTGCCTCTCTACAATTGGAAAGCCGTAGAAGAAAACCAGTTTGATTGGTGGCGGCAGCGGATCCAAACAGCAGCGGAGTATTTTCACCTTTACCGGATCGATCACATCATCGGCTTTTTCCGGATTTGGGCGGTCCCTCTTGGGGAAACGGCCGAAAAAGGACATTTTATTCCCCAAGAAGAGGGATTGATGGAGGTGCAAGGAAAAAAAATCTTAGAAACCCTCCTCTCTTTTTCCGATATGCTTCCCATCGGTGAGGATTTGGGAAATCCCCTCCCTTTTGTTCGAAAAGCGATGCTAGAACTCGGAATTCCCGGCACCAAAGTTCTTCGCCGTAGCCCTAAGTTTAAAGAATATCCTCCAGCAAGCCTTTCGACGGTGTCAACCCACGACTTAGAACCAGAATTGTCCCAAGAAATGGTCTATAAAAGTCATCGCACCCCAAGCCTTTTCCACATTAACCTTTTGCAAGAGTATCTTCCTCCTGAGCTGACCTGGGAAAAACCCGAAGATGAACGGATCAATATCCCCGGTACCGAAAACCATTTCAACTGGACCTATCGATATAGGTATCCGTTGGAGGTGTTGACCTCAAACGCTTCTCTTAAGGAGAGAGTCCTATCCAGTATAGATCATCTTCGAAGATGAAAGAGCCATAGGGAGAGAAGTCGGGGCGACACTCTTCTTCTTCCTGGGTGCAAATAGAGAAGTGGTAGTTGGGGAATTGGTAGGGAATGCGAGGCGCTCTTAAGACGGGAAGAAGGTCGGCAAGCTGGGTCAGGTTCGCAGCGACATCGCGATTAAACTCAAGTTGTGCTGCTGTAGGAATGGTTGGTGAAACAGGAAGGGGCTCTTTGTAATAAAAAGTAAAAGCTCCTCCCCCATACGTTCCTCCAGGAAAATAGATGCTAAACATTTCGGTAGGGGTATCTACCCCTACGGGGCCTGGGACAAAAACCACTCCATTAATGGTCTCTCCAGCAGCAGCATTTTGCGACTGCCTAGCGGTATAGATGCGGAGCTCTCCAGTTGTGGTGATCGTACTTGTTCCAAAAGTAAACCCTCCTGTTCCTATACCAGGAGAGGTGGGGAAATCATTATCAACAACAAAGGTAATAGGACCACTTGAGGTGAGGGTCGATGCTGAGATGTCGACGTCACGCCCTGCAACGAAAAGACCCAGTCCCGTGTCGAGCGTTGCAGTAAAGCCGGTGGCTAAAAAGAGGTCGCGGGCAGCGGTTGTCGTAATGGTTCCACTTCCGGTGCTGGTAAATGAGGCGCTAGAATCTAGAATCAAATCACTAAAGGTGGTAAGCCGAATCCCTCCCGTTCCGGTCGTCGTGACAAGGGCCGAGTCGGTGACGTTCATCCCCAGCTCAGTTCCCCCGCTGTCCCGTCCGGTGATGTCAACAAAGCCTGACCCGGAAGAGCGAATCGTTGTTCCTGCCCCTGTCAGAAGCGCTCCATAACTATCGGTTCCTGTCGATCCTCCCGTTCCATCCATCGTTAAGGTCCCCGACCCTGTCGTCTCTACTAAGGCACTAGAGCCTATAAACACACCTCGGTTAGTCGTCCCAGACCCTGCGGCTATTCCCGTTGCTGTGCAGCTCGTCGTGTCTGAAATAGTAAAACTTGTCCCCGCATCTGAAATAAAAATCCCATCATTTTCTGTGGTCCCACTTCCCCCTGTTCCCATAGCAGTGATGGTTCCCAAGGTGGAAGTAAGGCTTCCACTACTTTCAATGCGGATCCCTTTATTTCCTACGGTGGTCCCTCCTCCTGTCCCTGTTAAAGAAATGGCGCCACTTTCACCAGTGATTCGAGAGGTCGCTCCACTAATTGCAATCCCATCACATCCCGTTGTATTCCCGTTGATCCCCCCTGTTCCATTCACGGTGATCGTCCCCGTCCCCGTTGCTGCAATGAATCCCCCTGAAGCTAGAAAAATCCCATCACAGTTCGTTGTAGCGCTCCCTCTCCCATTACCGGTTATTTGTAAGGTTCCCCCTAAAGCCGTTGTGATTTGTGAGCCTCCCCCCGAAACTTCCACCCCATGACTTCCTGTAGAACCTACCGCCGATCCTGTTCCTGTCAGTGTAAGACTCCCTGCGCCTAGAACCTGAATCCTCCCCGATGAACGAAGCTGTACCCCTGGGTTATCGTCCCCTGATGCAAAGGCATTTCCCGTCACGGTAATGGCTCCACTTGTCGTTATCACACGCCCTATAGCATCTATTGCAATTCCTGGACTATCACCAGCAGACGTCTCCCCCCCATTTCCTATCAGATTAATCGGTCCCGTTGTTGAGGTCACAAGGGATAACCCTCTGATTCTAATCCCATAATAGCCTCCCGCAGTCGTTCCCCCCGTTCCTCCTGTTCCCGTGAGGGTGATTCCCCCGTCGCTCGAGATCGTCGAGGATGTTACCATCACGATGCCAGGAGCTGCGGAGTTGACATCTTTGTTAGTCCCTGTAACCGCGATCGCTCCTGTCGTTGAAGTGATTGAACTACTTGCTACCATATTGACTCCAGGCCCTGTACCGGCAAATAGATCGGAATTGACCGATCCGGTGACCGTAATATCAGCATCTACTGTGGAAATCGTCGCGCCATTGTTCATTTCAATCCCTGGGTCCCGTGATCCATCTCCTGTAAGGGTAATAGTGTTTAAAGAGGATCCTCCCAGTGTCGTCCGAACCGTGGTGTCGTCAAGCTCTATCCCTATATGATTGCCATCTCCTGCTCCAGACCCTAATGTATGGCCCGTCATATCAATGGCCCCTGTCCCCGTTGTTTCTATGATATTAGTAAATAGACCAGTAGTGTCAGCTCGTATCCCCCCTCCTGCACCAACGGACGAGTTTCCCAACATGGTGACATCCCCGTCAACAGTAGATACAGTGCAGTTGATGATCTGCACCCCAAACTGGTCATCTAAGGTGTTGTCAGGCGTCCCTGTCATTGAAATGGCTCCCGAGCCTGTTGTAGTCACCGTAGCCGTAGATAGCAGAATTCCATCCCCATTATTAAGCCCTATTCCAGTCATGGTAATATTCCCACCCATGGAGGTCACACTTCCCCCACCTATATGAATCCCCTGGTTGAGATTCCCAAAGTTTAACGGGATCCCTCCTCCTCTTCCAATCAGGGTAATCGATCCTGAGCTTGTCGCTTCTACACTTCCATCAATACGAATGCCTCTGCAAAAATCATCTCCTGCCCCCCCCCTTCCGTCTAAGGTCGCCGACCCAGTCGCCCCTGTAATAGAAACCGTTGCCCCAATAGCAACTCTAATTCCATTGTCATTATCCGAACTCGTTCCCCCTGCAGATCCTCTCCCTGTAAGGAGGATCGAGCCGGTATCTGTTCTAACTTCTGTCCCTACTCCGGTAATTTTTACTCCATCAAGGTTGCTGAGAGCGGTAATTCCATTCAGTCCGTTACCATTTAAGTCAATCGTTCCACTTGTCGATTCAATGATCGTTCCCCCAAAAAGATTGATTCCAGTCCGTGTGAAAGGGATAGAAGCCGTTCCAACTCCCAAAAAAGTGATACTTCCCGTGCTAGTGCTAACCGTTCCCCCATCAATCTGAATCGCTGTTCTTCCCGAGATAGGGTCTTCAAATACAACACTGCCACCCCCTCCAGAGGCATCGATACTTGCCCCCGAATGCATATCGATTCCGACACCCGCTCTAAGGGTGAAAGTTGTCGTTGCTGTCCATGAAACACTGGCGGCTCCTCCCGCGTCAGCCGTCCCATTAATCGTAATAATTTCGGCCAGTGCATCCGTCGAATCATCTGTGGAAATTGTCAAACTTCCTAAAGCAAGCTCGGCGTTGATCCATCCATCATTAAAACTATCCATACTGACTGGAGGAGCAACATTGGGGCCAGAGACGATTGTGACCGAGCCGGGATCGAGAAGGAGCTCTCCAAACGTTCCGTTTTTCGATCGAAGGTCAGCAAGCCCTCCCATCCTCAAATGCGCCCCAGAGACCTCGACAAAACCTCCATCGCCCCGCTCACCCAAAGCCTGCGCCGAGATCTTTCCAAAAAAGGAAGTCAGATCATCTCCCTTAATAATGACCTCACCTCCATCACCTTCCCATCCATCAGCGCAAACAAAAGCCCCTTCGTCGATCGTCAAGGTGTGGTTTCCGATGCGGGCAGAGCCCCCCTTAGATCCCGAAACATCGATGTGGGCGTTGTCTTTTAAGTGAACATCTTTTCCATCCACTTCGATGTTTCCACTTTCTGCTAAAAGGACTCCATCGATGGTGACCTTGTCAGCGACAAGATACACCCGCCCCCCCTCTTCTTTGACCGTAAAGGTCTCTACCTTCCCTTCATGACGGATCGCATACTCGTAAGGATTGGCAGCATCAAGGTCCCCTAGCTCCGTTTGGATCAAAACCCGCTGGTTCTTGTGGGGGCGGATCAGAACTTCTTCCGCAGCCACCTTTCCCACAAAGTGACCAACCGTCTTCCCTGTTCCTTCAATTTCTCTGGCAATGAGGTAAACCTCCCCCGATGGGCACGAAATCGTCCCATCTTGGACAATTTTTCCACTCCCCGGAGCAGAAAAGGTCCACTCATTTCCCTGAAGAAAATCTTCGCTTGAAAGATCGGCCGTCGAGGCGATAAACCCTGCCGTATGAATGGTTCCTCCCACGTAGACCCCATTTGGGTTGACGAGGAGGACATGTCCGTTGGCCTTGAGCGACCCGAGGATTTCACTTGCCTTCCCCCCGGTGACCCGGTTGAGAATCGCCGCGTCGCGGCTCGGCTGGATAAAGCGGAGGGTCTCTCCTCTGCCCACCGAGAAATCCTTCCAGTGAACGATCGCCTTGTCGGAGCTTTGGTGGATGGCTCCTTGCTTGAAAGACGCCTTACCAGACTGAAGATCAAAGCCTTGTGGCTTTGCATGAAGAGCTATGGTTCCTAGAAGGAGCAAATAAAATCGTCTCATTACCTTCTCTATAGCCTAGAGGACCCTATTAAATAAAGATGTTTTTATTATTTACTAATTAATCTTTCCTGTGTTATCATACTTGGGTTAAACAACAATAAAACACTAATAATTAGGGGGAAACAATGCTACCAGTAGCTGAGAGTCCAACGGCGACTTTTGACTTACTCGAGGATCCAGAAATTTTTAAAACCGTTCACGTGGCAGCCCTGGAAAATGTGGGGCAAGAACCTTCTTCGTTTAAGCTTGAAGCCTATCCCGAACTCCGTTTTGAATATCTGCAATCAAAAGAAGACGAGTCCATCCGAAAGCTTTATGAAGAGGCCATTAAAACCTATCAATTTACCAAACTATTTATCCCTAGAAGAATAACAACTCAAAACAGCAAACTAACCATCGTGGAAGACCCCTCTTATGAACGAGGAGAGGGCGTTCAAACCCTCCTTTATACAAAAGGAAACGAAACAGCGGTTACCGAAATGGCGAATCTTCTCTGGTATTACGGGGTTTCTGGAGAATTTACCCATGAACGCTTCCCCATCCTTCTAGATGGCCGCATTAAACTGGATACAAATCCAGGCTCTACTAAAATTGCTGCTGGAAATGGGTTAAACGGCTTTGTTTACCTTGGAGGAGATACCGCTCTTTGGGCGTTAGGGCGTAGAAGCCAATTTACGTGGCGGAATGACCCCAATCTTCTGGCAAATAGAAAAAGGCTTGAGATTTACGAGAAAATTGTTCAAGGACGTGAGCGTACACACACCAACTTTATAGGATCGGTCGATCTTTCCCTAAAACTAGAAGAAGAACTCAAAAAAAATGCTTCATACCCACACACTGTTGATCGACGCACTGTTTTTCTCGATCATTCAGAGGAGTTCAAAGAAGCTCTTAAAAATCTCAAGTTGATTGTTGCCTATCAGGAAACAGCTGAGGGAATCACAGTTTACTGTTAACAAAAGGAAAAAAAATCATGAGTGAAAATGTGACTACTCCCTCGCCTAAAGGCGAGGGCTTCTAGGGATTGCTCCCAGGCCATCTAGTCCGAGGGCCAAAATATTTTGTGCTGCGTTGAGGTCCCTTGAGGCTTTATATCCACATTTTCTGCAGTTGTGCTTTCTATCT
>JAJFMJ010000020.1 GCA_021772275.1 Chlamydiota bacterium | reverse complement strand
AGGACTTGCGAATTAACATAGAAACATTTTACCATTCATTCTTAGTGCATGTCAAATGATAATTTTTCAAAGGAGTGTTTTCGATGGCACAATTCATCTCGGCCCTAAAGGACCGAGTGTTCTTGTGTCCTTGTGATAAATGTTAAGCCAACACCCTCACCCGCACCGGCAACAACACCAGAAGGGCAACAACAAGGTGCGCAATCTCCAAGAGGCAGCCGGCTCTTACGTAATGCAACTGTGCTTGGAGGTGCGGCTGCTGGCGGATTCGTAGGATTTAAAGCAGGAGCTGCTGCAGGGGCCATTGTTGGAGGGCCTCCTGGGGCTGCGATCGGTGGTGTTGTTGGTGGCGCCGGAGGTGCCGCCGTTGGTGGTTACGGGGCGTACCGGGCTTACAATGCATTACAAGGGTAATACCTTTCAGATGCAAACCTGCGACTAGCTGGAAAGCTTAACCATTAGATCTACCTAAGCCAAGGTCCACCTCCCTGCGAGAAGCAAGGCGTGGTGGACCTTTTTGCTTTTATGGTACTAAATGCCCCATTATGCAGAGGAGTTCTTCCCCAAAAGAGGCTAAGTCAAAGTCCCCTTGGTTTGCGAGAATAACCACGCCAACTTCCTTTTCGGGAACGTAGCCGATGTACATCGCAAAGCCAAAAAGAGAGCCTCCTAAGCAGTAGCACTGGGCATCGACTCCTTCAAGAGGGATGATTTTCCAGCCAAGAGCCATTTTAAAAGTCTCAAAAGAGTGGTAAGGCATTTCCATAATGGGAAGAATCGCATTTAAGCTTGTCTTTTCTTTCCCCATGCAAAATGAAAGAAAGGTGAGCATATCGCGCGAAGTGGAGTAGAGCCCTCCCGAGCCAATAAAGACCGAATAGACCTTTTCGCTTAAAAGAGGAGAGATCCCTCTCCCCTGCTCATAGCCAGTTGCCAACCGCTTCTTCTGCTCAACCGATAGGGTAAAGACGGTGTCATCAAGGTTGAGTGGATAGAGAATTTTGTCCCATACTAGCTCGGGAAAAGAGCGCTTCGACAGACGGGAGAGGAGATTTGCCAAAAAGGCATACCCAAAATTGGAGTACTCATACTTGGTTCCCGGCTCTCTTGGTAGCTGGTATTTCGACAAAAAACGGTACATTTGGCTCACGCTAAACGAGGAGCGGCTCGATAGGGAGTAGGGCATGTCAGGAAGGGCTGAGGTATGAGTCGCCAAGTCTCCCAGCGTAATCTCTTTCCCCTGATAGGTGGGAAGAACCGTGGACTTGGGAACAAATTTAGAAACCGGATCATTCAGACTTACTTGCCCCTCTTGGACAAAATAGGCCAAAACGGAGACCGTAAAAAGTTGGGTTAAGGGGCCAATGCGAAACTCTGTAAAAGGGTTAACCGGAATGGTTGATTTTAAGGAAAGTGTTCCCCGTGTCACAATTTGCTGAAAAGGCTCTCCCTCCTCTTTCCCAATCGCAACCACTGCAATCCCTGTCGGAGAGTATTGCTCCCGATAATCAGTCACCTTTTTTCGGATCGTTTTCTGAATTCCACCAGCAAAAAGAAGCGCCGGCAGAAAAAAAATCGCAAAAACAAGAGTTTTTCTTTTCAAGATCATATAAATTATGCTATAGTAGATCGTTTAATATCGATAAACAAAAAAGATGAAACGTAGCCTTAACATCTTCTTTCTAGCCATGATCAATGTGGCAGCGATTTGCAGCATTAAGAACTGGCCGCTCACCGCTGTCTACGGATTTTCTTCCCTCTTTTACTTCATCGTAGCAATCCTCACCTTCTTCATTCCCGTTTCTCTCGTTTCTGCAGAACTTGCCACCGGCTGGCCTGAGCGAGGAGGCGTCTATGCCTGGGTCAAAGCAGCTTTTGGCCACCGCCTCGGCTTCCTTGCCGGCTGGCTCCTTTGGACAGAGAATGTAGTCTGGTACCCGACGATCCTCTCCTTCATTGCTGGAACAGTCGCCTACATCTTTAGCCCTACCTTGGCCGAGAATACCCTCTACATGTTCTGCATGATCTTTGGAACTTTTTGGGGTGTCACCCTGATCAACCTCCTCGGAATGAAAGTATCAGGGTGGATCAGCACCCTTGGCGTCATTCTAGGGACAATTATTCCTGGCCTGATCATCATTGGACTGGGGATTGCTTGGCTTAACTCTGGAAGACCTTCCCATGTCGACTTTAGCTGGGGAGGCTTTATCCCCGACCTCAGCAGCCCTGCCAAACTCTCCCTCCTTGTCGGTGTCCTCCTCGGCTTTGCCGGAATGGAGATGTCAGCCGTTCACGCCCGCGATGTCAAAAATCCTCAGAGAGATTACCCTCGCGCCATCCTCCTTTCTGCAACCATTATCGTTGTCCTTTCAATCCTAGGCACCCTTGCGATTGCCATTGTCATCCCGAAAGAAAACATCAATCTCGCTGCTGGGGGCATTGAAGCGATTTCTGTCTTCCTCGACTCTTACCATCTTAGTTGGGCCATGCCCATTATCGCCGTGATGATCACTTTTGGCGCCCTTGGAGGAACAAGCACCTGGGCCGCTGGCCCTAGCAAAGGTCTCCTTGCCGCTGCCCAAGATGGAGACTTCCCCCCCATCCTCCACAAGGTGAACAAGCACGATATGCCTGCTGCGATGCTCATCTTCCAAGGAATCATCGTCTCAATCCTGGGAGCCATCTTCCTCCTTATGCCCGACGTCAACAGCTCCTTTTGGATCCTTCTCGTCTTGGCCTCTCAGCTCTATTTGATCATGTATATCTTGATGTTTGCAGCTGGAATTGTCCTGAGATACAAAAAACCCGAGGTCGCTCGGGCTTATAGGATCCCTGGTGGCAACTTCGGAATGTGGCTAACGGCTGGGGTGGGCCTTATTGGCGCCCTTTTCGCAATCGTCATTGGATTTTTCCCTCCTGCCGACCTCGAAATGGGGAGCACCCTCTTCTACGAACTCTTCCTTTTCCTAGGAATCATCATCTTCTGCGCCATGCCTTTTATCATCTTGCTCTTCAAGAAACCGAGCTGGAATCAGCCTTAGGAGGCTGTCCCTCAAAGGAGCCACCAGGTCCCCAGAGAGAGGTAAACCAAGGTGGTAAGGACGTCGGCAAACATGAGGACCACGGGGCCGGCGGCCACACGGGGATCCCACTTGCGAGCGTGGAGGATTAGCGGGATCGCTGAGCCGATCGTTGAGGTGATATAAACAGAGATCATGATCGCAAAGGCAATGGTCAGCCCGGGATAAATTCCATCTCCCCAAAGGAGGGAAACCGAACCGACGATGATCCCTGAGGTAACGGCAATCAAGGCAACAACTTGCCACTCGCGAATAAGGCAAGGTAAAGTATACTTCCAGCGGCGGGTACTCCTCTTAAGGAGCTGCATACTCTGCGCCATCGACTGCATTGAAATCGACTCAGAAAGGGTCAGGACAAGGGGGATGAACATGGCAAGAAGGAGGACCTTGGCGAGGACCACCTCAAAAATAACAGCGATAATCGCGCAGGCAAAACCTCCAAACATGTTGCAAAAGATCCAGGGCATCCGGGAACGGTATCCTTGCCAAGGGGTTGTTTTTTTTCCCTCTTCGACATACATACCGAGCATCTGGAAAACGTCAGAGCGATGGCGGGCCGAGGCAATATCGACCTTTTCTTCAAGGTAAAGACCCACATCGATCACTCCGAGGAGGTGGTTGTTGTCGTCAACAACAGGAAGGGCCAGGAGGTGATGGGTCTCTAAAAACTCCATCGCTTCTTGAAGGGTTTGGCACCCCTTAAGGCTAAAGAGCTGGGTGCTCATGATCTCGGTAATGGGGGTCACGGGGTCTGTCAAAAGGAGGCGGCGGGTAGGGACAACACCGATGAGCTTCCGCTCCTCATCGACCACATAAATATAGATAATCTCGTCGGTGATGTGCTTGTCGCGCAGGTAGCGGAGGGCTTCCTCAACTGTATGCTCAACATGAATGGTGGTCCGGACTGGGACAATGAAGTCTCTAAGGGGTTTACTCAAGTCTCTTTCTGACATGTCATTAGATTTATCGGTTTTATGATAAATGTCAATCCTGTAGCTTGACACAAGAAGGCAAAAGTAGTATAAACACCTTAAAAATTAAGGTAAACATGTCGAAACCATCTCCAGAAGAAGCTCTGTTTAAAATAGCAGATACTCAGCAAGGTTTTTTTACAGCTAAGCAAGCTATTCGTTGCGGCTATTCAGTAAAAAACCACCATTATCATATCCGCTCTAGTCGTTGGATTAGAGAAGGGAGAGGGGTCTATCGTCTATCAAGCTACCCATTGCCAGATAGACCAGACTTAATGCGCTGGTACCTTTGGTCACGAAATCGAGAAGATAGCCCTCAAGGTGTTTATTCTCATGAAACAGCTCTTTCAATTTATAATTTGAGCGACGTGATGCCTGCAAAGCTTCATATGACAGTTCCAAAAGGCTTTCGAAAATTTGGAAGGTTACCAAAAATTCTTATCCTTTACAAAAAGGAACTTCTTGAAAAAGATAAAGCTGACTTTATTGGTGTTAAGGTAACAACTCCAATACGAACAATCTTTGACGTGATTGAAGAGGGAACTCTCTCAGAAGACCTCATTCAGCAAGCAATTTCTGATGCTCTTAGGCAGGGAATTATCCCCTCAAAAAGCACCCTTTTAAAAGACCCCTATTTGCAAAATAATCCTCATATCAAATCAAAATTAAACGAGTACTTAGATTTATGACTCAACGTATATTTAAATCCCCTGAAGACTTTAGAAACAGCCTTGAAGCTAGGCTTTCTGCACAATCCCGTAGGTTAAACCAAGACTTGGAGAGAATTAGAAGAAAAGTTGCTTTTGAAAGATTATTAGCGCGACTTTTTATTTCAAATCCCCATATATGGCTGCTAAAGGGTGGCTATGCTATGGAATTAAGGTTTCACATTGCTCGTGCTACAAAAGATATTGATTTAATGCTTAGAGGGTTTTCTCAAATAGCACACCATCCTAGCCAGCAAGAGCAACTTCGAGAGCTTCTTGCCGAAGCTGCTTCCTACTCTTTACCTGATTTTTTCCATTTTCGAGTTAGCGAGGCTAAAAAAGATTTAGAAGGTCCTCCATATGGAGGAACTCGTTTTCTAATAGAGTCTCAAATTGGCGGACGCCGATTTGTGAGGTTTAATCTGGATTTGGCTCTTGGAGATCTTTCTTTAGAGCCTATAAATCATTTGCGTGTTGACGGATGGTTGTCAGAATATGGACTTCCTCCAATAGATTATTACATGATCAGCGCTGAACAGCAATTTGCAGAAAAGCTACATGCATATACTCGCCCCATGGAAAACCGAGTAAATACACGGGTAAAGGATTTAATAGATATGATCCTTCTTATTGAGTCTGGCGATATCGACAAAAAACAGTTAAAAGATACTATTAATAAAGTATTTAAAAGAAGAAACACTCATCCTCCTCCAGAAGTTATAATATCCCCTCCTTTCGAATGGAAAGAACGTTTTGAAGTCTTAGCTATTGAATGCAAAATTGGCTTGTCTATGGAAGAGGGGTTTCAAAAGTTATCTCAATTTTTAAAAAGCCAAGAGGCTTATGTGACGCCATGAAAGATACATCGTGGAAACAGGTTGGCAAGTGGTATGACACCCTTGTGGCAAAGGGGGGGCATACCTACCATAAAGAGGTGATCTTCCCCCACCTTCAGGAGTGGTATACCTTCTCCGAGGAAGATGCTGTTTTAGACCTTGGCTGCGGGCAAGGGGTTTTTGCGCGACAGCTTCCCAAAGGGGTCCGCTATGTCGGAGTCGACGCGGCCAAATCGCTCATCGAAAAAGCGGAAAAACGCTCGAATCATCAGTTTATGGTTGGAGATGTGACAAAACCTCTTAAGGTCAAGGGCGATTTTAGTCACGCCTTCATTATTTTGGCGCTGCAGAATATGGCCGATGGGGCAAAAGCAATCGCAAATGGGACAAAGCACCTCCGAAAAGGAGGCACCCTCACCCTTATTCTTAACCACCCGTGCTATCGGATTCCACGACAGTCAAGCTGGGGCGTTGAAGAGGCAAAGAAAATCCAATACCGACGGGTTGACCGCTACCTCTCCCCAATGGAAATTCCGATTCAGATGCACCCGAGTAAAGGGCAAAAATCAGAAAAAACCTTTTCCTACCACGTCCCCCTCTCCACCTATGTGGAATGGATGCGAGATGGGGGTCTTGCTATAACGCGGCTCGAGGAATGGGGTTCGCCAAAAACAAGTACCGGAAAATGGGCCAAAATGGAGAACCGGGCCCGAAAAGAATTCCCTCTTTTTCTTGCCTTGGAAGGGACCTTAAGCTAAACTAACGCCATGTGTGGAATATTTGGTTACATTCGCTCCCCTAAAGAGTTCAAAAGTTCGGTCGATGTCTGCCTTAATGGATTGAAACTTTTGGAATACCGAGGCTACGACTCTTCGGGAATTGCGGGGATGATCGATGGAAAAATCCGCGCCTGCAAACGAGCCGGGAAGGTGGGCGCTTTGCAAGAAGCAGTCAGTGAGGAAAACCTTCAGCTCGAAAGTGCCATCGCCCATACCCGGTGGGCTACCCATGGAATTCCCAACCAAGAAAATGCCCATCCCCACCTAGATCAAGAGGAAACTTTAGCTATTGTCCACAATGGGATCATTGAAAATCACCATGCCATCCGGGAAAAACTCCTTAAGAAAGGGGTGAACTTTTCTTCCGATACCGATACCGAAGTGATTGCGGCCCTTCTTTCTTACTATTATAAGGGAAACCTCCGCACGGCGGTACAAAAAGCATTGAAGGAGCTTCACGGCTCTTTTGCCCTTGCGATCATCCATAAAGACCACCCCAATGAAATTGTGGGAGCATCGCGAGAAAGCCCCCTAGTTATCGGCATGGATCCTGAAACGGGAGAGGCCTATCTCTCTTCTGATGCCAACTCTTTTAATGGAAAAGTGCTCGATGTCCTCTACCTCAAAGATGATGAGGTGGTCGTCCTCAAGCATAACCGGTTTACCCTCTATAATACTCATGGACGGAAGGTGGAGAAAAAGCTCACAACGGTCGCTTTTGAAAACACCTCTGTTTCGAAAAATGGGTATGACCACTACATGCTCAAAGAGATCTTTGAACAGCCGCAGACCATTCAGCAAGCAATGGCAGGACGCCTTTGCGAAGAGTATGGAACAGCAGAGTTTGAAGAGCTTAAAATCTCGGCGTCGGTGAGTCGCATCCTAATTTTGGCCTGTGGAAGCTCTTGGTATGCAGGATCGATTGCTGCATCGCAATTCGAACACCTCGCTCGCATCCCCACCGAAGTAGAGATCGCCTCTGAGTTCCGCTACACCAACCCCATTATCTCAGAAGATACCCTCGTCATCGCCATTAGCCAATCAGGAGAGACAGCCGACACCATCGCGGCTGTTCGTGAAGCAAAAGCAAAAGGGGCCAAGGTTGTCGCCCTTTGCAACGTCGACCACTCGACCCTCGCCCGCGAAGCCGATTCTTTCCTCTTTCTAAGAGCGGGACCTGAAGTAAGCGTCTGCTCTACCAAAGCTTTTACCAGCCAGCTGACCGTCCTTTCCCTTCTCTGTCTCCACATCGCACGTCTCCGTCATCTTAGCAAAGAAGAGGGGCAGCAGTTTATCAAAGAGCTCAAACATCTTCCCCATAAGATCACTCAGGTGCTGGCTCAAAGTTCTCAAATCGAAGCTTACGCTGAAAAGTATGCGACGTTCGAACACTTCTTCTTCATGGGACGCCGCTACATGTATCCGACCAGCTTAGAAGCAGCTCTCAAGCTCAAAGAAATCAGTTATCTCAACGCGAGTGGCTATCCTGCCGGAGAAATGAAGCATGGCCCCATCGCCCTTGTGAATCCCGACTTAGCCGTCATTGGCCTCTGCGGCAACCTCCAAACCTTCGATAAGATGATGAGCAATCTAATGGAAGTCAAAGCGCGTGGAGGCTCGATCCTCGCCTTTGCTCCCAAGGGAAAAGAAGAGATCCTTACGATTACAAATGATGTCCTTTGGATCCCCAAAGTGATCGATTCTCTCGCCTCAATCCCCTACTCAATCGCTGGCCAGCTTTTTGCCTACTACATCGCTAAACTCCGGGGGACCGACATCGATCAACCCCGCAACCTCGCAAAATCAGTTACCGTGGAATAGCTATAAAAAAGCTCTGTTTTTATCTTATTTCCTCCCTTTCTTTGTTTGCCTCGGACCCTTACGTCTGGCTCGAGGAAATGGAATCCCCCAAGACGGTGGAATGGACCTTAAACGAAGATGCGAAAACCCAAGACTACCTGCAGCAGGTTCCGGAAAGAGGATGGATCAAAGAAAAACTCCAAGCAGCTTCCGATTATGAAAATTATGGACTCCCCGTTCAAAAAGGAGAGCGCCTCTTCTTCTTAATGCGGAATAAGGGAGAAGCGCTCGGTAATTTAACCGTCCAGGAAAAAGATGGGTCCATCCGAACCCTTGTTAGAGCAGCCATGCATGCCCCCCTATCGGCTTTTAAGGCCTCAGATGATGGCTCTCTAGTGACTTATGGAGTCTCCGAGGCAGGCGCCGACAAGCAGGTATGGAAGTTTCTCAATGTCGAAACAGGTCAGCTTTTAGAAGATGAGATTGAAGGGATCCAATTTTCTACTCCCGTGTGGAGTAAAGACCAAAAAGGGGTCTATTACATCCACTACGAAAAGCGAGCCATTTACTACCATGAGCTAGGGGCAAAAGAAGATTCTTTGATTCACCGAGTAGAAGATAGCTCAGAAAAGCTCCTTTTTGGTTTAGCTGGTCCCCTCCTTTTTTCCGTTAAAGAAGGGCAGAGTCATGACAATGCCGTCTATCTCCTGTCCCTTGACACCAAAAAAGTGGAGGAAATCGTCCCCTTTGGCAAAGGAAACTATACCTACATCGGGCAACTAGAAGAAAAGCTCCTCTTCCTTACCAACGATGGCGCCGACCGAAAAAAAATCGTCGCCTATGACGCAAAATGGAGCGACTTCATTCCAGAAGACTCTTTTGCCCTTGTAGAGGCTGAAATTGTCCAAGGAGAAATTTTCTGCCACTATTTAAAAGATTGCTCATCTATCTTAAAACGGTTTGATCGTTCAGGACAATTCCTTCAAGAGGTCCCCCTCCCCGGAAAGGGGAGCATCGGCCTAGCATCAGAATCCCCCTTTTTTGCTTATACCGATATGACAACTCCCCAAACGATCTACCACTATGACCAAGGAGTTCACTTTCAGCCCACCTATGAAGGCCCCCGGGGGCGCTACGTGACTAAACAACTCTTCTTCTCCAGCAAAGATGGAACCCGCGTTCCCCTTTTTATCACCCACCGAAAAGGGATAAAACTCACCGGCGATCACCCAACCCTCCTTTATGGGTATGGCGGCTTTAACGCCTCGATTACCCCTTACTATAGCCCTTTAGTTACCACATGGGTTGAGATGGGAGGGATCTTTGTCTCTGTTAACCTTCGTGGAGGGGGTGAATATGGAAAAGAGTGGCATGAAGCGGGAATCTTAGATAAGAAGCAAAATGTCTTTGATGATTTTATTGCCTCTGCTGAATTCCTCATTAAGCAGGGGTACACCCAACCCAGCCGCCTAGCGATCAACGGAAGAAGCAACGGAGGACTCTTAGTGGGAGCCTGCTTAACACAACGTCCCGATCTCTTCGGCGCAGCCATCCCCCAAGTGGGCGTCCTAGATATGTTAAAATTCCACCAGTTCACCATTGGGTGGGCTTGGGTGTCTGATTATGGAAACCCCGACGACCCCGAACACTTCCCTTACCTTTATGCCTACTCCCCCTATCACAACATCAAAAAGGGAGCCAGTTATCCCCCTACCCTTATCACCACCTCGGACCATGATGACCGGGTTGTCCCTCTCCACAGCTACAAATTTGCCGCTCGCCTTCAAGAGGCCCAAGGGGAAAACAAAAACCCCATCCTCCTCCGCGTTTACACCAATACGGGGCATGGACGGGGACGTTCCAGCAGCCAAGAGCTTGAAGAAAGAACCGATATCCTAAGCTTCCTAGCAAAGGTTTTTAACCTTGAAATCGCAAACCGCTCTCCTTTACCATAAAAGGCAACAAGGAGTGAAGCGGCTACTCAACCCCCTGACTGCCAACCATTTGATTATAAAAACTCCGTCCAATCGACGATTGCATCAAAATAGTCTTCTTCCACAACATTTTGTCTAACCCCACCAACATGAATCAGCACAGGTCGAACTGAAATGAGCTTAGGTAAGAAGAGATTCTCGACTTTTTTTCTGACATCCTCTGTCACTTGCGTACCAATCAGATTCTTAGAAAATTTGATCTCGCAAAGATAAAGAGTATTTTTTGTTTGAATTAGGTAATCAATTTGACACCCTTTCTTCCGTTCGGTTTTTGTCTGAAAAAAGGGTCCATCATAAAGACACTCTTCAGGAGAAATGGATAGTCGTTCCATAAGATCATGCCGATTATGAACAACAAGGTTCTCAAACTGAAGACCCATAATTGACTCCCAACTGGTAGTGCCATAAAGAGAACCATCCTTAAAGTTCCCTCTTAATATTTGCTCTTTATTCGGAAGAATATACTTAAGATAGAATCTTAAATAGTTGTCTCTTAATCGATACTTTCTTAGCTTGCTTGTTTTACGCGTCTTAATATCCCAGGTAAAATCGGCTGACAAAAAACCTGCTTCCTTTAAATCTGCCAGGTACTCTGAGACAATTCTCCCATTGCTTCGGTCTGTTCTTCTACAGATCTCTGCTTGGTCCAGAGAGGGTGTGTCCGATAAGGCTTCTACAATATCTTTGTAGATGGCACTTCGCTTGGAAAATAAGTCATGAAAAATCCGGTCAAACTCGTTAAACAAAAAGCCTGACTTAGAAAAGCAAAGTTGTTTGATATTCTCTTCCGCGGTCTGCTTTGGATCGATCAGACTAAGATACTTTGGCACTCCTCCTGTAACGCTAAGAATTTTTAGCTTCTCAAATGGAGAGATTGAGTCTTTTCTTTTTCCCCAAAAGTCTGAACATTCCTTAATCGAAAGCTCATCTAGTGTTAGGGTAAGATCTACGCGTCCTAAAAATCCCGTATTTTTAAGGATATTCTTGTTGATCCAGTTAGAAATAGAGCTCGCAACAATCAGAACTAAATTAGGATTGGACTCAAAATATTGATCCCAAGCAACCTTTAACTTTCCTAGAAACAGCGGATCCTTTGAACCTATCCAGGAGATTTCATCTAGCACAATAAGAATAGTCCCCTTTTTAGCTTCTTTGCCAAGCGCCCAAAAAAGGTTCCCCCAATCGTCTGGTACCAGCTGTGGGAATCCCTGTTTTTTCATTTGACGCGCAAACTCTTCTTTTTGAGAGGCACTGGTTATTTCGTCTGTTGGTGGAAGGCCCGTAAATAAAAATTTATTCTTAAATTTCTTGGAGAATTCCTGGATCAGCCGACTTTTTCCTATGCGACGACGCCCTTTTATAACGATAAAACTTGCAAAGTTACGGTTCATTTGCCCCTGAAGAAATTTGAGTTCTTCTTTTCTTCCAATAAACATTTGCTAGACTCCTTATACCATTAAAATGACGTTTGTTGATTTAATGGTATATTTTCCTGCATTTCTCCGCACCATTAAAATGACATTTGTTGATTTAATGGTGTGTTTTACTTAGCTATTTCGCATCATTAAATCGTCATTTGTTATTTTACTGGTGCGTAGTATTTTGTAATTAACTTATATTTAGTTGTTTAAAATTTTATTTTTGTAATAAAAGTACCCACAAACGTTAAGTGGGTACTTTTGTTACAAAAATAAATACTTAAATAACTGATTAAAAGCTGATTACTTACGCCACTCACTAATGAGATTCGCAACCAGGCCGGTCCAGCCGGTTTGGTGTGAAGCGCCTAAACCGCGGCCGGTATCGCCATGAAAGTGCTCGTAGAAAAGGACGAGGTCTTGAAAGTGAGGGTCCTTCTGGAGAAGCTCACAGTCCCCATAGATAGGGCGCTTTCCCGAAGAGTCTTTTTTGAAAAGATTGATCAACGCGTCGGCAAAGTAGTGGGCCATCTCATGGGGCGTTTTCCCCTCCACCTTGATCTGATCTCCGGTATGCTCCCCTAGGGTTTTAAGCGCTTCGATAAAAAGAAATGAGGTGGGAAACCAGATCGGTCCCCGCCAGTTAGAGTTTCCTCCCATTAAGGTCGACTCGGCCTCCGCCGGCTCATACTTGATCCGACTGCCAAGGAGCTCGTAAGGGTTTTTCTCGTGGTATTTCGATAAGCTGCGAATGCCATAATCAGAGCGGAATTCGTTAGGATCCCACACCTTTTCAAGGACCCGCCCAATTTTTTCGGGCTCCATCAGAGTGAGAAGGTATTTGGTTTTTCCATCTTGCTCGATGGGAGTGACACAGCGATCGCAGATGTCTTTCCGGTTTTTGGTGAACCAGCGGAAGCTTTCGGCAAATCCCTTGAACTGCTCAAGCTCCTCGGCAGTGATGCAGTCGACAGCGTAAAGAGGAATGAGTCCCACCATCGAACGGACTTTGATCCGAATATGGTTGTTAGTCTCGCAGCCGGTTAAAACATCGTAGAAAAAGCCATCCTCTTCATCCCAGTTTTGGACCTCACGGTTTTCAGCAGCGACCAAGGCGTTGGCGATGTAGACAAAGTGCTCGTAAAATTTGATCGCCATCCCCTCGTAGACAGAGTCCTCTTTGGCAAGCTCCAAGGCCATCCGCATGAGGCTAAGGCAAAAAAAGCCCATCCATCCCGTTCCATCCGACTGTTCGATCTTGCCACCACCGGGGATTTCTTGGCTCCGATCGACAACGGTGATGTTATCCATCCCGAGGAACCCCCCTTCAAAAACGTTATTTCCCTTGGCGTCGACCTTGTTAACCCACCAGACAAAATTAAGGAGAAGTTTGTGGAAACACTTTTTTAAGAAGGGAATGTCTTTTTTTCCATCCATGTTAAAAAGGCGGAGAGCCGCCCACCCTTGCACGGGAGGGTTAAGATCAGAAAACTCCCACTCGTAAGCGGGAACTTGCCCGTTGGGATGTTGAAACTGGTCAAAAAGGAGATACCACAGCTGGTCTTTTGCAAAGTCCATATCAACAAGGGCAAGGGAAATGCAATGAAAAGCAAGATCCCACGCCGCAAACCAGGGGTATTCCCACTTGTCAGGCATCGAAATAATCCGCTTCGAGATGAGATGTTTCCAATGGGTGTTCCGGATGCTTTTTCGCGATTCGGGTGGAGGCTCCTCGGGATTGTCTCCTTTGAGCCAAAGGTTCACATCATAGAGATAAATCTGCTTCGTCCAAAGCATCCCCGCTAAGGCCTGCCGCTGAATGAGCTTCTCCTCCTCGGTCGCCCCCTTTGGGTGGATCCCCGCATAATACTCGTCAGCTTGCCGCTTTCTTTTATGAATCGTCTCATCGACTCCTGAAAGAGGATGGGCCATAGGAGTATTGGTCAGACGGAGGAGGATCTCTTCTTTTCCACCGGCGGGAACTTTTAGATCTCTAAAATAAAAACACGCTTTTGTCCCCTTTTCCTCAGGGTTGACCTTCTCCTTATCGTCTAAGACAATATAGCGGTGAAAGGCATCTTTTGTGTAGGGGGTTTCGCTCTTTTCCCCATAAAGGTGCTCCCTGTTACTCTCATTATTGGTGAAAAGGACTTCTGCCCGCTCATCAGCATAAAAATAGCGCTTTCCTACATGGTAGTCAAAGCTTAGACGACTGGGTGGCAAAGCCATACTGTCATCGGCCTCGATGCAGCTTCCCTTACCCCGCTTCATCTCCGGTTCAGAAAGCTTTTCCTCTCCCCACCCCCACGTGTTCCGAAAGATGAGCTGGGGGATCACATGGATTGTTTCCTCTTGGGGGCTCCGGTTTTCGATGGTCAGCTTAACGCAAATATCATCCTTCCCCCCCTTGGCATATTCGATAAAGATGTCGAAGTAGCGCCCCCCATTAAAAATCCCCGTATCGACTAGCTCATATTCTCGATCCTTAATCCCCCGCCGTTGGTTTTCCTCAGCAAGCTTTTCGTAAGGGTACTCTTCGCACGGATACTTATAGAGGTAGCGCATATAAGAATGGGTGGGAACGGCGTCTAAATAGTAGTAGTGCTCTTTGACATCTTCACCGTGGTTGGCTTTGTGAGTCCCTAAGCCATAAAGTCTTTCTTTGAGAATCGGGTCTTTTCCATTCCAAAAAGCGTGGGTCATTGCTAAAATCTGGTACCGATCGCAAAAGCCTGCAATCCCGTCCTCGCCCCACCGATAGACCCGATAAGGGGCCATCTCATAAGGAAAGTGGTCCCAGGCATTTCCGTCCCGGCTATAGTCTTCCCTTACCGTACCCCACGAACGCTCAGAGACATAAGGACCCCACTTCTTCCAGGGAAAAACATCTCCCCCTTTCTGCAAAAGGCGGAGCTCTTCCTCCCCATACTCAAAAAAGTTTTCGCTCTTTCCCATGCTCTTTTTTTATAACAACGACTTTAAATTGTATACCCATTCCGATTCAAGATTTGGGTTTTCCCTGCGTCAGCATCTCCAGGTTTAACCCCCTCTGCATCACCCCTATCTCCCGGATAGGGGCCTGCTTCGATGGGGCTAAACCTGGAGCGCTGACTTTGGCAAATTCCCAAATCTTGAATCGGAATGGGTATAATTAAAACTTTTTTATTACACAAGGTGTGTATAATTAGTTATTTACTGTTTACATTAATAATAATCATGGTATAATCGTTGCAGAATAATAATATAATAGTCGGAGTAATTATTATGGTAGACTATCCTGCATATGATATAGCTGGTCCCTCAGCAAGAAGTTGGTACGATAAAGCTATCGGCTATCTCCATCCATTTCTCGGAAAATTTATTCCTGGAGCTGGAACTATCAATAGTCTGTATTGTGCTAGCAAGATACTCCCCCCTCTTTTGACTCTCCTTCCTGAACTGGCTAATCTCACCAGAAGTCCTTCAGATAACATGAAGAAACTCAAAAAACTCTTAGAAGCCTTTAATAAGGCCATCGATAAAAACAATTTTGAGCTCCTTCAACAACTGGCCCCTTATATTAATGAAGCTATAGGGACAGCTTTTGACGATCCTGAAAACAGTTTTAAAGCAAAAAGCTCAAATCAAACGCCCTTAGAAGACTACGTTCAGCCCCTTAGTCACTTGCAAGGAGCTTTGGATACTTTTCAGAGGGGAAGCCTTGTTGGATGTGACCATATTCAACTAAAGACTCTTGTTGAAAAAGCACAAAGCTTCATCAACCACGAAGTCGAAGCTCAAACTGGAGCGATTGAAAAAAAGGCAAAAGCCACTGTTAAAAAGGTGAAGAAAGTTTTTGAAGACGAGTTTGTTGAACTCGAGGAGCTGAAGCCAGTCAAGCTTACCCCTCTTCCTCTAGACAAACTCACCAGTGACCTCGCTCGATTTCGCTTCAATAAAAATGGATTTCCTAAGAACGCGATCCATGATATTTTGGCAAGGGATCTCAAAGCATTTGCAGACTCAGACGATCGATTTAAGGGAGCGTATGCCTATGTGATGAACCACCTTAATGGCAAAAAGCTCGTCGATGCCATCGATACCCTCCTATTTGATTTTATTATAGATGTCATCGATAAAGATGAAGCTATTTTCGATGCTGAATTGTATGGCTCCATCTTAATGAAGCAGGCAGAACACTTCTGTATCGAAAAAGAGCTTGACGAACATCTCAAAGAGAAAACCCCGGAAGGGATATCAACGCTTCTCACAACCATTATGCAACTTCTCGAAATAGAAAAATTCGATGGAACCATGAATAGGTTAGAAAAAGGGCAAGGGCTTTTGATTGAAAAGATCGATCAGGCAATTGATGTTCTTAGAACACAGCTCTACATTAGTAAAGCTCCAAAATTCAAAGAGCGCTTTGGGGCTCTTGTCAAGCACTATATCTATGCGACCTATAACCGCTTTAAAAACGAAGATATTTCCGAAGCTTTTGCAGCTTATAAAAATGGCCGCTATGGCGCCGCCCTTCTTAGACTCAAGAGAACTCATGGAGTGACAGGGGAAGGAAGCACCGAGCTTGAAAAAACCTTAGACATTGTTACCGCTTATGGAGAAAAGTTTCTTCCTCAAAAAGCAATGGAAAAGCTCAAAGAAATCTTTGAAATTTTCAAAGCTAAGGCAGTTCCTTTCTTTGGACATAAAGCGAAGGGGAAAAAGATTCTTCCCACCCCTCCCTTAAAGCAGATTTGGGAGAGGATTAAAGAGGGAGGAAATCACCTTGTCGTTCAAAACAACCTTAAAATCGATGTTGAGAGGCTAAAAATTGCCTACCCCGAATTTAGAGAGCTCGAAATAGATTGCGAAAAGAGTGAGGATGTCATCGATCAAATCGTAATCTTCATCAGTGGCAGTGTTCGACAAAAATTAGATGAGGATAAGCTAGCTTTAGCCCTTTACCACGTCGCTGTAGAATATGGAGAAGTCGGCGCAGATGCCCAAACAGAAGAAGCAGGCCAAATTGCTTGGGGAAAGACGTTTCTAGACAAAGACGAAGACCAAGACCAAGAGAGCCAAAATACAATCCCTATCTTTTTTTATGCAGTCACTCACCTCCTAGAGATGAAAAAACTTGAAAAAACAATCAATGCTTTTACCAAAGGAAATCCCCAAACGCTTCTGGAAGTGTCTCAAAATGTTGATATCGCCCTGACCTTGCTTGAGCAAATCTCTTACCTAGAAGGAGCTACTGAACTGCTCCAAGCGATTTACTTAGCTGTTCATGGTTTGATTGACATGACTTACGAATTTATCGAAAACAATGAAGAAGCCCAAGAGGTAGAAGGCAAAATTAATGAGGCAACAGCCCTTTCAAAAGCTGGTGACCCGGTAGCAGCCCTTAAAATCCTCAAAGAGCTTTTTGAGAGTGGTCCTGTTGCTAGAAAAACCCTTGCCGTTGAAGAAACCGCTTCATCAGCGGTTGCCAACCTTGCAAGGGACTTTGCCGAAAAGACTCAGCCTGTAGAAGAGGTTCCCTCTGAACAGATTGTCCCCGATAAAAAGCTTACAGAGGAGGTGACTAAAAACCTCACTGAATTTGCAACGGTACAAGCCCTTGGAAAATTCCTTGGTTGGAATCCAGAGAAGATTAACAAAGAGCACTACCAACTGTATCAAAGTATCAAAGACAAAGACTATGAAGAGCGGAAACAAGCTTTTGTCAAAGGACTGGATCAGTGGGTTAACGACTCCAACCTTGGTTTTTTTGCTAAAGCAACAGGTCACATGATGATCACCGTGGTCCGCAAACTAATGAGAATTTTTGCGCTGAGAATTGTAGATGTGGTTGCTGCTGAGCTACAATCGCTCATGCTTAAACCCACAAATGACTTTTTAAATAACGCCCACCTCAAACCTGCTAGTCTATTAAATGAAGCGGTGTTACGCTATCTTCGAGCCCATAGACAGTGGAAAGAAGGAGACTCTCTTGCGGGAAAATCGAAGGTCATCCAGCAAAACATATACGAGGAAGGAAAAAACGGTGGGGTCGACGCCTCAGAGCTTTATCAACGGATAATCAAAGAAGGGATTAAAATTGTTTTAGATAACATCTCGATTCGAGAAAAGGCTGCTAACTGGCGCAAAAACCTTTCTCACAGTGTCGGCAAGAGTCGCACTTTGACAGGGAGAGTTTTTAGAACGGTTGGCTCTGGTTTAGGAAAAACCGCTACCTACTTGGGACTTCCCGTCCTTATCCTTGTCGATTGGACCCAGTTCCTTGCTCTTAAAGGAAGCTCTAGCCTCGCCTTACAACTGTTTAATTTTGGTGAGCTTGCCCTGCATTCAGTAAGTGATGTGGTAAAAGGTCCCGTTCTTCTTCACAAACTCAATACCGTTATCCTCGAGCAGTTAAAAAAGTTAGAAGCTTCTATGGGTCGTGAGGGTGGAGACGCTGTAGAGCGCTATGAAACCAAAGCAGAAAAGCAGCTCTTCGGGGAAGTTGCCCGAAACATCGTTCAATTAATTAATGAAAAGCCAGAGCTTTTACAAGATCAAAAGGATCAAGAAAGCAACATCGTTGCCTATATACTAAGGAAAATAAAAGGGCTAAGAGATGAGCAGTTAACCAGCGTTGCTTATGACGTGATCTCTCTTATTCATGAGATACTCAAAGACAAAAAAGAGATGAATACTCTTGTGAACGAAAGTTTGCAAGGAATGGCTAATGCTTTCCTCCCAACAGAGCATGGCTCCCTTGAAGACGCCTATAGCAAAGAAGAGATCGAGAAACTAGACAAATGTGATACAGAAAGGTTCGAACGGGATCTTCAACAAAAATTTGCCGAAACGGAGAAGGAAATCCGGGATACGATCGCTAGGATCTGCTCGAAAAAAGTGAATATCGTGATTAACGATAAATTTGGTTCCCTGCTCACGCCTGCCAATAAAGCGGTCCTAAAACAAGTGAAGTTTATAGAAAACCAACTTATTCCTCAGCGCGCTCTTACTCAGACAAGAGAGGCTACCTATATCGCTAAAATGGAAAAGCTGATTGAAGAACAAAATTTTGACGGGTTGAAGGCAAAACACCGGAAATTCTTAAGCCAGCTGAGAGCAAACACAGCCCTTCTTAAAGCGCGAAAAGAAGGGGCAAGATGTGGAACGCAAATTCTCAACTTGTACGAAATAACAAAAAGGCTTTCTCCTCACATCAGCCTCCTTTCTGGGGCCATTGCAGATGAAAACTACGAAGAGGCGCAAAAGGCTCTAGCGGAGCTTCAAAAAGCGGCAGAAAAAGAGCTTTTCCTTCTCGACTCCATCCGCAACGCCATTGAATCGCAAAAGCAATCCTTAGGAGACCACGCGGCGGCTTTGAAACAGCGGTTAGTCCGATGGGGAGCTGACGGTGGTGCTCCTCTACTTAAAGCAGGGGTAGAATTTATTATAAACGGCGCTTTCAACGAGGTTCTTAACTTAAAAGATGGGAATGTTTTTAACGCGCTTGTTCTCACAGCAGTTAGAAACTTCGCGAACCGAGAAAAAAAGCCCTTACAGCAAAACCGCCTCCTCCTCCAGAGCCCCGACTCAATAGTAGAAGACTTCCGCTCAGGCATAGTCACGTAATGGGGTCATATTTTGGCTTGCAGTAGGTCTCTTTGATGAAGAAGAAGCTGCTGATAACGCCAACAAAGAAACAAAGAGGAACGACCACTAAGCCGATGTGGTAGTTATCAATCGAGTAGACCGGGGCTCCATATCCGTCCCGGCCTCCTCCCCAATAGAGCTGGAGCAAAAAGCCCACTAGCGGCTGAAAAAGAGCTCCTCCCGCCACTACCGCCATGTTATTCAATCCAACTGCCGTCCCTACTACCGAGGGGCGGTTATTATCTTTGACAAGTGCAAACGATAAGATCTGTCCTCCTGCCGCGATTCCCATTCCAAAGAGGAGGAAAAAAGCAAAGCCAAACCCTACCGGCAAATAAAACAAGACCAAGGAGGAGATAAGGCCCACCGAAGAACATGCTGTCAGCAAAATTTTCCGACGGCCCAGGTGGTCAGAGATCCATCCCAAAAAGGGGCTTGTTAAGCCGATCCCCACCCAAACAAGAGCCATTGCCAGAGCAGCCTCTGCCGTCGAGATATCGAAGCGAACTTTTAAGTAAGGGACACCCCAAAGAGCCGCAAAAACTGCCACCGGACCCCAGCCACAAAAAGCGTAAAGGGCTGTCCACCATGTTTGGCCACTCCGGACAATTTCTCTAAGTTCTGCAAGCAAGTTGTGGTGACGCTTATAAGGGCGGTCCCGCACGATTCCCAGACAAAGACAGGTCAATATAATTCCCAGCCCTCCCAAGAGGGTCATCACCATTCGCCAGTCGAAGACTTCCAAGAGCCATGAAAGGGGAAGCTCACCAGATAGAGCTCCCATTGCCGCCAAAAACTGGGCAATCCCCACTAAAAAGGCAAAGTACTTTGGGGGGAACCAGCGAGCTGCTACTACCAAAACACCTACGAAGGCAAAGGCCGAGCCAATTCCCATTAAAAAGCGCCCTGCAGAGGCCCAAATAATCCCATCGGCCCAGCCGAAGAAAAAGGTTCCGAGGGCGCATACAAACACGGCCCCAGAAATGAGCCACCGCGCATTGAAGCGGTCAAACAAAAGGCCGACTGGGATCTGCATCAATGTGTAGCTATAAAAGTAGAATGAAGCCATGACGCCGAGGGCTGCGGCTCCCACATTGAAGTCGAGCATCAGATGCTCAGTCATGACGCTCGGGGAGACCTGGAGAGCCATCTCATAGAGGAGGAAAAGGGCCGCCAAAAGGTAAATAAAAATTCCAATCATTGTCCCATATATAGCAAAAGTGTAAAATAATGCCCATGAAAATCGCTGTTGCCCTATCAGGAGGAGTTGATTCCTCAACCGCGCTCTACCTTCTAAAAAAAGAAGGGTACGACCTCTTTGGACTTTTTATGAGGAACTGGGAAGAAGAGGATAGTGATGGTCATTGCATCGCCGAAAGAGATGCTGAGGATGCCCGCAACGTGTGTGAGCTACTAGATATTCCCTTCTACACCGTCAACTTTGCCAAAGAATATTGGGATAATGTGTTTACCCATTTTCTCAAAGAGATCGAGCTTGGCTACACTCCCAATCCTGATATTCTTTGCAACCGGGAGATCAAGTTTAAGGTTCTTTTTGAAAAAGCTCTCTCTCTTGGTGCCAACGCCCTCGCAACCGGTCATTATTGCCAGATCCAAAACGGCCAGCTCCACAAAGGGCTGGATCCCAACAAAGACCAAAGCTACTTTCTTTATACCATTAAGGAAAAGACCTTAAACCAAGTTCGTTTCCCCATTGGCCATCTTGAAAAGCCCCAGGTGCGCGCCTTGGCCAAAACAGCTTCCCTTCCCGTTTTTAGCAAGAAAGATAGTACCGGCATTTGCTTTATTGGAAAAAGAAATTTTCGTGCCTTTCTTGAAAAATATATCCCTCATGAGCCAGGGATTATCGAAACGGTTGATGGGAAACAGGTCGGCACCCATGATGGCATTTACTACTATACCATTGGCCAGCGGAAAGGGATGGGAGTTGGCGGTCCTGGCGATGCTTGGTTCGTGGCCGCCAAAGACAAAGCTAATCGAAAGCTCATTATTGCTCAAGGGGAGGATCATCCGGCTCTTTTCGCGCCGGCCCTCCTTGCCACCGAGCCCTCCTGGGTTAGCGAAGAGCCCACTTTCCCCTTACGGTGCCACGCCAAAATCCGCTACCGGCAAACCGAGCAGCCCTGCACCGTCGAAAAGCAAGGAGATACCCTCCACGTCCACTTTAAGAAGCCCCAAAGAGCCATTACTCCCCGCCAATCGGTCGTCTTCTATGACGGCTCTAATTGCCTCGGCGGCGCCATCATCGAGCACCCCCTAAAAACAGGCTTCTTGCCAAAAAACTGGTGATTTGATAGCCTTTCTGCAAACAAGGGAACAACATGAACTCAGCAGTGTATTGTCGGGGACAAGATTTTATTGAAACAGCTATTCGAGGGCATCAAGACTTTCAATTAGTAAATGATACGATTAGCGAGCTATTCCTCAAAGAACATACTCAAGATACGCTTCCCACTTTTATTTTGGGTTATCAGCAATTATTGGAAAAGAATAAGGAGGTACTAGCAAGATTCTCAACTCAAGACAAAGCTGAGATCCTATTCCGCAGCTATCTAAGCCCTATTATTCCACTAATACAAAATTCTAAAAAATACAAGACTGCTTGTCAAAGTTTTCTAAAGAAGTTTATAAGAAATTTATCTCCGCCCAACAATGCTCTTACCGAAGAATCACTCGAAAAGATCCACTCTATAGCTTCACAAGTTTTTGAAAGACAGCCAGAGAAATATATTCGATATCTTCACACTGACTTTAACGGTTTAGCAATAGCAAAGGCTTTATCAGTGAATTCTAGTGAAATCGATCTTCAATTTTCCAAATCCCAAAGCTCATTACCGGTGCTAAAATTAGATAGCACTGCACTTATTAAACACTCCGGGGTTTAAAGCCTTGTCATATGTGTTATTAAAGGGAATTTTTTTTCTCCATCATTAACTAATCCCAAAAGGGCCCTTTCGTAATCTGGAATCTCAATATTTTTTAACTCAATGGTTTTTGCATTACCCCACTGATCTTTATAAGAAAAAGTAAGCTCTTCTATTTTTTTAGAAGTGACGAAAATGACTCGAGAGTCATTTGCTAAACTAGTCTGATCAAGCTTTTCTTGATGGCTATCGCTCAAAATAAAATGTTTAATTTGTTCTGGAGCAACAGAGGGCCTTTGCATTTCTGCCGATCCACTATATTTGTTTATTTCCTCCTGAGAAGAAGGTATATCAACAATTAACAGCATCAGTCCATGTATCTTTTGCGAAACGCTTTGAATAAAAAGTTCATCTTCTTCTAGAATTTTTTGTATCGCCGACTGTTGGACCAAGTCATCTGGGGCAAATCCAAACTCTGGGGCAAAACCTTCTATTACCTCCCTCTTCTTCAAATCAATCTCTTCTTGTCTTCTTTCGACCGCCTTGAAAAGAATTCCTTGTTTATCAGAGATAGTTTCTTCAATTCCAACAACAACCCCTCCCCTTGCTTTATGAAGCAATGAGGATCTAATTCCTTTGGGTTCTGAAATACAATTCAATGAAACGACTTCACTAAGTCCCATATCGACAGATGTTTTCGCGTCTGAGTTAGCTTCTTTTACCTTACTTGCTGAAATAATTCCTCTTTTCAAAAAACTCTGAATGGCTCGCTCTACATCATAAGTATTCTCTTGCTCAGTGGATAACTGAGGAGTTGAAGTACTGACCGTTCCTTTGTCTTCTACTGTAGCAGACATATTCCCTCCTTTTTATAAGAAAGATTATAACACAGTTGATATTTTTTAATAAATATTTATTTAAAAACTTATCAAACTTGTTTTGAACAACTTAATAAAATTTGATTTTTCACACAAAACTATGCATTGATAATGCATGGTAAATCTTAAAACCATGCATTGACAGTGCATGGTTTTAATGATATAATGAAACTAAAAGGATAGAACCGATGGACCGAGAACTACTTAGGCAAGTGATCGCAGACCAGCGAGAGTATGACTTTCCCAAAACTTTCTTTGACCGATCCCAAGAGGCGGTGATTCAAAAATTTATTGACGATCCGAGCATATTGATCATTAGTGGAATCAGAAGATCAGGGAAGTCCACCATTCAGCGCGTGCTGCAACAAAAGTTGCCCGAATCAGATTACTATCTGAATTTCGACGACGAACGGTTAGTCCGCTTTGGAGTTGAAGACTTCCAAGTTTTACTGGAGGTTTTTACAGAGCTATTTGGGAAGCAATCGACCTTTTACTTTGATGAAATCCAAAATATCGAAGGGTGGGAGCAGTTCATCCGCAGACTCTATGAAAAAGGAAATAAAATTTATATCACAGGATCCAATGCAAAACTGCTTAGTAAGGAATTAGGAACCCATCTAACGGGAAGATATATTCGATTCGAGGTCTATCCCCTTTCCTTCAAAGAGATCATCCAACACGAGTACCCACAAGCGCTCGCTAAAAAAGTCCTTGCAACAGATGATATAGGGATAATATTGCGCCATTTTTCTGACTACCTTAAGCATGGAGGGATTCCAGAATATTACAAGTTTCGAAAACCGGAATACCTAAAAGATCTATACGAAGGGATTCTCTATCGGGATATAGCGGCCCGTTACAAACTCACTAATGAAAAGCCCCTTAGAGAACTCGTCTATTATTTTGCCAGTAATATTGGGAAAGAGTTCAGTTATACAAAGCTTGGGGAGGCAGTAGGACTTGGTAGCCCTAACACCGTCTCCAATTACTGTGACTATTTGGAAAAATGTTATCTTTGTTTCTTTTTGAGTCGCTATAGCCACTCCCTTAAAAAGCAGATTTTGTACAACAAAAAATGCTATATGATCGATCCCGCCATGATTCGTACAATAGGGTTTCGAGTCAGCGAAGATAGGGGGAGACTGCTAGAAAATATTGTCTTTCTCCACTTAAAAAGTGTTGGGCTTGAAGTCTATTTCCACAAGGAGAAAAAAGCGTGTGACTTTGTAACAAGAAAAGAGAATCGAATCACCCAAGCCATCCAAGTTTCTGCAAATCTTTCCGATGAAAAGGTCAAGAAGCGAGAGGTTGATGGGCTCATTGAAGCCATGAGCGCTTATGGGTTAAAAGAAGGAATTATCATCACTGAAAATGAGCAAGAAGTTTTTGAGATTGACGGCTTTAAAATCAAAGTGGTTCCGATGTGGAAGTGGCTACTTGAACTTTAGTGCCATCAACCATCCGCTTCACGAACAGAGCCGCGCATGCTATAAAAGTGGTTCCCAAAACTAAAAAGAGTCCCATTTTCCCCAGTCCTTGAAGTCTTGGCTCTAGCCAGTAGCACATAGCTCCCGCAAACAAACTTCCCCCCATTAAAAAGACCATCTCCTTCACCGCAATTCCCATCTTCCATCCCTTGAGAAGATACTTCAAGCCCAAAAAGTTCACCCACGCCGCAACACTTGTGCTAAACGCCATCGCAATCGGCCCTAAATTTAGCCCAAAGACAAACAATCCATTGAGCCCAACATTCAGTGCCACTGTTCCCACACAAAGGAACATCGGTGTTTTAAAATTTCCTTCCGCATAAAAAACTGCAGAATAGAGATGGATAAGGGTTGCTGGAACGATTCCCAGGCCGTAGATGGCCAAGCAAGCCGCCGTTTGTCCGACTGCGTACGCCGAGAAGCTGCCCCGCCCGAAGATCCAGTCGATTGCTCCGTAGCCTAGCGTCACAATGGCGACCGTCATTGGGACCATGATAGCGACCATCCTCCGGCATCCAAAGCGAAAGATTTTTAATCCCTCTTCTCTATCGCCCCCTTTAATTGCCCTAGAAAGGACTGGCACGAGTGTATTGATTGCTGCGAGGCCGAAAAGGCTCAGAGCTAACAGCTGAAATCGATTTGCATACCACAAGTAGACTGGGCCGCTGACATGGGCAAACCGAGCAAAGAGCGCATCCAAAAATGTGTTGATCTGAACAGCGCCGACCCCAATAGCTCCCAGACCAAAAGCGCTTCCTAGCCGTCGAACCTGCCCATCGAATAGCCCCCTACTTAGCCACCGTCCCCTTCCGATCTCCCACCGCATCTGCGCAGCTGTCACCAGCCACTGCAATACAAATCCTCCCAAGACCCATTTTGCAAGCCCTACCATCGCCACTTCCATCTCCCGTCCCCGCATCGTCCACGCCCCGATCATCCAGCAAACGTTGCAGAGAAAAGGGGCCATGCTTGAAACAAAAAACTTATTTCTACACTGCAAAAAGGAAACGTTCAGACCATACAAAGAGATGAAGAAAAGGCTTGGGAGCATCCAGCCCGTTAGGCGGGCAATCTCCCCTTTTCCCATAAAAAGTTCACCCAGCCCAATGATGCAGAGCGCCGCCAGCCCCACCACCACACACAATTTCCGAAAAAAGGTCTCTCCCGCCCCTTTTTCTAACCCTTCGAACTGGGGGATGAATGCTGCCTGAAGGGGGCCTTCGCCCAAAAAGCGTCTGAGCACGTTGGCAAACCGGAAGGCAACGATGAAGGCCCCAACGGATGGGTGGTCTCCAAACGCGTAGGCCATGACTAGATCGCGGCCGAGGCCACTGACTCGGCTAAGCATCATCCCCGAGCATAGCCGCCTAAGGCCCGACCCAAAGTAGTTCGATAGTTGTCTGCTCATCCCACCAGACTACCCCAACTCTGAGGCAAAAAGCAACATGGGAAAACTCAGGTTAGCAGGCTCTGAAGGCTTTTTTGGATGAGGATAAGCGATGTTTTGCTCACTCCTGCTTCCTTGGCAAAGCTCTCCCACTTAGAAGTGGCGGTTGCCACTTCATCGACGATTTCTAAGGCCCGTTTTTCAGTGAGTGAGCCAAGCTTGGCTACTTTTAAAAGGTGAGACTTTTTTGGATTTTTTCCTTCCCCGGCAACCATGGTACAATGCTCTCCAGCTGGGCCTGAGGAAAATGTTAGATCATAGGCAGGAGCAACCTTCCAATTGTTTTGCTCATCCATTAAAAATGAGAAGTTTTTGGCGTGATCATCTCGGTTATGACTGAGCACATTAAAAACCATCGCTCTAAATTGCTTTTCACACTCTCCAAAGTCTTTTGTTAAAAAAGCAGTCGCCTTCATAACTGTCTCATAGTCGAGGCTGGGTAGGCGATAGTCGGCATGCAAAAGACCGCTCATTGTATGCATATGGACCCGCTTTTTCCCTAACCGATCAAATCGTTTTGTTCCAAAGTAGCCAGGACCTTTTCTTGAGGGAAACAACTTGGCTTGAGAAACCTTTAGAAAGGCTTTTTCTGCCATCAGATGATAAGCATACTCGATAGGACCTATATCTTTAGGATCTACCGATGAGCGAAACTTAATCAGCCAATCCTCTCCATTAATGGGAATCAAAACTTTGGGGCGCGCCCCGGCTGAAGAACCATTCATTGCAAGCAAATCATCGACAAAACGATCCTCATCATTTTCTTCAAACTGACGAGCCTCTTCAGCTATTTTATCAAGATCTGCATGGTTTGAAAATGTCGCCCCTCCAATCTCTGGTTCATAGGTTAAAGCTCCCATCCCTCGCTGTCCCACGTAGCTTAACCGGTCCAAAGGAGAAAGTGTTTCAGGATGGATGCCAAGAGTCATAAGCTTTCGGTCAAGGAGAAGGCGTCCCCATCCATCTGGAAGCGAATCATTAAAAACCCCAAAAAGTCCGTCAAAAAGAAAATCCTCCGTCTCTTGAATCCCCCTCTTAAGCGGAAGCTTAAAAGGAGAAATCTCAAGCTTTGTTTCGATGAACTCTGGGGCATATTCAAAAAGAATTTTCCGTTGTCTAAAAGCAAGGGTTCCCAACAGGATTTTTTTCTCCCCTCGGATAAAGTGGACCTGCAACTTTTTTACTGTCATCGTCGCCCCCTTTTCCTTTCTTTTTCTTCAAGAAGTGTGTCAAGAGAAGTTACGACGTCTTTTTCTTTAAAAAGATCCTTAAAAGGCTCTAAGGCATCCAGGACAAGGGCTATTTTTAGCAACGACTCTAACGAAATCTTCCCTTCTCTTTCAAACTTCTTAATGACTGAAAGACTCACCTTCGAGCGCTCCGAAAGAGTCCGCTGCGAAAGGTTAAGCTCAAGCCTCTTAGCACGAACCTTTTCAGCAAGATAGCTCGACATCTCCTCAGGAGTTATTAAAAAAAGAGCCATTATAAAGTCCCTTATCTCTATTTTAACCTCTTAAGGGTCATTATAACAACTGTTATTGAATCTGTCAAGCTAAGCTAGAATCACAACGTTAGAATGTTTTGATAGATGAGGGCGCCAAGGGCAGCTCCGAGTAAGGGGCCAACGATGGGGACCCAGGCGTAGTCCCAATCGGAACTCCCCTTCCCTTGGATGGGGAAAAGGGCGTGGACAATGCGGGGGCCTAAGTCGCGGGCGGGATTGATGGCGTAGCCGGTGGGGCCGCCGAGGGAAAGGCCGATGCTAAAGACGAGAAGACCAATGGCAAAGGGGCCGACGCCGCTGGCGATTTCGTTATGGATGTTAAAGATTCCAAGAACTCCGATAAGGAGAACGGCGGTGGCAATCACCTCTGTCACAAAGTTCCAAGGTTTGGCGCGGATGGCAGGCTGGGTACAAAAGATGAGAAGCTTATGGGTCTTGTTGTCACTTTTGTCAAAATGGAGAAAATAGGTGGCCCAGACAAGAATTGCTCCAATAATGGCGCCGACAAGTTGGCCGGCAATGTAGGTGGGAACTTGGTTCCATGGGGTTTTTCCAATAATGGCAAAACCAAAGGTAACGGCGGGGTTGATATGCCCTCCGGTTGCCCAGCCAACGGCATAAACCCCCATGGCAACGGCAAAGCCCCATCCGGCGGTAATCACAATCCACCCACTCTGCTCTCCTTTGGATTTTTTGAGTAGGACGTTAGCAACAGCCCCATCGCCAAGTAAGATTAAGAGCAAGGTTCCTAAGAGTTCTCCCCAAAAGATGGACATAAACGTTTCCTTAAATAATTATGTTCCCATATAACAAAAATAAGGTTTGTTATGAAATATATTCTTTCGCTTGACCAGGGAACGACGAGTTCTAGAGCTCTCGTTATTAATCAAGAAGGAAAAGTTTTGGGGATTGCCCAAAAGGAGTTCTCTCAGATTTTCCCACGGCCCGGTTGGGTCGAACATGATCCTAATGATATTTGGGCCACTCAAGCGTCGGTCATGACCGAAGCCATCGTCCATGCCCGCCTCACCTTAAGAGATATTGGGGCAATCGGGATTACCAACCAACGAGAAACAACGATTGTTTGGGACCGGAAAACCTCGCAACCCCTTTGCAACGCGATTGTGTGGCAGGATCGACGGACTACTTCGATCTGCAAAATGCTCAAAAAAGAGGGGTATGAGCCCCTTTTTCAGAAAAAAACGGGGCTTCTTCTCGATCCTTACTTTTCAGGGACAAAGCTAAAGTGGATTTTAGACAACGTGGAAGGGGCACGTAAACGGGCCGAAAAGGGAGAGCTCGCCTTTGGAACGGTCGATAGCTGGCTCGTTTGGAAAATGAGTGAAGGAAGGCAACACATTACCGATGCGACTAATGCCTCACGAACATTACTTTACAATATTCACGAGGGAAAGTGGGACGATGAACTCCTAAGCATTCTCGATATTCCGCGGGAGATGCTTCCCGAGGTGAAGAGTTCAAGCGAGATTTACGGAGAGTGTAGCGAAGATGTCTGCTCGACCGAAATTCCGATTGGGGGAATAGCGGGTGACCAGCAAGCGGCCCTTTTTGGCCACTCTTGCTTTGAAAAAGGGATGGGGAAAGTCACCTATGGAACGGGCTGTTTTATCTTAATGAACACGGGGAAAGAGGTGCCCGCTTCAAGTGACCACCTTTTAACAACGATTGCCTATCAAATTGGTGATGAGGTCCACTATGCCCTTGAGGGAAGTGTCTTTATCGGCGGAGCGGTGGTCCAGTGGCTCCGCGACTCGCTCGGCATTATCCGCAACTCTTGGGAGATCGAACAGCTCGCAAGGAGCGTCCCTTCATCGGATGGGGTCTTTTTCGTCCCTGCGTTTACAGGACTCGGCGCCCCTTATTGGGACCCGAGCGCCCGCGGGATGATTTTGGGACTCACGCGAGGGA
Organism: Chlamydiota bacterium; assembly: GCA_021772275.1. Taxonomy (GTDB): domain Bacteria; phylum Chlamydiota; class Chlamydiia; order Chlamydiales; family Simkaniaceae; genus Neptunichlamydia. The sequence continues at coordinate 54,887 of JAJFMJ010000020.1, read as the reverse complement.
CCACGGCCGCCCATGTTGCTCGCGCCGCTCTCGACGGAATCGCCTTTCAAGTCTCAGATATTCTCGACATCATGCAAAAAAATGTTCCGATTAATGAGCTCCGTGTCGATGGTGGAGCGGTCCGCGATGATCTTCTGATGCAGGAACAAGCAAACTTAGCGAACATCCCTCTTATGCGTCCTAAATGGAAAGAGGTATCGGCTCTTGGCGCCGCCTTTTTAGCGGGACTAAGCACCGGATACTGGAAAAATCAAGAGGAGATTGCGAGTCTTTGGGAAGAGGATAAGCGGTTCGAACCCAACCTTTCTGAAGAAAAACGGACGGGTCAAAAAAAGCAGTGGGAACATGCGATTGCCTGCGCTAAACTTTGGGGCTCGCACGATGATTAGAGAGACGAAGGGGCTTGATCAAGAGTGGGATTTTTTGATCATTGGTGGGGGAGCGACCGGGCTTGGCGCTGCTGTTGACGCCGCCTCTCGTGGCCTTAAAGTTCTCCTTGTTGAACAAAGTGACTTTGCAAAGGCCACCTCCAGCCGGAGTACCAAACTCATCCATGGTGGACTCCGCTATTTACAACAAGGGAACATTGCCCTTGTCTTAGAAGCGCTCCGCGAACGGGGCCGTCTCTGCCAAAACGCCACCCACCTCATCTACCACCGCGCCTTTTTTGTCCCCAGCTACCACTGGTGGCAAGGCCCTTTCTACGGCATTGGCTTGAAAATTTACGACCTTCTCGCCGGCAAGCTTGGCATCGAACCCTCCAAACATCTTTCGAAAGAGGAGACGATCGACGCTCTTCCCACTTTGGAAACGGAAGGACTGTACGGCGGAACCCTCTACTATGACGGACAATTTGATGATTCTCGTTTGGCCATTACCCTTGCCCAAACAGCAACCGACCATGGCGCTACGCTTATCAACTACATGAAAGTGACCGGGCTCATCAAAAAAAATGACCATGTCGAAGGGGCAGTTTTGCATGACGAAGAAATGGGAGAAACCCATGAAGTGCGCGCCAAAGTGGTGATCAATGCCACCGGCATTTTTTCCGACGAGGTGCGCCACATGGATGAGCCAAAAGCGCCCACCATCGTCCGCCCTAGCCAAGGGATCCACCTCGTTTTAGACAAGAGCTTCCTCGATAGTGAAACAGCCGTTTTAGTCCCCCACACCGCCGATGGGCGGGTCCTTTTTGTCGTCCCTTGGCTTGGAAAAGTCCTCGCCGGCACCACAGACACCCCCGTTAAAAAGCCAGAGATAGAACCCAAGCCCCAAGAAGAAGAGATCGATTTTGTCCTAAAAGAAGCAGGAAAATACCTCACCAAACAACCTACCAGAAGCGATATCCTCAGCGCCTTTGCCGGGCATCGCCCCCTTATTGCCGAGGGGGGAGCTGAAAAAACCGCTGCGATTTCTCGCGACCACTCAATCCTTGTTTCAAATAGTGGGCTGATTACCATCGCCGGAGGGAAGTGGACCACCTACCGGAAAATGGCTGAGGATGTCGTTGATAAGGCCCTTCAGCTCGGAGGGTTTGAAGAGATCCCCTGCAAAACAAAAACGCTCAAGCTCCACGGCTGGATGGAAGGGGCTGATCCCCTTGATCCTTGGAGCACCTATGGCACCGATCGGTCAAAGATCAAAAAACTCATGAAGGAAAATCCTAGTCTAGGTGAGCTTTTTGACCCTAAACTTCCCTACGTAAAGGGAGAGGTTGTGTGGGCAGCAAGAGAAGAAATGGCCCGCACCGTTGAAGATGTTCTTTCTCGGCGAACCCGCTCTCTCCTTCTTGATGCCAAGCTTGCCATGAAGGTGGCACCGATGGTTGCCTCCCTCATGGCCAAAGAACTTGGCAAGGAAAAGGAGTGGGAGGAGAGCCAAGTCGCAGCATTTATAGCGCTTGCTAAAAATTATATTATTTAGGTAGAATGGGGCCATGTTTAGATGGCTTTTACTTCTCGTCACCCTTCCTCTCTTTGCTGCTCTCAAGGAAGAGCCACCCCTCCAAAAGCTTGAAGCCCTGACGGGAACCCCTTGCATCGAGTGGTTCCAGCCTGGAGATCGGTGGACCTTCAAGGACCGCTTTGAAGGGGAGCGGGAAACCATCCTTCCTTTAATGAAAAATCTTGGGATGTTTGCAGCAAAGCATGGAAAAAGGGACCATTATGACTACGGTGTTGTCCTCGGCTCACTTCGCTCCACTGTTGAAAAACGGATTGGTCATCTCATCGATGAGTGGAACCGTGGGGTCCGCTTCGATACGGTTGTTTTTCTAACGGGGCAGCGCCCCTTGCAACCGAAAGAAATCTTAGATGTTTCCTTGCAAACCGAAACGGAAATGATGGTAGACGTCTGGGGATACATGGAGATGCCAGAAGAGCTCCGCGCCCTTCCTCTTGTAGTGGTCGATGCGCCCCCGCTTACCGGAAGAGATCGTCCCACAACAGCTTGCACCGTCGACAGCTGGCTGGCAATGACTCCTGAAGAAGGAACCCTCCTCGCTTTTTCTTCTCAACCTTATGTCGGCTACCAGCAAGCGGTTCTCCGCGCTTTATTGCCCGAAACTTTTGAGGTGGAAACGGTGGGAGCTGCAGGGGGCGAGTCACTCCCTATCTCTATTCTTCTCGACACCCTTTCCAAACAAATGACCTGGGAAGAAAAAACTCTCAAGGAATAAAGCACATTCTGAGCCAGTAGGCAAATAAAGGGTCATCAAAAAGGACAGCTCCCCTACCCGCTCCTTCTTCATCTAGAAGCCCTTTTGCTTTTAATGCCTTAATTGAAGAAGAGAGTGAAGGAGCGCTTGTAATTTCATACTTTACAAGATGCTCTTTTTGAAAAAGTGATTGTTTTTCATTGGCTGCCAAACGTAAAACACGTTGCTGCGCTAGCGTTAGAGAGTTCAAAAGAGTTTGACAAGCATAGGCGTTTTGCCTAACGACTGTTTCTAATACCTCCTCAACATCCTTACGATCTACTTTAGATCTCCCTTGAGCGACTAAATGAAAACATACCATTTGGACATAGTTAGGGGTGTCCTGAACAAGCTTACGCAAATGCTCAACCGCCTTTTTTACACACTCCACCCCGACTGTTTTAAAGCGCTGGACAACCCAATCTGTAAATTCTGGACCAAATGCTGGAAACTCTATTGTTTGGCAAGAGCGGTAAAGAGGTCGGGCTGGGTTGTTAAGCATTTCAGAAATAAGGTTTTTTCTAGAGCCTGTAAAAAGAAAGGAGACATTTTTGAGATGTTGAAAATGCGTCCTAAGTGTTGCTTCTAACCACCCTTGATCATCGATTTCAGAAATCTTCTGAAACTCATCTAAAGCAACAATGACTTTCTTACCTAAACTCGAAAGCCCCTCCAGAAGGTCCTGAATCGTTGTTTTTACATCTTCTTCTGCGAGCTTGCCTAACGTTAATCCAAAACTAGAGCTTCCAGAAGCAGAATCAAGATCAGCGGTTACCTTAGGGACAAGGGTACTGATTTTTTTGCACCATGTTTTAAACTTGTTTTTAAATCCCTCCTTCATTCGGATTGCTCTAAGAAGCTGGTGGAGAAAGTCTCGGTGAGAGGTAATATTAAAAATATCAACAAGAAGACAGGTGTATCCCTCTTTTTCAAGAGAGTTTAACAAGTGCAAAACAAAGGATGTTTTTCCAAACCGCCTGGGCCCCATAAGGACAACGTGGATCCGGTTTTCTAAAAATTGCTTGATTGATCCGTAAAGTTCCGGGCGAGGGAGGTAATAGTCTCCCTGAACTGGATCGCCAAATTTAAAGGGGTTTACTGCCACTTTTTTCATGTCTCAATATTTAACAAAACACTTAAATATTGGCAAGCGGAAAAATCGAAATATACTAAAAACCAATAAGTTAAAAAATTTAAAAAAGGCTGTTTTTCCAAAAATTAGGAAAAAGTGATATTACTCTCGAATTAAAAAGGGAGCTATGCGAAAAGGGAAAAAAGAGGATATGCCCGATGAAAAAGGTTGTTATTTTACTTGCCCTAATCGTTTCTGCGTTTAGCGCTGAGAAAGAACTTGCTCACATCATCACCCCCAAAGGGGGCTCCGATCCTTTGAGTGATAACAAGCAAATCATCAGAGAGTTCTACCAAGCCTTTAATGAAAATGATCTTAAGACGATGAACTCGCTACTGGCATCGAACTACAAGGTGCAAGATAGTACAGCTGTTTTCGACTCTACCTACAGCAAATACGACGCGTTTAGCAAGAACTTGACCGTTCGTTCGCGCGCTCTTCATGAAGCGCTTCCCGATTTTAAGCTCAAAGTGGTCACAATGATGGCTGAAGGGAATCGGGTCCTGGCTCGGGTGGAGATCCAAGGGATTCAAAGAGGCCCTTTTCTAGGAGTTGAACCGACAAACAAACCGGTTGTGATCAAAACGTTTGCCCTCTTTACGATCGATGGAGGAAAAATCTCCCGCTTGAATGAAGTGTGGAATGAGCTTGGGGTAATGAAACAGATTGGCTACATTGTTTTATAGACTCAGTCTTACGAAGCAAATCTTGCTGGCCATCGTGGTCGGCTCCTTCCTCGGTATTTTGCTCGGCCCTTTTTGTTCGATCTTCGATCCGATCGGAAAAGCTTTCATCATGTTCATCCAGATGGTCGTCCTCCTCTACATCCCCGCTTCAATCATCCATGGACTCGGCTCCACCCGCCCCACTGTGGCCCGCACCCTTTTTCGAAAGGGCTGGCTCTTCCTCACCTTTATTTGGGGCCTTGTCATCGCCGCTGTTTACCTGATGAACTTCCTCTTCCCCCGGATCAATGTGATCTTCTCAGGACGGGAGGTCCACTCCTCTTTTGAACAAAATTTTCTCAGCTACCTGGTTCCTGAAAACCCCCTCTACGACATCGTCAATAATATCGTCCCCGCCATCGCTATTTTTGCCATTATCATTGGGGTGGCAGTCATGCACCTGACTCACAAAGAACCCCTGATCTCTTTGCTTGAGCGGGTCAACAATACCCTCGAGCAAGTCCTTAAGGGAATCATGATCGTCTCCCCTATTGGGGTCCTTGCTATTTTTGCCAACTTTGTCGGCAATGTAGAAATCGCCGATATTCTGCGGGTAAAGTTTTATATCATTCCGATGGTTGTGATTGCCCTTGTCTTGACCTTTTGGACCTTTCCCGCCCTGATTATGAGCGCCACCCCCCTCAAATATCACGATGTGATCAAAGATATCCGTTCCTCTTGCTTCCTCGCCTTTGTCATCGGATCCCCTAGCATCGCCATCCCTTTCCTTTATCGCACGGTCCAGCACTACGCCGAACGGTTCGAAATTAAAGACAAAGAGCTCCACAATACCTCCCAGATGATCGTCCCTATCGCCTATACCTTCACCCAGGTGGGGAACCTCTTTATCCTCTTCTTTATCATGTTCCTCTCCTACTACTTCCGCCACCAGCTCGCCGGCCTAGAGGAGCTCCTCGTCAGCTTTATGACCCTTCTCATGTCCTTTGGAGGACCAGAACTTGCCCTTAACTCGGTCACCTTTTTAAGCGACTCGCTGGGCTTCCCCGCGGCTTCTCTCGACCTCTACGATACCGCCTCGATCTTCACCCAAAACTTCCAGATCCTTATCAGCGTTGCCTCGATGGTCACCTTCGTCACCCTCCTCCTTTTGGCTTACTACAAGCGGCTTACCTTCAAAAAAGCAGTTTTTTTTCGCCACTTTGCTGCTTTTTTTATCCTCTTAGGGTTGACCGTTTTTGGGGCCAAATACTTGATCCAACAAGAGTCTCCCAAAGAAGACCCTTTTGATAAGATGACGATTCAAACGACCTACCCGATTGCTCAAGATGCTAAGGTTTATAAAATTGGAGACAAACTTCCAACTAGGCAAGGGGGAATTTCAGACACCTTGGAGCGGATCTATGCTACAAAAACTCTCCATGTCGGCTACCACCCCCACCTTCCCCCATTTAGCTACTTCAACGATCAGGGAGAGCTCGTCGGTTTCAACATCACCTTTGCCCATAAACTCGCCTACGATATGAATGTCAACCTCGTCTTTCTCCCTTTTGCCTACCAAAACTTGCCCCCCTCTCTTACCAGTGGGTATGTCGATATTGCCATGGCACCCGTCCTCCTCTCCGAGGGAACCGTCGGCGGAATGAGCTTTTCTCACTACTACCTCACCACCCCTAACGTCCTCATTGTCCCCCGCAGTAAAAAAGATAATTTCCTCAACTTTGAAGATCTGAAAAAAAATCGTCACTTGACGATTGGGGTCCCTGGGTTTTATAAAGAAATTCTGAAGCAGATTCTCCCCGAAGCGGAGAATGTGCAACTAACGCGTTTAGAAGAAATTAGCAGTTTGTTGCAGTCGGGAAAAGTAGATGCTGTAATCTGGACAAGAGAAGAAGGAATTGGCTATTGTCGCTCCCACCTCGATTATGTGGTTATCGACTATGGAGATCAGGCCGGAACTTCCTATTTAGCTTATCCTATTAAATACAATGCATTTGCATTCCTTTTCTTTTTAAACCGCTGGCTCACCATTCAGGAAAACAGTGGTTTTAAAGAGGAGCAGTATGGATACTGGATGGGTGGACGTCCCCCTCTAAAACCAGAGGGACGATGGAGCCTCATCCGCGACGTTTTTGGTTGGAGCAGTGAATAAAACAGTCTTTTTAACAGTTAGCGCCTTCTTTTTTATTATCTTTACCCTCATTGGGTATATCTACCAAGAGCAAGAGTCGATGCTTTTCCATAAAGCAACCCTTCCAAGTGACTATGTCTTTACCTTTGAAGAGCCCTTTGAGGAGCTTTTTCTTGATACCGACGAAAATGCCCGGATCAATGCCCTCTACTTCAAGACAGAAAACCCCAAAGGAGTGGTCCTCTATTTCCACGGAAGAGGGGGCAATCTCTCTGGAAAGTGGGGCCCTGTTTCTAGAGAGTTCACCTCTCGGGGCTATGATCTTTTTATCATGGACTACCGCGGCTTTGGAAAGAGTACGGGAAAGCTGAGTGAGAAGGGGCTATGCCACGATGCCGACTGCTGCTATAACTACCTTCTTGAACGGTACCGAGAGGATCAGATCGTCGTCTATGGCCGCTCCCTGGGAACGGGGATTGCCACCTACGTTGCTTCCCACCACGACCCCAAGAACCTTGTTCTCGAAGCCCCCTACTTTAGCATCCTCGATCTTACCCCCCGACAACTTCCCTATCTCCCCCGCTTCTTAGTTCCTATGATCCTCAAATATCACTTCCGAACCGACAAGTGGATTGTCCGGGTCGACTCCCCTATCCACATCTTCCATGGGACCCATGATGAGCTCGTCCCCTACGACTCAAGCACCCGCCTCCTCAAGTTAATTAAAAACAAGCGAGACGCTGTTCTCGTCTCCATCGAAAATGGGAAGCATAGCCGCCTTCGACAGCACCCTAGCTACCAACAGGCACTCGACAAAATCCTGCAATAGCGATTGCAGGATTTAGTTGCACCTTTTTCTTTTTCCCTTTTCACGGATGGACGCCTCCCTTGCTTCCTCTAGAGAAAGAAGGAAAGTGGGGGGCTGAATGCGATAAGGTCGTCTTCTCCTGACTCTGTAAAGACTGTTCCGATAGCCCCTTAAAAGGGGAGGCCTTTTAGGTCTTTCAGGAGGGGTGATCGCCTGCTTGAACACATAGTCGAGGGGGGGCCAGTGACTTTCCCTTTTCACCTGATTCATGTAGCGGGTCAAAAACCGGTTATAACGCTTGTTGGAGCCACATACCTTATCCATTCGATCCAGGCAAGCTCTGACCTCTTTAAGGGTTTTCAAAGGATTTTCTGTCTTGAAAAACTTTGGAAAAAGTTCGACCGCTTTTTTCCGATCCTCTTTAATCTTGTCGGCAGCTTCAAAATAAGCAACCCGCCCTTTGTGGAGCTTTTCCCTCTCGTCACTAAATAGATCGCCAATACTAAGAACAAGCTCTTTTACGATCCCCAAAAGGCTATTATCGGGAAGAATCTCCCTTTCCACGATCTCTGCATAGGCTTTACGAACCTGCCACCACTTCTGATAGGCCTTATGCACCTCCATCTGCTCCTTAAAAGAAAAAAGACCACGGACCCTCTGAAACTCGTGGACTTTGATCAAGATATCCCGGTCTGATACAGGAGAGGTTTTCAATATTTTTTCAAATATTTTTTTTATATCAAAGCGGGCATCCTCAAGCCTTGCTAGGCCGAGCAACTCACCTAAATCCCTGCTAGGAAGGGTCCTGTCAACTAAAACCATATTCAACCTACTTTTATGGGTGTATTATAGCACACGTTTCAATTATAAAAAATAATAATAAATTTTTTATTATTTAATAATACGTTTGAATACAGGGGCGTAGTGAGCTTTTAGAGCCTTTTTATTGATTTTAAGAGGCTGACCAAGGCTATTTTTGAAAGAGCGAATCTCAAGCTCTCGGTCCGTATTAAAGCGGAGGGTACATTTGAACTTTCCATCATGGATGAAAAACTCCTCGGGAGCGCGGGGGCCATTAAAGCGGCCAGTAATGACAAAGGGAAAGCGCTCCTTTTTAAAAAGAGACTCTCCGTCAAAGAAGGGATAGGGTTGCTCCCCCAAAAGATAGTCGATCAGGGTGGGAAAAATATCGACATGGGAAGTTACGATCTCATCAGTCTTGAGGGCTTTTAACCGCTTATTGTCGCCTAACTTCATGTAAAGGGGAGGCTCGGTTTGCATCGCGCTGAGATGAGAAGCGTGAAAGAGCTGTCCTTCCTCGAAAAATTCCTCTCCATGGTCAGCGGTAAAAAGGATCAAGGCATCGTCATAAAGTTCTTTTTCTTTAAGTTTGCCCATAACCTTCCCAAAAAGGGAGTCGACAAAGTGGATCGAGTTTCGGTACCGATTCTTCGTGAGGTGAACATTCTTGATCGAATTGGAAACGCGAAGGTCGGTTTTCTCCTCACTAATCGGCTTAAAGTGAAGCGGATAATCGTCAGGCCAGCTGTAGTTAAAATGGGTCGAGTCGATAAAGAAAATAAAGAGATTCCCTTCCTTCTTCTCATTTTGATCAAGGTGTTTGAGGAACTTATTGACTGCCCGGGTGTCAGACTCCCAAGCCTGGACAGGGGCATAGTGAGGGTAAACATGGTAGGAGTCGGCCAAATAGTTGTGGGTCCCAAACATTAACTTATCAAGACGGTAGTAACGGAGCTGGGATCCTGAATAGACATGGATATCGTACCCCATCTTCTTCAGGAGCTGAAGAGGTAGGCTCCCCGACTTCCATTTCTTTTGAGCCTCGGCCCAAAGAAAAGGGTAGTTCGCATGGAAAAGGGAGTACCACGCCTTGTGGGTGGCATTGGCGTTGGAAAATGTTTTTCCAAAGTGGACGTTTTCATCTCTAAAAGTGGTGATATGGGGAGCAACATCCTCGGTCATAAAGTCATCCCGGAGACTCTCAACAATAAAAAGATAAATGTTAGGTTTTTTTGTCTCTGTAAGGGGGGTCGCGTGGAGAGTTTTTAAGAGTTTCGTTTCGTTAGGAAGGGATTTGAGCGGTTTGTCGAGTTGAAGCAAGAGCTTATCTTGAGAAAAAAGGGTCGATTTCCAGGGAAGGATCCGCTCATAATAGTGGTGCTCTTGCCGTTCTACTGTTGGTATCACGGTAAAATCGAGGACGATGAGTCCTAATGGAAAGCAACATAGCGCCCCCATTAACCCACGATAGGTTACTTTAAGGGGCTTTTTGGAGCTAAGTTTTTCGGTCATCTTGTAAAGCCCAACTGCCAGTAGAGGGATAAGGGTGATCGTTGCCGCTAAGAGAAAGGCCCAGGTCGTGATGCTAATCCCTGTTAGGTGAAGGAGTTCGAGAAAGTTTTCAAAACTTTCGTCAAAAATCCAGCGGAGACCATAAAAGACCGAGATATCCATGAAACGGGTCAGGGTAAAGTCGATATAACGGAGGATAAAAAAGAGAAGGCAAAAACTAATAAACCCATAGTAAAAAGCCTTAGGAAGATAGCGCTTAATTACATTGGCTACCAAAATCAAAAGAAGAACCTCTAAAAGACTTTGCATCAGTGCATAAGCGAGAAAATAAAGGGGTGAAAAACCCCAATTTTGATCCAAAGAGACGACATGACAAATATTTAGGGTGAAAAACCCGGCCATAAGTAGGACAAAGTAGTACGGGTTGATGAGCAGCACCCTTCGCCAAAAAGATCTGGAAGTTTTCCCCCCTTCCATTTTCACCCTAATATTTTATGTCGTCTCGTAATCTTCTTCTGGCAAACCTTGGAGGCATTGTCAATTGCTTTTTATTCGATTTTTCCTATGTTGATTAGAATGAGCGATGAAAAGTTTATACAACTTTCGGGCCCCCTTTTTGAAGCGGTCCAAACGGCCAAAATTTTTGAGGATGGGAAGACCTTTGTAGATAGCGTTCCCCGCTCCCCACCTGAGGAGATCCTTGATGCTTTTGAAGCTCAGAGGGGGAGCGCAAGCTTTGATCTTAAGCGATTTGTGGAAACCCACTTCGACCTTCCTCCCCAAGAAGAGGAGAAGGTTCCCAAGGCTTCGAATATGGAAGACTATATCAAGAAGATGTGGCCGGTTCTCCTTAAAGAGATGAAAGCTCCTTCTCCTTATAGCTCTTTAATCTCCCTTCCCAAATCCCACATCGTTCCCGGCGGAAGATTCCGTGAGTGCTTTTACTGGGACAGCTACTTTACCGCTCTCGGGCTTGAAGATACCACCCTTATTAAGAACATGGTCGAAAATTTTGCCTTTCTGATCGAGCAGTTTGGGTTCATTCCCAACGGAAACCGGGTCTACTTTGCCTCCCGCTCCCAGCCCCCCTACTTTTCTTTTTTGCTCACCCTCCTTTATGATACTGGTGAAGAAGCATTTGCTCTAAAATACATTCCCCATTTGGAAAAGGAATATGCCTACTGGATGAAGACTTGCGCGGTAGAAATGGGACTAAACCGCTACTTCGACCCCCTAAATATCCCCCGTCCTGAGGCTTACTCTCGCGAAACCCAGCTCGCCGAAGAGGGGATGCCGCCGGAATTCTTCCGCAACTTAAGGGCTGCTTGCGCTTCCGGCTGGGATTTTAGCTCCCGCTGGCTGGAGGACCAAAAAAGCTTCAAGACTATCTGGATCTTAGATATCCTCCCTGTCGACCTCAATTGTCTCCTTTACCATCTGGAGGAGACCCTATCCCGTTTTGCCAAAGATCCCACCCCTTATATGGCCGCCGCTGCAAAACGGAAAGAGGCGATCCAGACCCTTTTTTGGAAAGAGGATTTTTTCTTCGACTACAACTTTAAGCAAAAAAAGCATAGCCCAGTCGCCTCGCTTGCCGCAATGACTCCCCTCTTCGTTAAAGCAGCGACAGAGGAACAAGCCGCAGCTTGTGTAAAGCGGCTTTACATCGACTTCCTTAAAGATGGGGGCTTTGTCACATCGCTCATTGAAAGTGGACATCAGTGGGACATGCCCAATGGGTGGGCCCCCTTGCAGTGGATCACCATCCAAGGGCTCCTCAACTATGGGTATACCGACTTAGCGATGGAAGGGGCTCACCGATGGCTAGCCCTTTGTGAAAAAATCTTCGAGGAAACGGGTACTTTGCTTGAGAAGTATAACGTGCGCGACTGCTCTTTAGATATCGCCCGGGGCGAGTATGCCCTGCAGCAAGGATTTGGATGGACGAATGGCGTTAACCTCGCGCTGACAAAAACACTGCAGCGGCTTGAGAAACGTTGAGGGAATCGATCGCTCCCATCATCGGAATCATAACATGAAAGTCGGCTCGATCGGAAAGGAGTCGCTGAATACCGCTCCCTTCAGCGCCCAAGATTAGAAGGGTTCTTTCTGGAAACTCAAAATCGAAAAGAGAGTGAGCTCCCTCCTTTAACTCAGCAGCGACAGAAAAGTAGCCCCCATCTTGAAGTTTTTTTTGCGTATCAGCCAGATTGGAAACGGGCATAAGGGGGACTAGCTCAGAAGCGCCCACACTTGCTTTACTTACAACTGGGGTGAGAGCTACATTTCGGTTTTTCGAGTAGATGACGGCGTCAACTCCAAAGCATTCAGCAGCGCGGAGAATCGTCCCAAAGTTCTGGGGATCTTGAATGGCGTCGCACATCAAGACAAGACTTTTTTCAGGAGCTTCTTGAAGAAAAGCTTTTGGCGTTAAAAATTCCCGCTCCCTCACTTCCGCAACAAATCCTTGGTGAGACTCGGAGGTGACAAGTGAGGTCAGCTTTTGTTTTGGAGTAAACGAAACTTTAACTCCCTTCTTTTCTAGATCGGTAGCAAGGGGGTCTTCTTTTTTGTGGGTGTAGATATGGAGGAAGCGCTCTGGACTTTTCCGGAGCACCTCTTCTACTGCATGTTTTCCCATGATGAGTCTTTTCATCCTGAGGTCTCTTTTTTAACAAAGGGTGAGTAGTTCGAATAAAGGAGGGCGCGACCTGCTAACTGAATCCCATGAACAGCTGCCAATGTCTTAAAGGAAAGAGGATTAAAATGCTTCCACCGATAACCCAAGCCTTTACCAACGAGATAAGAAACAAAAGGGGTGATGATGATGAAGCGATATCCTTCTAAACTCTCTGGGGTATATTTTTTCGTGGTGTTTACGATAAGAACGCTGACAAGAAAGGTAATCACACGCCAAGAAGCAGTTAACTTAAAAGGAACTTGCGAGGTACGCCTTTTCATCGACCAAAGTAATAGGACGCTCCCCGCAATAATAATAAAAGTACTGCCGCGCTGTTTAAACAATTTTGAGCGGTATTGAGTCTCCGTTTTTCTCGCAAGTTCACGCGACGCTTTAGGAATCTTTGGGTCTTTATCAAATTTTTGACGTATCTCTCGATAACCCTCCCATGCTTCCTTAGTTTCTCTAACTTCTTGGGGATTGGGAAGAAAATGACGATCATAGAGTTTCACAGCCGCTCTAATGACATTGCTACAAACAATCCCCTCAACCCAAGGGCGGGCAGATTGTTTTTTGATACGGGCAATCAGAAAAAGTGCTCCCACTCCCATAATCGTAGGGACTGCAATATGGGCTATCATTACGCGATATCCCTTATTGTCATGATTCACTTTCCCCAAAAAATGATCACAAATCGCTTCACCTAAATGTTCATGACCACCAGCAGCACATGCCGGAGCAATCCCCAGCCCTGGATCATAGTTTTTTTCAAATATTAAGTTGCCGTAGTCAACTGAAAAATTTTGAATAAGCCGATCCCACATCCCTCGCGCCTCAACTCCTAACATAAATGCTCCATTGGTTACGGTATTGGACGAAAGTTTAACAAAACAGTCCCTAAAAAACAAGGGATTATACCCATTCCAACTCAAGATTTGACTTTTCCCTGCGCCAGCATCTCCAGTTTTAACCCCCTCTGCATCGCCCCTATCTCCTGGATAGGGGACTGCTTCGATGGGGCTAAATCTGGAGCGCTGACTTTGGCAAATTTCCAAATCTTGAGTCGGAACGGGTATAAAAAAGAAATTGTTGTTAAAATACTTTTTCCGATATACAGAGAAAAATATTCAAAATTCACTTACAAGGTGTGCACATGGAAGTTCTTGTTGTTGTTAGCAAAGTTAAAAAATATATCAAAGATAAGGCAGGGATGAGCACCTCGGCATCGGCTGCTGAAGCGCTCACCCGGATCGTCGAAAGAGAGGTTGCCAAAGCGATTAATAATGCGCAGGCAGATGGACGAAAAACAGTCATGGACCGAGACTTTGAGGTATAAACTCCTTTTTGTCTTAGGCCTCTTTTTTACCCCCATCCTTTTCGCTTCCACCACCATCATTGGGGTGGCAGGCGCCTCTGGGGCTGGCAAAACAACGCTCGCACATAAGCTCAAAGAAACGCTTGGGAGCGATGTCGCTATCATCAGTCAAGATAGCTACTACAAAGACCTTTCCCATCTTACGATAGAAGAGCGAAAAAGGGTCAACTTTGATGACCCGAGCTCGATCGACTTTGATCTTTTGTGTTCTCATTTAGAGGCTCTAAAAGGAGGAAAGTCCATTGAGTGTCCAGTCTATGACTTTACGGTGAGCAGCCGGACCAATAGAACGATAACAATTGCTCCGAAAAGTGTCACTATTTTAGAAGGGTCCTTGATTTTGGCTGTTAAAAAGGCGCGCACGATGTGTGACATGAAGCTTTTTGTCGATGCCGATATGGATATCTGTCTTTGTCGACGGATTGAGCGAGACCAAAAAGAACGGGGACGCTCTTTTCCCGATATCAAACGGCAGTATTTAGCAACAGTACGCCCCATGTTTTTAAAACATATTGCCCCCAGCAAGCATTATGCCGACCTGATTATCCCCAACGAAACCAATGGTAAGGAAGTCTTTAGCTTTATCTCAGAAAGACTCACCCCCTTACTCACTTATAGGTAAAACGATGTGGAAGAAACTTCTCTTTTTATCCTTTGTGCCAGCGCTTATCTACGCACACGCAGTCCCTCCCGAGGAGCAAGATCTCTTCAACAAAGATAATGCTGCGGTAGTGATCAATGGGGAGTTTCTCTTCTGGAGTGTCAACGAGGGAGCCCTCGACTACGCCATCCGGATGAAGAAGGCGGCTTGGGGACCAACAAACTCTTTTGCTCAAGGGGATTTTGAGCGAGCCGAGTTTGATTTTGATCCCGGTTACCGTTTTTCAATCGGCTACTACCGCGCTCCTAACTTTTGGGAAGCTGACTTTGAGTGGAGCTATATCCACGTTAAGGGGTCTGACCGGATCAAGCGGTCGACCTCCCCTGGCCAGTTTACAACAGGAACGTTCCCTCAGATTTTCTCTAATCCGATTGATCATGCAACGAGTCGGATCCACCTCCATTACAAAACGGCCGATTTGATCGCCCACCGGGTTTTTCACATCGCCGACAACCCCCATCTCCGCCTTAAACTCCTAGGGGCTTTGAGCGGCGTTTGGATCCACCAAGATTGGAAGGTCCGCTATTTCGATGCAGGGACAAGTGCCACTTCGATCACTAACCGGTGGAAGTATTGGGGATTTGGCTTCCGCACAGGGCTTAGCTTCGATTGGTTTTGGGGAAGCCATTTCTACACAACGGGAAAATTTACAACCGCTCTTGTCATCGGCCACTATAAGAACCATGCAAAACAGACAGTAAATACCCCCTCCCAAGCAGGAGATAACCCACTAGTTCCAGTGCGAGATGCTCGCTACAACGACTACCGGGTTGCGTTCACCACCCAATTCCTCCTCGGTCCCTCCTATCAGCGGAGCTTTAACAAGTGGCGCTTTGAGGTTTTTGCTGGGTATGAAATGAACATCTGGACCAACCTCCAAGAGGTTTTTCGCTCTACCAGCGCTCCTGCAAACCAAGCAAAAGAGACTTGGCTAAATACCGGCCTTGTTGCCCTTCAAGGGCTGACCGCGCGGGGAACCCTAAACTTTTAACAGGATAGACTATGAAAAAGTTTCTCATTATCTTTTTTGGACTCGTTGTCATCGCCTGCTTAGTCGGTGTCCTTTTGTGGAACATGCTCCCCACTATTGTTTCTCACAAGCTCTCTAAACGAGCACAGGTGGCGGTGACTATTTCAGATATCGGCGTCGCTTCTTCTTCCCTTTCGGTCGATGGTATACGGGTGGGCAACCCCCAAGGTTATGATAAAACACCACGCGCCCTTTCCGTTGCAGAATTAGATGTGAGTGTTCCCCTTACTCGCTTTTTCGATAACAACATCGTTATTGATGAGATGACAATGGATGATGTCTATATCGGTCTGGAGTTTGACTCCCCTCGCAGCCGCAAAGGAAATTGGACCACCATCATGAATAATATAAGCAAATCGGCGGAAGAGGAGAAGAAAGAGGCTGAGGCAAAAAAAGAGACAACCTCCGTCTTGATTAGAAGACTCGTCATTACCGATCTTCAGATCGAACTTGCCTATACAACGGGGGGACGGGCCAACCGAAAACTCCGCCCCATTAAACGTCTAGAGCTAACAAATATTAGCAGCGAGGGAGGAATCCCCACCTCTCAAATTATGAATATCGTCATGCAGGAAACTCTCCGCAATATCTTTAGCAAAGAGGGGCTCCAAAATATGCTCGAAGGGGTGATCAATCCCAAAGGCTCTGGAGGGGGTGCGATGGATACCTTAAGAGGACTTTTCTCCGATGCCATTTTGCTGGATAACGATTGGGGAGATTTTGAAGAAGCCCAGTGAAAGGGAGATTTATCTCATCCGCCATGGTGAAACCGAGTGGTCCCGAGATGGGAAACACACGGGACTGACTGATATTCCCCTCACCGAAAAGGGGGAGAGAGAAGCGGCTGCTTTAGGAAGACACATTGAAAAGCTCACGTTCGACCACCTCTTTTCAAGTCCCCTAAAGCGAGCCAAGGAGACCTGTTTTATCTGCGGATTAGAGCCCCAAATCGATAATGATCTTCTAGAGTGGAACTATGGCGCCTACGAGGGACTAACAACCGCCGAAATCCACAAGACAGTCCCCGGTTGGAACATTTTTACCCATGGTGCCCCTGGCGGAGAGACGACCGAAGCGGTAGCCAAAAGAGGAAAACGTCTTCTTAAAAAGCTGGAAGGGCTCGAAGGGAAAATCGCCCTTTTTACAAGTGGCCATTTCTCCCGCGCTTTTTTAACTTGCTATCTTAATCTTCCTATAGAAAATGGGAGGCAGTTTATCCTGTCGACCGCTTCTCTTTCCATCTTAGGATATGAGCATGGGATGCATGCCCTAAAACTTTGGAATTTTAACCCCTAGAAATTTAAGTGCTGGCAATCTGTTTGAGACGGTTTAACAGAAGAGCATTTTGTTTGATAGTTGGGCTGCAAAGAACCAAAACCTCTGCGTAACCATCACGATTCGCCGTGCGAAGCCCCTCATAAAAACTCTTTGTGGTGAGCTTAAAATGGTCTGCTCCATCGATGGAAGAAGCCTCTTCGCTCATGATGAGCCGCTTGTTTGGAACACTAAGCTTAAGATAAATCTTCATCTCTTCCCAAGAGGCAAAAAGGCGAACGGTCGAGCGCAACTGGGGAAAAGAGCGGCTCCGATCTAGGAGAAGGGCTGCTGGGTGGACAGTCACCTTGCGTCCGAGCGCTCCCTCGAGCTCTTTTTGAGAAATGACCCCTATCCGGAGAATGGTAGGATTCATAGGATCTTCCAAAGAAAGGATGGTTGTCTCCATTCCATGCTCAGTCTCTCCCCCATCGACGATTCCTTCGATAAGACCATTGAGATCTTCGAGAACGTGGGTAGCTTTAGTGGGGCTAGGCTTTCCCGACTGGTTTGCTGAAGGAACGGCCAGGGGGCACCCAGTCAGCTCGATGAGGCGAAGGGCAATCGGATCGGATGGGATCCGGACAGCCACCGTCTCTTTACCTGCTGTAACCTTGGAGCAAAGATTCGGATGCTTTTTCAAAACAAGGGTAAGAGGTCCGGGAAGAAATCGCTTTGCCAAAACAAAGGCTTCAGAGGGGATCTCTTTTGCAACGAATTTGAGTTGATTGAGATTTGCCACCTGAACGGGAAGTGAGCGATCTGCAGGACGCCCCTTAGCGGCAAAAAGGCGTTCAATCGCTGGCACATTTAAGATAATGGCGCCCAGCCCATACGTCGTTTCTGTTGGAAAAGCGACAAGTCCTCCCTGCTGCAGTTTACGTGCAGCAGCTTCTAAAAGATGGTTAGAGTCAGTTTGCTTTTCTCGGTCAATCGGTCCAAAGTATTCGGTATACATCCCTTTCCTGCATTCAGTAAATACTAGGCATTATTAACATTTCATAAATAAAAAACAATATAAAAAAATTTCTCTTGCTGTTTGGCCGGTGAGTGGTATAATGGGCTCTATGGAAAAAAAGATCTTTAGAAAGATTGGAGTGACCGTTCTTCTCTACTCGATTCTCGTGTTTGCTGGGGGAGTGATGGGGTTTGCGATAAAGAAAAGTCTTCCCTCCCTACTTGCAGGAGGAGTTTTTGGCCTTGCCCTTCTTTTCTCAAGCGTAAAAACCCTCACCTTCCGCAGGTGGGGGCTCTATAGCTCTTTTATCTTGATGCTTCTTTTGGATGCCTTTTTCTCTTACCGGTTCCTTTTAGCTCAAACCCTTTTTCCCGCTGGGATGATGCTAATCGTCACCACCGCTGCGCTGATTTTTCTTATTCTTCAATTACGCCGCCTTCCCGGTAAAAAACCTGTGCTTTAAAGCTTCTTCTACTGTTAATCTTTCAGACTCGGCGCAGATCAACTTGTTAATAAGCTCCTTAAAAGCGGTGTTTTCTTTTGTCTTAATCTTTCTTTTTTTCGCAATAAACTTAGGCACCTCTTTTTCAGGGTTTGTGAAGGGAAGTTTTCCGTAGCGCATCTCGTAAAGCAATACTCCGAATGACCAGGCATCGGCTTTCTCGGTATGCCCTGTTTTGTTCATCACTTCTGGGGCCATAAACGCGAGCGCTCCACAACGGGTGTTTGGCTGACTGCTCCCAATCTTTTGCCTTGCAAAACCATTATCGATAATCTTACCTACCTTGAGGTTTTTAGTGTCTACAAGAAGGTTTTCTGGCTTAATATCCCGGTGGTAGATGCCTCGCTTATGCATGGCGGCTAATCCCTCTCCAACCCACCGACCGATGGTTTGGATTTCCTTTTCTGTTAAGCTATTTTTATCCATAAATTCTTTGAGGGTCCGAGCATTGGGGACAAATTCAGAAAGAACTCCCATAACCACTCCCCCGCTAAGACACTCTTGTTCCTCGGTGACATACCGATAATTTCCATTTTCCATAATCACAAAACCAACGATGTGTAAAAGGTTTGAGTTGCCCCGCAACTGAAATCCTAAATACTCTCCACGCTCACCTTCAACTTCACGCCATTTTTCTTCCATTTTTTTGGGTATCAGTTCCTTAAAGGCATACGCCTTGTTATCCTTTGTCACACAATAAACCTTTGAAAATTTCCCTCTACCTAAAGGTCTACCAAATTGAAATCCCTCAGCTTTCATAAAGTCGGAGGCGCTCTTGGAGAGTTTAGGGTCGGAGCCATTTTCTCGTATAGTGGTCGTGACCTGCACCCGTCTAACCCCTCCCCATCTAAACGGAGCCTTAATTGCTGAAAAACAATGGCTTGCGATTGATCTGGCGGTTTTAGATACCTGTTCCCATCGACTTGCAGGTCGATGTTGGCTATCGTCTGAAGAACGATGTGTATATACAGCAAGTGTGATCATTTTAGAAGCCCCCTTTCTTTTATAAACTAATTATAACACTTTTTTTAATTTATTTCAATTGAATTAAATTGGTTTTAATACGTTAAGTTATTTATAATAAGACAGATGAGTGCAGGGGGCTACTCAGAAAACCGTTTCTCAACGATATCCCAGTTGATATTCTTAAGAAAGGTCTGGATGTACCCTAGCCGATTGAGACCATATTCGGTGATATAGGCATGCTCCCAGACATCCATGATGAGGAGGGGTTTGCCCCCTGGAATGTGGTTGATATTGTGCTCATCGACCCAGATGTTGCAGAAAAGCCCATCAATGGGGTCTTGATAGAGGATCACCCACCCAACTCCTCGGATCATCCCGGTAGAGACAAAGTTTTTCTGCCAGGCCTCAAAGGAGCCAAAATCGGAGACAATTTTCTTGAAAAGAGGGCTTTTTTTAGAAAGAGGTTTTGCCCCTAGATTTTCAAAATAGTATTGGTGGAGGACCATCCCATCAAACTCCCAGGCAAAACGACGTTTTAGCGCCCCGTAAGCGACAGTCCGATCTTCCCCTTTTTTTCCCATTTCTTCTAGGGCTTTTTGAAGGGCGTTGGTATTTTTCACATATCCTCGATAGAGGGTAAAATGCATCTTGAGAAGGGCATCATCAAGCCCTGGAACCTTCCCCAGTAGGTAAGAAAAATCTTTAGCCTGATAGTCAGCAAAGAGGGAGGCAGCGGCGAAAAGAAAAATTAAAATTTTATTCATATGCCAGATTGTAGCAATTTTATCAAAACGAGGCAACTAAAAAATTTAATATTATAGTGTTTGCTTTTACTTGTTTAAGTAAAGTGTCTAAAAGTGATATAATTAGTCGATAATATAATTAACAAACGATAATAGTTATGAACAGAGTTGACTTCGGGGGATTTCGAGAACAGGCGAGCGAGGTGGCCAAGAAAACTTATCAATGGCGCTCTGTCCCTTTCCATGCAAATCCTCTATTTATTATGACCCTTATCCATGAGGCTGTTAAATCTTTTTTTACAGCCATGGCCCATGGAGATAGAGAAGAGCTGAGTTTAACATCGGCTCGCCTACTCATGATTTCTCCCCGTATCGTCCAAGGGATTGGCAATATTCTCCTCTATTTGCCTTCCCTTGGAATGATTTCTAAAATAGCCCCTGCTATTTCGATCATCCCTAGCTATATAGGAGCAGGTCTTTGTATCGCCGAGGGGGCTGTCGATGCTTGGCTTTTCAATGAACAAAGAAAGTTCACTCAAGAGTACGATTTCAAAGTTCTCTCTCATCTCCGCTACATGATTGGTGATTACGACCCTGTGCATGCCCCCGCTGCCATTAAGTGGCTTGCTGAAAATCGGACTGAACCGGTCTTTAGCAAAATGAAGCAGTTCCTTGATGAGTATCCCTTACGTGCCAATGAGATTATAACGGAGAATGAAGAAGAGCTTGAAAAGATCGCAGAGAGGCTTCTTAAGAAAGATCTTGGGAAACTTCAAACCAACTATCTAGAGCTTAGCGCAGAAGAAGTTAGGGAAATTGGAGCGGAGAATAAAGAACAGCTCAGCATCCAGCTTGGAATCAAGAAAAAATGGCTTGCTCGCCGCCTCCGCCCTTGGATGGTTCGTGAAGCCAATGAAAAGGTTCTCCCCATCCTTTATGGGCTAGATCATGGCTTGAGAAAAGAGGCTATCAAGGAGGGGCTCCGCCTATCTGACGATATCCATGCTCAGGCAAAAAAGAAGCAACTTGCCCATACTATGGGGGTTATTGCGATGATCGCTGCCACAGTGGGGCTTGTTTGCGTTGCAGTGGCTCTCCCTCCAAGCATCCCCTATCTATTCGCCCTCATTGCCGCAACCTTTTCCTTTGCCCGAATGGGTGTCTTTAATGGGATGCTCGAGACACGAGGTTGGTCCCTTAGTCCCAAATACTTCATTCCCGAGTTTATCCGGAACCGGATCTTTACTCCTCCAGAAGCTCCCCCTGATGAGACTTTTCGTTTGCTCGCTCGAGCGCTCGAATCAGCCCATACCGAATTCCTTGTTTCTCAAGTTCCTGCAAACCGGCAATCGTCGACCCACCAGGCGACGCAATCTTCCAACGAAGAGACTGCAGGCTCTCTTTTTGATCCCGAAGTAGTGCCACTGCACCCTCCATCGTCTTTAGAACATAGTCCTCTGCAAGTGGCTGTTTAATCCCCATGCTAATCCCCGCCTCTACCATCGCCTCAATGATCAGATAAATAAAGGCTGGATTGCAACCGGTGAGCGCTGTAAAGGGGTTCATGAGCTCTTCTTTTAGCCACACGACGGTTCCCATCCCCGCTAGGACTTGGTTCACCTTTTCCTCAGCTTCTTTGGCAATCTGTGGGTCTTCTGCAACACCAATCATCCCCTTACCGCAAAGGAGGGGGAGGTTTGGCATGACACGGAAAAGGACCCCCTTGGAGAAATGACTCTGCAGCTTGGCAAGCGAAACTCCCCCAAGAACGCTTAAAAGAAGGGTCTCTTGTTTCATCAGTGGTTCGAGTTCTTCAGCAACCTCTTCAAGTCCATGGGGTTTAACGGCTAAAACAATCGCCTCCGAGTGCTCTGCAATCTCCTTGAGAGAGGTGGACGCTTTGGCCCCTATCTCTTTTGCTAAATCGGTTATGGAACTCTTGCTATAAAGGGCTACTTCGTGCCCCTTTGTCATGATCCGCGCCATTGCACTTCCCATAACGCCACATCCAATCACCCCTATTTTCACTTTCTACCTCTTGTCTTGAATCACTAATCTTGTTAAAACGTGTGCTATGGCCCACCTTAATCTTCAATCTTCTTTTCGAAAAGCCCTTTTTTTCTTTTTTCTTGCCCTGATCGCCTACTTTTTTATCGATACCCACTTCCTTTCTCTACCTGAGAAGTGGCATCCCCTTATGAAAACATTCACTCTCCTCATTTTTCCTCCCCTCCATTTGGCCCTTTGGGGTGGTCTTTTTCTCTATATGGGTCTTCAAAAAAAGAGGTGGTCCCTCCCCCTTTTTAAAATTACCCTAGCGCAAGGGATGGTTGCTGGAGCCGTTCGGGTGATCAAAATCTTGGCTGGACGAGCTCGCCCCGATATCTTCTTCAAAAAGGGAATCTACGGCTTTTATGGAATAAAATGGAGCGGCTACTACCATTCTTTCCCCTCGGGACACAGCGCAACAGCCTTTGCCCTTGCAACCTCCCTTTCCCTGTTATTCCCCCGCTTTTCCCTCCGCTTCTTTTCTCTGGCTCTCCTTTTTTCCCTAAGCCGTGTCCTTCTTCTTAAACACTATTTAAGCGACGTTTTTGGCGCCGCCGCTCTAGGAATAATGGTTGCCAGCGCCACCCATCTTCTCATCGATAAAATTATTAAGAGGTTTACCCATGAGACAGTCTGAATATCCGATAGAGCCCCTGATCTTGAACCGGTGGTCTCCCCGCGCCATGTCAGGAGAGACTCTGACCGATGAAGAGTTGCTTCCTTTATTCGAGGCGGCCAGATGGGCTCCTTCCTCGTATAATGGACAGCCGTGGCGGTTTATTTATGGAAAACGGGAAACAGATCACTGGAAGGCTTTATTTGAGCTCCTCGTCCCCTTTAACCAATCATGGGCAAACAAAAGTGCTGTTTTAGTTCTTGTTATTTCCCACAAAGTTTTCGAACATAATGGAAAACCTTCCGTTACCCACAGCTTTGATACGGGAGCAGCTTGGCAAAACTTAGCTCTAGAGGGGTCGGCCAGAGGGCTTGTCACCCATGGAATGCAAGGCTTTGATTATGAAAAAGCTAAAGAAGTGTGTCGGGTTCCTGATGACTATCAGGTGGAAGCGATGATTGCGATCGGCAAGAAAGGAAAGAAGGAAGCTCTTCCCGCTGAGGCACAAGAAAAAGAGGCTCCGTCGATGCGCAAACCCTTAAGCGAAATCGTTATGAAAGGAGTTTTCACATAAAAAAATCGAACGGACACGAAGGTCCGTTCGATCTAATCAGGAGACTACAAAGCCTTAAACTACTTCTTCTTAGCAGTAGTTTTTCTTCTTCGTCGTCTGCGAACAGGAGGCTTTGCCTCTGCTGTTTTAGCTACAGTTTTGCGCTTTCTGCGTCGAGTTGTCTTCTTAGCAGCTTTTTTAGCTGTCTTTCTCTTAGCAGTCTTACGCTTAGCAGTCTTGCGCTTAGCTGTTTTTCTTTTAGTAGTTTTGCGCTTAGCTGTTTTTTTCTTAGCAGTCTTACGCTTAGCTGTTTTTCTCTTAGCGGTCTTGCGCTTAGCTGTTTTTCTTTTAGCTGGCGCTTTTTTAGCAGCTTTTCTTCGAGTCGTCTTCTTAGAAGCGGCTGCTTTTTTTCTTCTTCTTTTAACTGGCATGTTTAATGCTCCTTAAAAATTGGAATTCTCACTTTTTTCGGGTAGTTTGCGAAATCGCTATAACCACCTTTCTTTGTCCTACAAACTTTAATATACATTTTTTGTAATAAAAAATAAAAAAGTTTTTCACTTTATAATTAAATTAAATAAATTCGGTTTTTAAAATAAGGTTCAGAGTGTATTCTCAACCTACTTTTAAAAACCAAAAAAATTTGAAAAAAAATTTCAAAACAATTGAAAATTTAGTAAAAAAACCAAAAAACAGTTCAATTTTTACGAAAAAGCAATTATTTTGTAACTTTATAAAGTTGAGATGTTTGTAAATTTTTAAAGTTTGTAAGCTGTTGTTATTAAGATTGTTATTAATTGCTATCAAGCTCTTCTATTTTTATTTCCCATTGGTTTAGGTCTTTTTCCCTCTTTTTTTCGAGTCTATCTCTTTGATTAATCAGCTCTTGCTGCTTAATTGGAGGAGTGTTTTCATAAAATCCAGGGGTTGCTAAGACCTTATTTATCGTTTCGATTTCACTTTCTGTTTTTGCAGTTTCTTTTTCGAGTCGTTCAATTTCCCGTTTCAGTCGATTTCGCTCTTTTCGATCCGCTTTTTTCTCGTGGTAGTTTTGTTTTTTCTCTTTCACCTCTTCTTTGAGATAATCTCTTTCGTGCTCCCGCACAAACTCCTCATATCCCCCCTGAAAATCGGTAACTCCATGGGGAGTTAACTCAATAATCCTCTCGGCAATCTTCGAAATAAAGTAGCGGTTATGGCTGACCACGATTAAAGTGCCGGGATATTCTTTAAGAGCGGCGATGAGCGCTTCGACACTTTCCATATCGAGGTGGTTGGTCGGTTCATCTAACACCAAACAGTTGTGCTCGGCAAGCATCAAATGAGCAAAAACAAGGCGGGCTCCTTCGCCACCGCTAAGCGCTCCCACTTTTTTCCGAATAGCCTGTTCATCAAAAAGCATTTTACCCAGGGTTTGTCGGAGCTTTTGTTCGGGAATTTCTTTCGAAACCCTAGAAAGCCAGTTGTATAGAGTTTCCTCCATTTGAAGAAGGTGGCGAAAATTTTGGGGAAAGTAACCGTAGCGAGCATGGGAACCCCAAAGACAATTCCCTTCATCTTCTTTTACATGGTCGGTTATGATCTCCAATAAGGTCGATTTTCCGATTCCATTAGGGCCGACTAGGGCCACCTTTTCAAAACGGCCCACCTCAAAGGAGATTTTGTTTAAGACTGCGTGTTTTCCAAAGGATTTGGAGATCTCTTTGACTCTTAGCGCCCTTTGGGCAGGAGGGCGGATGGATGAAAAGTGAAAGTGGGGGTATTGTCGAGAGGAAGGGAGGAGGAGATGCCCTTTTTCTTCTTCTTCGAGCTTTTCGATCATCCTTTCGCGGGAAGAGGCTTGGCGCGCTTTGGACGCTTTTGCCTTAAACCGATCGATAAAGCGTTGGATCTCCTTCTTTCGCTTGGAAAGAGATTTGAGCTCCGCTTCCTTAACAAGGACATTTTTCTCTTTTTCTTGGATAAAATGGTCGAAATTGCCCACATAGCGGCGCATTTCCCCGTAATCGATATCAATGATCTCTTGGCATACTTGGTTTAAAAAAAGGCGATCATGGGAGCTTAAAATCACCGTTCCGGGGTAGTCGATGAGGTAACGCTCGAGCCACCGGATAGAAAAGAGGTCAAGGTAATTGGTTGGCTCGTCAAGGAGGAGAATCTCGGGCTGAGTGAAGAGAACCTGCGCTAAAAGGACTCGGAGTTTGTACCCTCCAGATAAGGCACTAAGGGGAAACTTTTGTTTTTCGGGGAGAATACCAAGACCGCTGAGGAGTTGCGCTCCCTTTGCATGGGCCCGGTAACCCCCTTTTAGGTTGAGCTCTTCTTCGATTTCACCAAGCATTTCAGGTTCTACTTTTTCTTGGGCAAGGAGTTCTTCTTTTTTTTTAAGAAGGGTCCATAGCCTTTGATCTCCCATCATGACTAAGTCGAGAACCGGAACCTTTTCAAAGGGAGAATAGTCTTGGTCGAGCATTCCTACTTGGGCGTCCTTAGGGATATTGACCGTTCCACCGCTCGGTTCTACCGTTCCTTTTAAGACTTTGAGGAAGGTGGTCTTTCCTGCTCCATTAGCACCAACAAGGCCATACCGTCTACGTCCACTAAAGTGAAGGGTCACCCCGCGGAAGAGGATCCTCTCCCCATAAATCATTGTGAGCTCGTCGGTACTAAACATGATTTTCCTTTACTTTATCTCTGAAAAATTATATGTGTTAGGGTTTTAGATTGCATGTAAAAAGTGATTCCATGGGTATTTTAATTCTCTACTACAAGCCTGCCTGTCCCTACAGCCAAAAAGTGCTTGATTTCCTTAAAGAAAAGGGGCAAGAAATCCCCTTAAAAAACATCGAGGAGGATCCAAAAGCAGCCGAAGAGCTCCTCCACCTCGGGGGAAACAGCCAAACCCCCTGCCTCTTTATCGATGGCAAACCCCTTTATGAAGCGCAGGCAATTATCGACTGGCTAAGCAACAATAAGGACGCGATAGAGTGATAAGTGCCCCTAGCACCAAACGGGTCATCCCCGTTTTTGTCTTGACGATGCTCAACGTTTCGATCATGGCAAGCCTTAGAAACCTTCCCTTGCTCGCCGAGCTAGGTTATACAGTGATCTTTTTCTTCCTCGTCGTCGCCGCCCTTTTTCTGCTCCCTTGCGCCCTTGTCTCAGCAGAGCTTGCGACGGGCTGGACCAAGTCAGGAGGCATCTACGTTTGGGTTCGCGAAGCGATGGGAGACCGGTGGGGCTTTTTTGCCATTTGGATGCAGTGGGTCCACAACGTCACTTGGTACCCGGCGATTCTCTCCTTTGTTGCCGCAACACTTGCCTACATTATTAATCCTGAGCTCGCTAGTAATAAGATCTTTATCCTTTCGATTGTTTTGATTATCTTTTGGGGAATGACTATTCTCAACTACTTTGGCATCGAAACCTCCACCCGCGTCAGTACGATTGGTGTCATTGCAGGAACCATTATCCCCGGCATCTTTATTATTGGGCTTGCTATTACCTGGCTAGGGCTGGGCCGTCCCATTGAAATCCCCTTTGAAGCAGACAAACTCCTTCCTGATTTTAGCCATTTAGGAAGTTTTGTCTTCCTCGCAGGCCTTTTCCTCTCCTTTTCAGGGCTTGAGGTAACTGCGGGTTATGCAGGAGAGGTCAAAGATCCTCAGAAAAACTTCCCCCGCGCCATTATCTCTGCAGCGATCATTACCTTTGCCTTAGTGATGCTTGGAGCACTTTCAGTTGCGATTATTGTGCCAAAAGCAAAAATTAGCCTCGTTGCAGGACTTATTGATGCGATGAAGATTTATCTAGGGAGTTATGGTCTTTCCTGGATTCTCCCCTTTTTAGCAGCCCTCCTCGTCCTTGGAGCTGTGGCTGAAGTGAATTCTTGGATCATGGGACCTGTCAAGGCGCTCCACACCACCTCTATTCATGGCAATCTTCCCCCCTTCTTCCAAAACCTTAATAAGCATGGGATGCCCACCCACTTGCTCCTTTTTCAGGCCATTATCGTCACCGTTGCAGCATTTATCATCCTCTACACTCCAACCGTCAGTACTGCCTATTGGATCTTAACTGCCCTTTCCGCCCAGATGTACCTCATCATGTATGTCTTTATGTTTATCGCCGCGATCCGCCTCCGCTACACCCACCCCCACATCCCGCGGGTTTATAAGATTCCTCATCCTCATAAAGGGATCTGGCTTGTCGCAAGTATTGGAATTTTTGCTTCTCTCTTTGCGATCTTTATCGGTTTTGTCCCACCGACCGTTCTTGACACCGGCTCCCTACTCAAATATGTCACCCTTCTAGCCACTGGCCTCGCTATTATGGTCGCCATTCCCCTGATTCTTTACCAATTTCGCAAACCTTCCTGGGTTCTTGAAGAGTGAACCTCCCTCTAGCAGAACAGCTTAGACCCCGCTCCTTTGATGAGGTCGTTGGCCAAGGTTCCTTGGTGGAGCTTCTTTCCAAAATCATCGAAAAGGGAAAGCCCCTCTCGATCCTCCTTTGGGGACCGCCCGGATGTGGAAAAACAACCATTGCTCGTCTCTATGCCAAGGCCTTTGACCGCCCCTTCGTCCCCTTTACCGGGGTGATGAACGGTGTTGCTGACATCAAAAAAGCGATTCAAGAAGCAAAATCCCGTCCCCTTTTCGCTGGACAACCGATCCTTTTTGTTGACGAAGTCCACCGTCTCAATAAAGCGCAACAAGACATCTTCCTCCCCTGCATTGAAGATGGGTCGATCATCCTTATCGGTGCCACGACCGAAAACCCTTCTTTCACGATCAATAACGCCCTCCTTTCCCGTCTCCGTGTCCTCACCCTTGAGCACCTTTCCGAAGAGGCCCTTGAAAAGATCATCACCCGCTTTGAAACCTCCTCGAAAAAGGTGAACCTCACCCCCGATGCTAGAAAAGCTCTTATTGCTCTTTCTCAAGGAGATGGGCGCCACCTCCTCAACACTTTGGAGACCCTCGAAGAGGGAGAGATCGATCGCAACACTCTCTATGCCCTTGCCCAGAAAAAACCCGCTACCTACGATCGGCATGACGACGGTCACTTTAATCTTATCTCTGCCCTTCATAAAGCGGTTCGCGGCTCCGATCCCGACGCCGCACTCTACTACTTTGCCCGGATGCTCGAAGGAGGAGAAGATCCCCACTATCTGGCCCGTCGGATGATGCGGATGGCCGTTGAAGATATCGCCCTTGCCGACCCCGAAGCGTTAAAAATCACCCTCACCGCTTGGGAGACCTACGAGCGGCTTGGCTCTCCTGAGGGAGAACTTGCCCTTGCCCAAGCTCTTCTTTATCTCGCCCTTGCTCCCAAGAGTAACGCCACCTATGTTGCCTACAAAAAAGCGCGCAAGCTTGCTGCCGAGACCTCCCACCTCGATCCTCCCAAGACGATCCTCAATGCTCCTACCAAGCTGATGAAAAAAGAAGGGTACGGCCAAGATTACCAATATGATCACAATCTTCCCCATGCTTTTTCTGGGCAAAACTATTTTCCCAAGGGAATGGAGCGTCCCTCTTTCTATAAGCCGGTGACTCGCGGTTTTGAGCGGGAGATGGAAAAACGGCTCCAGTTTTTTGCCAATTTACGAAAAAAACTTGCATAAAAACCTTTCCTCCAGGTAACCTTTTTAAAAACCGGGAAGGCAAGATGATTACGAATTCGGTTTCAGATCTAGCCAGGCGTCAGCTAGAAAACGAGCAGCCCACCCCTCATTTCGATGAAAAACTTCCTCAATCCACAAAAGATCTCTTCTTAAAAGGAAAGAGCGGCAAATATGCCGACTGCACCTTTGGCTTTGCCAGCATACGCAACGGTCGAGTAGTGACCTTTGATCATGGCTTTGCCCTCTTTGGCGGCCATGGTGATGAAAAGGCGGCTCTCTATGCTCAAACCCACCTTGAGAAAGTCTTAAAAACAACCATCCCGAATCAATTAACGACAAAGCTCCATGAAGGTTTTTCTAAAAAGCATCCTAACTCCCTTGGGGGAACAAGCGCCACCATCCATCTCTTTAGAGGTAAGTCTCTCCACACGGTCCATGTGGGGACATCTCGGAGCATCACGATTTCTGGAGAGAAGGTCACCCGGCTAACTGTAGATCACACCCGTGATATCCCTATAGAGACTTCTTGGGGAAAGCTTTGGGTAACCCGTTCCATTGGCGATCAATTGGTCGAAAAAATATCTTCTGATCCTGACGTCACCCAAGTTCCCGTGGAAAAGATCGAATGGATTGTGACCGCCACTAGGGGACTGTGGGAGGTTGCCTCATCGAACTCTGTTGCAAATGCAGTCTATCTTCTCAATAGCAAAAGCTTTTCTCCAGCAGAGATTGCCGCAGCTTTAGTCGAAACAGCCCTTGCGACCAATTCCAATAGTAACGTCGCTGTCTTCATTGCTAAGCTTCAACCCTGAGCCCTTGCAAAAAAAAACCTCCAAGCTTCTGAGGCTAACTAGGGTATAAACCCTAGGAAGCAACACAGTCGCATTGGAGGTCCAGAAATTGTATTGATCCTCTAGCAAAGTCCAGGCAGAGAGACTGTAATGGCCTCAATCGTACCTTTCGCCTCTATAAGAGGCATGATGACTAGAGTTGCTCTAAAAATACTTGCTTTGAGCAAGTTATGAGAACAAGTTCTCTTTTAGAGCTGCAATCCCCTAGAGACGTATCCCTATACTTAATGTAGCACGAATCGAATAATTATTTATAGGTTTTTCTTAAGCTATTAAAAACAAGTGTGTTGAAATATAGATCTTAGCTTGCTCTAAATAAAAATAATTGGTACAATTCTGGCTGATTTTCATAAAAAAAAACAAGGTGGAAAAAATGCGTCTCAACTTTAGTTTTCGTTCAATAAGGGAGCTCTTCAATGCAAAGCCCTATTTAGCTCATGCTGGTACAGCCGCTATCGGAGCATCTTCCGCTACATTGGTTGTTTTCTTTCGCCATATTAGGCCTATGCGGAAAGCAATGAGTGAGTCTTATAAAGATCGGGTCAACTTATGTAATGCTCTGAATACGTTACGCGACGACCTGACAGCTTTGAAACTCAAAACCTCTATGCAGCTATTCTTCCAAAAAACAGGTAGTGAAGACGCTAAAACAACGGAAGCACTAAATCATTTGGAATCCTTGTTTAAAGAGAATCAAAATCTATTTACTCTAACGACTTTAGATAATCTCAGAAAAAACGGAGTGGCCTCTCACTATATTAAAAAGGCTTCAGAAGAGCAATCCCCTCAAGCTGCTTCTTCCAGTGATGGCTCCAGCTCTAATGATCCGAAAAAATCTAATCTGGAGAAGGCGTTTAACGAGGCCCGCGTTTCAGAACAGAAAAGAAAAGCAGCATTTAAGCAACAATACTTAGAAAGGCTAGGAGCTGCCGCCACTTGTGCAGGTCGGATAGAATGGCTAATACCCCAGATGGTATCTGAACTTAGAAAAGAGACCTTTTCTTCTAATAATCAGTCCACTACTCAGTTGGCTTCGTCTATTGAGGCCATAGAGGAACATCTAGCCCAATTAAAACCTCAAATACAAGCCGAAATCAAAGGGCATACTGGGCAAGATGTAGACCTATCGGAAACAGATCTGATCGACTCTCTGAACGAACATTTATTAGAAAAAGATAGAGACCCTCGTGGCGGAACGTATAAAGTAGTCGCCTTCTTTCAACATGCTGAAAAGCATTTAGCTGAAGCAAAGGCGCTTAACGATGCTTTAAAAAATTGCTCAACCGATGTATTCCATCTTTCAGAAGAAACTGCCGAAGACCCTCAACCTATTCAAGGTTCTCATGGTTTCTACGAGGCTCAAGGGGTAAGGAGTTCGATGGAGGATGCCCATTTCTATAAAGATTGCGGGGACTATATCTTAGCGGGCGTTTTCGATGGTCATGGTGGGGAAAAGGTCGCTCAGCTTGCAGCGAACAATATTGAGGCTATTTTTAAAGAGCAATTAGAAGCGAAGGGTAACCCTAAAGATGCTTTGGAAGAAGTTTTTGAGTTAGTTCACGAAAAAGTGAATCATGAAAAGCTCGAGGGGGGCTCAACGGCTGTTGTCTCCTATATCGAGAAAGCAACCGGGACTGTTTATACAGCTACCTTGGGAGACTCAGAAGGGAATATCTATCGAGAAGTCAAAGGGGACATGAAGTCGATTCCCCTATCTTGTGTCCGCGATTGGGAAAGTGAAAAAGATCGGGAAAGGGTTGAAAAAAAGATCGGTTACACCATCGAGTTAGGAGCTGGGGCTGGAAAGCTTTACTTTCCTCAAACCGCAATAAGAGGCACGAGTGTTAATGTGAGCCGCGCAATCGGAGATCGTGAGATTGTCGACGCAACTACACTTTTCTGCCTCAGCTACCCAGGCAAGTATACTTATGACAACATAAAAAAATGGATGAAACCTGGTGCTTTTGATGTCATGAGTCGCAAATCAAAGATTACCAAAAGCAAGCTTTTCCCTGGTGATACTCTGGCCCTTGCTTGTGATGGCCTAAAAGACTACGTTGAGGAAAACCTTATCGCTCAGAAGGTGGCAGAGCATCAAAACGATGGATCCGCAGCGATTGCAGAGGTACTTGTGAATACAGCTCTTAATGAGCGAGGAAGTAGGGACAACGTAACCGTCCTTGTCATCCAGATTAACGAGGCTCCTGCGGAGTAGGCGAGTCATTTTTCAAGATCTTCATAAGGGACCTCCTTATAGCTGATTTTGTAGAAGAGGGAATAGAGAACGGGAACGACACCGAGGGTGAGGACCGTTCCGACGAGGAGGCCAAAGATAATGGTAATCGCCATCGGCTCCCAAAGGGGGCCACCCCCGATCCAAAGGGGGATCAGACTTGAGGCGGTGGTGATCGTCGTGAGGAGGATGGGGCGGAACCGTTTCACTGCAGCGGCAACGATTGCTTTTTGAGGATCTAGCCCATTTTCCTCTCTTTCGATCCGGATCCGGTCGAGGAGGACCACGGCATTGTTAATCACAATCCCCGCAAGGGAAATCAGCCCTAAAATCGTCATGATCCCAAAGTAGGAGTCGGTAATCAGCAGACCAAAGGTCACCCCAATAATTGAAAGGGGGATCGTGAGGAGGATGATCGAAACCCGTCCAACCGAGTTAAATTGAGCCATAAGGAGGATAAAAATAGCAAGGGCTGCAAGAGGCAATTTGTCAAAAATCGACTCTTTTGCTTTTCCCGATTCTTCATTTTCTCCTCCAAGCTCCCACTTGTAGCCGATGGGCCATGTTTTACTTGTCTTTTCAAGCCAAGGGATAAGCTGTTGATCTATTTCATGGGCAGTAAATCCTTCATCAAGAGAGGACATAACGGTAATCGTTTTCAGCCGATTGCGACGGAAGATGATAGGGGGCTCCCACTCGAGAAAAATATTTGCAACTTGGAGGAGGGGAACCGACTCCCCACTTGATTGGGAAAAAACATTAAAAGCTTCGGTGCCGATGAGGTCGAGATCTTTGGCGATGACTGAGCGGAGGACCATCGGAATCAGGTCATCATCTTCTCGAAACTCGGTGAGGACAACGCCGTTGATCGCCGATTCGAGGGAGTAGGCAATGTCGGCATTGGTAATGCCGGCGCGACGGGCGCGCGCTTCGTCGACAATAACCACAATCTTTTTCCCTTTCATCCCCCAGTCATCATCGATATTCCGTGTCCCCTGAATCTCATAAAGCTTTTCCTTCACTTGATCTTCAATTTCATTGAGCGTTTCGAGATCTTTTCCTGAAACCCGCACTTCGATAGGGTTGCTGACCGGCGTCCCTTCTTCAAGGGCGCGCACTTTTGCTTTCACGTCGGGAAAGTTTTCGAAGAGGTAGTGGTCGAGCTTTCGGATGATGGGAGCAATTGCTTTGCGGGAAGTGACATTGAACAAAGAAAAGGAGTAGTGGGGATTGGGAGGTTCAGGGTCGTGCTGGAGACGGTAGCGGGGTCCCCCGGTCCCGATAAAGCTCGCCCATGAGGTAATTCCCTCGGGATGGTCCTCGGTCGCCATAAGGTTCTCCTTAATGAAAGTCTCCATCTCGGCGATCGTTGCATCGGTTCTCCAGATCGAGGAGCCGACGGGAAGCTCGATTTCGGCGGTGAACATCGGAGTACTACTTGCTGGGTAGAAGATTTTAGGAACAAACTGGTCGAGGTAGAGGACAAAAACAAAAAGAGCTGCCATCGTCCCCACAACGAGGAGCCGCTTTCTTAAGATGGTGTAGAGAAAACGGCGGTATCCCTTGTAAATCCTTCCCTCTTGTTTTGGTTTTTCTTCTTCTTTTTTGCCGCGCACTTTGATGAGGGCAATGCAGAGGAGAGGGATAAGGGTAAGGGAGACGCACCAAGAGAAGATGAGGGTCATCGATACGACGAGGAAAAGCTCCCCGACATACTCCCCTGTTCCCGACTCGGCAAGATAAAAAGGGAGAAAAGCGGCGCAGGTGGTGAGAGAGGCAATGAGAAGAGGAACGCGAAGCTCTTTGGCTGAGTAGATCGCCGCATCAAGCGCCTTTTTTCCCTCTTTTTGCATCTGGACCAAGATGCTTTCTGACATCACAATGGCATTATCGACAAGCATCCCAAGAGCAATGATGAGAGAAGCAAGGGTGATTTGGTTGAGACCAATATCAAAGGTGGACATCGTCATAAAAGTAATGAGGATAACGGTGGGAATAAGGCTCGCCACAATCACCCCCGTTCGAAGTCCTAAAAAGAGGAACATAACGGCGCAAACAACAAAGATTGCTTCGATGAGGTTGACAACAAACTCGTTGATCTTAATGATGACGCGGCGGGGCTGATAGGCCACCTCATCAAACTCGATCCCAATTGGATACTCGGCACGGTATCGCTTGAAAAGGGCGATTACCTCTTCTCCCATCTCGAGGACATCGCCCCCTTCGCGCAGAGAAACCGCCACCCCAATGCTAGGATAGCCATTGGTCCGCATAAGAGACGTCGGGGGATGGACATAGCCCCGATATACCTCGGCGATATCTTCGAGGCGGAGAACTTGATGGGTTTCAGGAATGGGGATTAAGGTATTGCGGATATCGGCCACATCGACATAGTTTCCGGTTGGCTCGATCGCAATTTGCTCTTTAAAGCCGTAGAGAATGCCTCCTGACTTCACAATGTTCCGTTCTTTGAGCATATACTCGAGCTGTTCGGAAGAAAGGCCGAGCTCCCGGAGTTTGTCGTTGCTATAGTCGATAAAAATCTGCTCTTCTTGGAGGCCAAAAAGCTTTACCTTAGCAACGTCGTGGATCTCAAGAAGCTCATTGCGTAAATCGTCGGCGATGTTTTCGATCTCAGCATACCGAAACCCATCCCAAACGATCGCCGCAACGATTCCATACACGTCGCCATAGTCATCGTTTACATAGGGCTTTTTTGCCGACTCGGGAAGCTCTAACTCTGCATCTTCTACTTTTCGCCGCACCTCATCCCAAATGGGACGCATGTTTTTATATTGGTCGAGAACATGCACCTTGATGACTGACAGTCCTGTTTTCGACTCACTTTCGATGTAGTCAACCTCAGAGATCGACTGGATATGCTTTTCGATTTTGTCGGTCACAAGCTGCTCGACCCGCTCGGGACTGGCCCCCTCCCACCGAGTGGTCACCTCACAGATCCGAACGGTATAGGTTGGATCTTCGGCCCGCGACATTGAGAAATAGGCAAAGATCCCTGCCACACAGAAAAGGAGAATCAAAAAGTAGGTAAACTGCCTTTTTTGGCACGCTTTTTCAGTTAGGTTCATGTTCTTTTTTTCTTGAAGGCCTCTGTGTTCTCTAGCTTTTTGACTTTTTTGCCATCGTAAAGGTAGCGAAGCCCCGCGATGATAAGCTCCTCTTTGGGTTGAAGGCCCGATGTAATGACAACGCCGTCAGGGAGAAGATCTCCAATTTCGACCTTTCTTTTTTTTGCGATTCCATTATCAAAGATGTAGACAAAATTCCCCTCTTTATCCTCTCCGACCGCTTCTAAGGGAACGACGATCATCTGACCCTCTTCGGCGGGGCGTGGGATAAGCGCTTTCACCGCCATCCCCGAGCGGAGACGGTCGTCGGGCTCTAAAAGGGTGATCGTTACGGGGAAGGTCGCTCCAGCAACAGCTGCAACCCCCACCTCTTCGACCCGTCCCGCAAAGGCGATCCCGGGGAGGGTGTTGAAATAGATCGTGACCTCTTTTCCCTTCTCGATCTTAGCAATTTCCGATTCGGGAACTGCTACCTCCACCTCTAAGATGCAGCCGCAGGTGAGCGTCGCAATGGTTTGCCCTGCCTCAACGTTTTCATTCACCTCAACCTCTTTGGTCGAAACTTCACATTGATTTTGTTCAGCGTAAAGGGTGGTATAACTCATCTCTTTGCGGGCTAGATCGAGCTCCGACGTCGATTGCTCCACTAAGGCCTTAGCCGACTCAAACGCCGCCCGCGCCGTATCAAGTTCATCGCGAGAGGCGCTTTCACTTTCATAAAGGGTTTTGATCCGTTTATATTGAGCGGAAGCGCGGCGGAACTCTGCCTGCGACTCTTCCAAAGTAGCCTCTGCCCGTTGCAAACGGAGATAAAAATCTGTCTGATCAAGCTGCGCAATGACACTTCCCGGTTGCAACCGATCTCCCACCTTGATCGGCAAGAAGTTGATCATTCCTCCTACCCGAAAACTCGTATTGATGAATTGTTTTGCTTTAGAAAATCCTGAGAAGATGAGGGGAGGATTTCCTTCATAGTACTCGACTGTTTCAGTCAAGACAGGGCGGATCTCCTCTTCTTGGAAAGTACGCTTGGTGCAGCTCACGGCAACTAAAAGTAAGCATAGCCACCTCATTATTTTTCCTCCAAAAAGGCAATTAGCCGCTCTTTCAGTTCCATTTTTTCCTCTTCGCTTAATGTAAAGCTAAACTGACTAACCGCTCGCTGAAAATCCATAAAATCGATCAAGTAATCGTAGAGGGCGTTCGAATGATTTTGCCGGGAGACGATTGCCTGATTTTGCGCGTCGAGAAGGTCCACGATTGAGATCACTCCCCGCTCGTAAGAGTTAGTGACGATGACCAGGTTTTTATCGGCCGCTTCTGCTGCATCGCGCGCCAGAAAAATCCCCTCGTAGCTTGCCTTCATGTTATCGATTGCTTGGATGACCGCTTCGTCGATCCGCTCAACCAGGGCTGCCCGCTCGGTTCGCAATTTTTGCAAATCAAAAAAGGTCTGGTTCTTTTCGCTTTGTCGCCGCCCACCGGTAAAGAGGGGGTAAGTGAGCTCGATGCCAATTGCCGTTTCCATTTTTCCACTTGAGACTCCAGGGGCAGTGGTATTTCCTGCGCCGCCGCGGTACATGTTATTCGAAAATTCCCCAAAGGCATTAAAGTCGGGGAGATAAAGCGCCCGCTTTTTCGCCGTATGTTTCCGCGCTTGAGCGAGAATTTCCATGTCAAGCCGCTTTACATCTGGAGATTTATCGCGGGAGTAGCAGATCATAAACTCCTTGTATTTCTCGAAGGTTTTCGGAGAGTTGACATATTGGGTGAGCTGTCCAAAGTCGAAGGTAAAGCTTGGATCAAAGGGAGAGATGTTATCCAAGACCACTTTTGAGTTCAAAGGGCGGTTGAGCAAGCGATTAAATTCGGTCTGCAAATTTTCCAGCGTTGCCTCCAAAGAGACTAAGGCGTCGACGTTGGAGGCCACCTCGCTTTCCCATCGGTAGACCTCCGAGAGGCGAGCTTGCCCTGATTCGACCAGCTCATAAGCCCGCTTCAAATTTGCTCGCGAAAGGGCAATATTTTGCTCAGCGATCTTGATATCGGCACTTGCTCGTAAGACGAGCAAGTAGGAGACGCTGGCGTCGAGGATGATGTCGAGTTCGATCGCATCCCGGTTATAAACCCGCGCCTCTTGGGTGCGCCTCTGAATGGTGTAGTTGGAAACCCGACGCTCATCGTAGAGCATCTGGTCGACAAGGATCGATCCCCGGATCAGCCTTTCTGGTTCGAAGCCAAAGTTCGCCCGAGCGGTATTGGTATCGATGACCCGTCCTTTCACCCGCGAATTGACCTGCGGCATAAGATCAGAAAAGGCCCGTCCCACCTCTTGCTGCCCACTTTTCACCACATAGTTTTCAGCAAGCAAATCGAGGTTATTTTCTACAGCGAGGGTCGTTGTCTTCAAAATTCCCATCATCTCGAGAGGATCAGGGGGAACCTGGTCGATGAAGTGGGCCTGTCTAAGAACATTCCAGGAAAAATCGATTCCGATCTCTTTGGCTGTTTTCTCGTTGATAATCAGCTCTTCGGCGCGAGAAAAGCTGAAGACAAGCTCGCTCGTGTTGCCGTTTGTCAAAAGCTCCTGCACATTGAGAGCAATCCGCCGTCCAGCTCGAACAAACTCCGACTGAGGGGTAAGGGTCATAAGGACGCCCTCTTTTACCTCTGCCTCTCCATAAACCGAGTAGCTAGGGAGGTAGCGGGCATTGACCCCCTCGACAAGCTTTTCGACCCCTTCGGAAGTGAGCCGCCATGTCGGCAGGAGCACCACTGCATCGACAAGCTCCTCATCTAGAGCCTTTAAGGCTTCTCGACTATCTCCCTTTACCGGGATGAAAATAGGAATGGCCCCTGCTTTTTCTGTGCTTGCCACGATTTTTTCCCGCAATATTGGAAAATCTGAGAGGCCAATGAGTGATTTGTCCCCAATGTAGGCGATTTTTTTTGCCTTGGTGATGTCCAAAAAGACCTCAATTTCTCCAACTAAACCGAGACGGCTCTCATAGTAAGCGACTAAGGGGTTGTGCTTGACTCTTACAGAGCTTCCCGGTTGAACAAAGTAGTTGAGATTATAGCCCATAACGACGGGTCTTTGGATTTCTTTGACCTGGGTAACCAGGTAGGTGCTCATGAGGCCAAGAGTCACCACTACATCAACGCGGGAGTCCCAAAGAGCTTGCTGCAAAGTGCGATAGGAGCCACCTAGACTCCACTCATCGGCAAAAGGGATGAAGCGTACTTCGTACTCTTCATCGAGAAGGTCGGTGATTTCCCGATGGACCACATCGAAGTAGCCCACCTCATGCTCCGCCCATCCATCATAGACAATCCCAATGTGCACCAGCGGTTTAGCATGTAAGGCAATGGGCAAAAGAAATATAAAAATAATGGATTTAAGCATGAATCCCCCTCACCCGTAGACATACCCAATGGGGGGATTAAAACTCAAGCGCTTTCAAAACAGGGGTGTTCTTTTGTTAACAACTAGTGATTAAGTGGGTTAACATAATCTCCATCTCTTTCTACACCCGGCGAATCATGATATGACAACCACTTACACTTGGCTGTGATTTTTGAGATTATTCGATTGCTTCCCATGAGATAGTAAATCTGATTCACTCCAGCATTTGTGAACTGGTTATGATGTAGTTCAATTGTCTCAAGAGTCGGGTGACCTTCCAATGCATGACGGAGCTTTTCGATATGCTCATCTTTTAAAGAGTTTTCACTCAAAATCAATTTGGTCAGACTTAGATTTTTTTCTAATCCCCTTATAATTTCATCAAAACTATCATCATCAACATACAGGTAGTTGTTACTCAAGTCCAAGACTTTCAGAGATGCAGAGTATGTTAATAAATCGCGAACAGCTCTAGCGCCAGAATCAGCGTACCCTATTTGGTTATTAGACAAATCCAACTGTTCTATCGTCTGGGCATGTAGAAATCGCTCTGTAATAAGTCTTAAACCTTCTTTCAGTTTTAGGCCACTTAAGTTAAATCTCTCCTCGTTAAGTAAGTCAATTCCCTGAGTTTCAAGATTTGAAATAAAGTCATTGGCTAATTGGCGATCTGCTTCTGGTATTTGGTGAAACTTCACTTCAGGAAAGATTAATAGGTTTTCTGCAACTTCGGCTTTCACTCCCTCAAAGTAGTGTAATGAACCCATGGGTATATTTTCAATATTTGTGTTAATGGTCCTTAACAAGGCCAGCTCTTCCTGGCTTAAAGAATTTTCGTTTTTGAGCTTTCTATTTATGTATGCCTTAAGCCAGTGTCTTACCTGCTCGACTTGGAATTTACTACTTAATTCACTCAAAGCTACCTTTTGACTTCCATTCAGCACGCAGAAGTTATTTGCTTTTTTTAACATTTCAAAAGAGCAGTCATGGCTTGACAAAGTTCTCATTAGCACCCTAGCTTCCATGTCTGAATCTACTTCATTAATAAAGTTATATAAGCTGCTCTCTATTGAAAACCCTGGATCACGAGAGATTTTAATAAATAGGCTTCTTAATCTATCAATCTCTTTATATTTAAAAACTTTCCATTTTTCTGCGATATATCTTCCTGCAGCATGACTGATTTTTTCCTGCAACTCGTTATAGTTACCAAAGTCGGTTGAGTAGCCAAAAAGGCTCACCAGATGCCGAATATTTTCTTCTACGTCGGAATTATTCTTATTGGAGGTGATTACCTCTAGTGCTATTGAAATAAGAGCATCTATTTTTTCTCTCTCTTTAACCTCATCACGGTATTTAATCGATAACTTTTTTCTTGTTTCAGAATTATAAAATTTTGGCATGGAGTATGTAACAGGATCTTTACTCTCCTCATTTATAAGTACCCAAGCCAAAAACTCTTTACTAATAAGCCGTCTTACTGTTTGAATATTTGTATTTTCTAGAAAAATCCCTTGATCAATACATTTACGCAGAATCTGATCAAGTAATGCATAGCGGGTAGGTATATCTGAGACCAGCGAGAAAATGTCAAAAACTGAGCGTGCTAATCCCTTATACTGAGGATTTTCTTTTTCTATAATATGCAACGGCACATCAAGAATTTTACGAAACTCGTTATAGTCATCAAGCCTTGCTATCGTTCCGTCACCCCCAAGAGCCTCTGCAATATATTCATCTATTAGCTCTATCCTATCCTGAAAGTTGTTGATGATACCAAGAGCATAGGCCTGTCCAAATGCGCTCCCCATACTAACCGTAAGGCCCACGTGATAGCCATATTTTTTAAAAGCCTTTTTTAATTCTTTTTTTACCTTATCAACAGCAACTTTTGCTTTTGCTTTTTTCTTCTCGTCTTGTTGTGTTAAAAAATTTGTTAGAAAAATATTCCAAGAATTTTCCTCACCTTTATAATCCCCTAGTTCAACAATTGAACCATCACTATCAAGCTTATTCTTACTTAAAAACACATCAATTGGTACACGACCAGTTACAAGTAAGTCGAAACCACCAACCTCTCCTGAGCGGTGAAATACTTTCATTACTTCGTAAAACTCCTCAAGTAGCTTGAGGTCATTCTTCGGATTATCAATATTATCAATGATAACAAGAACTCTTTTCCCTTTGCTTTTGGCCATTTGATGTAAGGTCGTAAAATACTTTTCTAAGGCATTTGTCTCAACGGTTCCCCTAAAAGACCCCTTGGGTAAAATTTGCCTCACAAAGCTTCTGAAGCTGGTTTCATCACTGCTGTTTTTTAAAGGGATGAATACGGTATTAGAATAATTACACGTCTCTGGTTTTTCTTCTATTTGTTGTCTAATTTCTCTTTCAATCTCGATAGCAGCGCGAGATTTCCCATACCCTCCCTCGCCTTTCACGTGGCAAAAGGATTTTTCATCCAAACTCCTTTTTATCTGAGTGATCAAACCAACTTGTTTCCCATCCACTATTTTCTTCGGTTCTTCATATTCAGAGGTAACCCTTTTTTGGCTGAGATAGTCTAAACTAAAAAAGTGATTGACAAGCTCATGAGTCTTTACAGATTTTTTGCTGATTCTATTAGACTCTTCTCTCCACTCCCCTCGGCTATAGTCGGAGCGGCTCTTTGTGTGCGCGGAATTACACCATGCGTCCATAACATCTATGTTCTTCCCCAACTTGTTTTGTATTTCTTCGTAAGTAATAGGGGATCTGAGCGAAGATACAGTATGAAAAGAGACCCATGAATAGCGCTTAAATGCACCAAGATCCTCCAGAAAGAAGTTTCCAGAACCTACTTTGTTCCCATCCTCATCTGTTACCTCCGGGACTGGAGTGCCATCGAGCTTTCCATGAGCGCCTGTATTAATATGGAGTGATCTTTTCTCCTCCAGTTCGTCGTAAAACTTAGCAACTTCTACCACATCCGAGGTACCTACATTCTCAAACGATCTCCATATAAACTGCTTTCCAGGGGTTTCTTTCACTCTAAATCTATTCTTAGAATTTAGTTTATACCACCCTGGATGAGCCCTATCTTCAACTAACCCCAAATCTTTGAGGCTTTGTTGAAAATCATTCGAAGGCAGACGCTCGATATTTTCTCCGCGAGGAATACTTTCTCCTTCAGCATAAACACTTGAATCTTGGTGACTCTTTAGGACATATGCCACTAACATTGAGAGGCTAAAACCTAAAAAGAATAAAGCTGGGTTATAGTTTTTCTCGTGCGGCGCCCCAGCAACTAATGGGAAAACACGGCTTTCGTTGATGCGCCTCCCAGCAGTCCCTAAACTAGCGGAAGGTCTTAGTAATAAGCTCCCAGTCCCTTCTGGCATTTGGGAAAATCTTTGGGATGAGCTTGAAGTCCCCGCAACTCTTCGTTGCAATGCGCTTGTCCTCTTGCTTTGAGAGCTCCCGTCTTTGAGCAAAAGAATCT
Organism: Chlamydiota bacterium; assembly: GCA_021772275.1. Taxonomy (GTDB): domain Bacteria; phylum Chlamydiota; class Chlamydiia; order Chlamydiales; family Simkaniaceae; genus Neptunichlamydia. The sequence continues at coordinate 12,989 of JAJFMJ010000020.1, read as the reverse complement.
CTCTTTGGGCTGCTCTATCAGATAGGCCATAATTTCGAAAGAGAATAAGGGAGGGATCAACCCGAAGCTGAGAACCCTGATTGGGCAAAAAAGGGTTAACCCTAGCTTGCTTAAATTGGTTTAAAAGGTACAACCTCAACATTTGATTCCTCCCGAAGGGTTACGCGGTTTTTAGCTTGTTTTCTCGCCATGCTTGGATTAGGATTGCTAAGTCATGAGCAGTTTCTAATTGCGGTTCTTCCAAAGGCTCTCGAGTAATCGGGCAATCGTGGTGCATCTGAACCCATTGGGTAATCGCTTCCCGCTCCGCAAAGTAGCGATGGTTATTTACCTCGTACCAAACAGGGTCGACAAAGACGTCCTGCGTAATGGAACATATGAAGTCAAAGGGAACGCCTGCTCCGTTAAAAATGGCATTATTAGGCTGAGCTCCAGCAGCTTCAACACGCATATCGTAAAGTCTTTGGAAAGGAGACTCTTCTGGAATCCCATTAGCTTGCGCTTGAACAAAATTGTCTGCTGCATTCGATAAGATAAGTGAGCGGGCATAAACAAAGCGAAGCCTGTGTTCTAGGCCAGGAGGAGTATCATACTCCAACGCCTGATTATAAAATGCTTGAGCCGCTTGGTGGTTATTTTCAGAATCTCGAGCAATTCCCACTGCGAGTAATATAAGGGGAGCTACATCGGGGTTGAAAAGTTCAACAGCCCCCTTAAAGTAGCTTTCTTCCTTTGCTGTATAAGCTTCGTTTGCTAACCCTAAAAAACGTTCCCGGTTAGTCTCATCATCTGCAATCGCTTCGAGTGCTCGAGCGGCTTTATTTCTTATAGCTGCTGCTACCCAGAGATATCTACCCGTTGTGGCTAAGGCAGCTGCACCTGCTACTACTACCCCCCACATCCAGTTTTTGGAAGAAGGCGCTGCAACTGCTCCTCTAGGTACTTCCGCTCTGAGCTCGGGCACCTCTCCTTGAAAAAAACCCTTCCCTACTTTCGATGCTGCAGCAAGGGTGACTCCACCAGCAGAAAGACCGAGAGTTCCGGGGATCATATCCCCCGTTTCAATCGTAATCCTTGGAGGTCTCACACCCTGAGGTTTGAGAGTTTCTCTAGTTACCTTTGCTTTCTGAAGTGTTGCTCCTACTGCTTCTGTCTCCTGCTCATACTTTTCCCTAGGAGTTTGTTGCACCCCTAGCGATCGATATTGTAGCTGAAAAACATAGTTACCGCCTGTGCGATTCTCTGTTACTGCTCCTTGACTACTTGCTGCCATTTTCTATCTCCTACTTAATGTGGTTAGTGCAAGAGCAAAAAAGATTCCTATTGCCCTTCTAGCACTTGCAAAGAAAGCATTTTAGACGAATAGCCACTTTTCTTGTAAAGCACTATTTTTACTCACCCGAATAAGTTCAGGAATTGGCTCACAGCCTAGAGTAGATAACTTTTTTGTATGGTCCCCCTTTTTCGTCTCTTTTTAGTTCACCTGTACTATGATACCGCCACAAGGAACAATAACAATAAGTCGTTATCTTTTTGATGTTTTTCTTTTCTTTTATTAAATCTTCTAAAAGGTCTATTCCATTTTGTGTAAATTGGTTATGGTGCAGTTGAATGTGCTCGATTTTTGGATGACTCTTTAATATTCTACATAACTCTTCTATATGCTTATCCCCCAAGCTATTGTTGTTTAAAACCAAAGTCTTCAAAGTCGTATTCCTTTTTAACCCCTCTAAAACTTCCAAAAAACTGTCATCTCTATACAGGCTGTTATTATTGAGTTTTAAAGTTTCTAAAGAGCCCTGGTACTTCAGTAGATCCCGGACAGCTTCTATACCAAAGTTCTGATGCCCTAAAGAATTATAAGACAAATCTATCTCTTTCACTCCCCTTTCTTCCAAAAGATAATGAAAAAGCGACCTTAATCCCTCTTTGAGTTCCACCCCTTTTAGTTTTGCAACTTCTTTGTTACCAGATCTAAGATGCTCTTGTTTCCAAACCTCTGCTCTTTGACGGTCTGTTTCTGGGATTGGATGGAATTCTAATTCTGGAAAAATTAATTGATCTGATTGTTTCTTGTGTTTGTTTTTGATATTGTCTTTAGCTATCTTTATGGTGGAGTAGTCTGGGTGAAATTTCTTTGCGCTCGATCGACGAATGTAGGACCCAAGCGCGTATTGAACATCTTCATCTCGATAAAGAACCCAGAAATTGTTTGCTTGCTTCAGCAAAGGTAATGAGAAACTTTCCTCCTTAAGTTTGCGTAATAAATCACCCTTTTCCTCTTCTTTGTTATTGACAAATCTATGAAGAGTTCTTTCCAAAGAATATCCAGGCATGGCAGAAACTGTAGTAAAAAACTTCTTTATCCTAGTCATGTCACTATACCTTATATGCTTCCATTTTTCTCTAACTGCACTAGTGGCTTCCTTGCTTACCCTCTCATACATTTCTCCATGGTTTTCAAGATCATTTGCGTAGTCAAAAAGGCTTAATAAATGTCTGATATTCTCATCAACAGCCTCCTTGCTTACATTTTCTTTCCCCAGATTGCTCGTAATTACATCTAAAATCTCATCAATAATGGAATTAATTCTATTCCTGGCATTCTTTGTATTCCTACTATAATCAGCCGATAAATTGTGCCGCATGATAACATTATAAAATTGATGCATTGCAAAACTAAACTCTTTTGGGTCACCGGTGCGCACAATCAATGAATAGTCTTCAAATTTACGGATCAGCTTTTGTGCCAAGAATATACTAGAATCTTCCAACCCTGTATCCCCCTTTTCAATACATTTTTCTAAAATTGGCTCAAGAAATTCATACCTTATGGGCCCATCCGATATCAGCGCAAGAATCTCGAAGAGTGGAGTAGCCTTTTTCTTATATATTAAATCTCCAACGTCCGTCGTCGTTTCATCTAAAGTTTTAAGAGGAACTTTAAGCATCTCACGTAGAGGAGGGTAACCGTTTTGTTGAGCTTCGTCTATAGCTTCCTTAATAAGCGCGGATACAGAGCGTAACCTAGTACCCAGGGGCCTAAAATGACTCACATCCCCTAATATCCGAGCTATGTTCACGATAAAACCTATATGGTTTTCAGATTTTCTGAATATCTCCTCTAGCTCGCTTCTTTTCTTTGTAACAGCAGTTTCTGCGGCATCTCTTTTATTTTTGTTATCCCCCTGCATCTTTAAGAAGTTTGCTAAAAATATATTCCAGGCATTGCTTGGACTGTGATAGCTAGACAACTCTATGGTCGCGCTGTTGCTACTAAGTCCTGCACCTCCTAAAAAGGATTTAAGTTCTCTTCGCCCTGTAACAAGAAGGTCCAATTTGGAAGGGCCCGCTGGGCCGCGGACATTTTCTAAAACATTATAAAACTGACCAAGAGATGTAAGATTGTTATCCGTATCAACATTGTCAATAATAACCAAACATTTCTTTCCTGTTCTTTCCATCCAACGACTAATAATTGTAAAATATCTCTCTAGGATTTCTTCCTCTAGCATTCTATCTTTATCGGGGCCCCCTACCCTCTTTTTCACATAATTTAAAAAGTCCCTTCTATCATTAGCTGTTTTCAATGAAATAAAGATAACATTTGAGTATGTGTTATCCCCTGCTTTGATGCACTCTTGGGTGTCTAAAGCAAAGCGAGACTTGCCCATACCTCCTATACCCTTAAGGTAACAAAACGCAAGCATGTTTAATTTATCACGCACTTCTTTGCTTAATATGATCGATCTTCTACCTCTTAAGACTTTAACTGGGTCTACGTACTTGGTATCTGGTTTAATTTTGCTTTCATAATTCAAGCTAAAAAACTGACCAAGAAACTCTCCCTGCCGGATTGATCCCTCATTGATTCTCTCAGCCTCTTTTTTCCACTCCTCATCGCTACATTCAGAACGGGGCTTTGTTTTTGCAGAAAAACACCATGCATCTAAAACATCTACCTCCTTCTTTAGCTTTCTTCTTATCTCTTCATAAGTAATAGGGGGCCTAAGTGTAGATACGGTATGAAAAGAGACCCATGTGTAGCGCTTAAATGCATTAAGATCCTCTAAAAAGAAGTTGGCAGAACCTAACTTGTTCCCAGGGAGCGGAGTGCCATCAGGGCTTCCATGAGTCCCCGTATTGATATGAAGCGATCTTTTTTTGCGCAGGTTTTCATAAGTTCTAGCAATTCCTCTCACATCTGAAGCAGATACTTCGCAAAATGACTTCCATAGAAATTGATGCTCAGGGGTCACTTCTACATTAAACCTATTCGGAGTGTTTAATTTATACCACCCTGGATGAGTCTTATCTTCAATTAATCCCAAATCTTTGGGGGTTTGTCGAAGCGTGTTCGAAGGCAAACGTTCAAGATTTTCTCCACGAGGCACACCATCGTCTTCAGCGTAAACACGTGAAGGTGGGCCTTGATGACCCTTTAGGATACAGGCTGCTAACATCGAGAGGCTACCTAAAAAAAACAAGCCCAGATCATGACTTTTTGTTTGCGACGGTCTAGGCAATAGTGGAAAAAAGCCCTCTTTGTTGAGGGGTCTCTCACCTCGTGGTGACCCTGATGTTCCCACAACCCTGCGTCGCAATTCATTTATCCTCCCGCCTTGAGAACTCCCTTTTTCAAGCGTTCTAGCTCCACTTTGATAAAAAATAAACCGAGCTTGCTTAAGATTAGTTAAAAGATGCAGCATACGACCTCTCCTGAGAAGTTACAGTTAAGGACCGTTTGGCCCTTCTATCACTCGTAAGGGAGGCATTTTAGACGAATAGCCACTTTTCTTGTAAAGCACTATTTTTATTCTGCAACTTAAATCTTTGATTGCAATTTTGGAGGAATGATTAGTCGGAAAGCTTAGCGATTTCTTCCGGAGAAAGACCTGTAGCCTCAGAAATTTGGCTAACCGAAAGGCACTGCTTAAGAAGGGCTAATGCAATTTCTCGCTTGCCTTGCTCAATTCCTTTCTTAATTCCCTGCTGAAGCCCTTTCTCAAATCCTTTTTCTTCGGCCTTTTTTACGCTATTTATTTTTATCAAAAGCCATTTAAGTTGACCCTCATAAACCTCAGTCTCTTCCTGATTAAGTCTCATTATTTTAAGTAAACTTATACCTCTCTTAAATATTGGTTGACTTGTGGAAAATAATAGACTGCTTCCTGTGAGAAATGCTAACCAAATTTCCAAAGGGTTCTGAATTCTAATGTCAATTCCTTCCAAGAATTTCTTAAGCTCAATGGAATGAAGTTCTAGGCTTTTTTTTCCCACATTCATGTAAAACACATTATGATATTTCCCAGTCTCAGAAATAGAGGTAAAGTTCAGAATGTCTATTCCAATGATTTTTTCCGAACCGGAACGGTTTCGCGATGTTTGTAATTTTCCCCAGGAATCTAAGCTTTTCTTATCGTAATTTGCGTTATCAAGCAATCGAATGTTAATCGTTAATCTTTTTCCTCTGTCTGTCTTAGCGTTTAACTCTAAGGTCAATTGATCATCTTCACCAAGGTTTTTCTGACTATAGGGATTTAGTAATGTAACATTTACGACTTGATTTTCTTCTCCTAAAATAGAGTTAATGAGAGAAATCAATAGATCTTTGTTTTCTTCGATACCGAACATCTTCTTAAAAACAATTGGAACTCTAGGGTTAAGCGACAGCTTCATGGACAATTTGGGCAATAGTTCTGATGGTTGGGTTACCTTTTCTGGAAAAGGCATTTTGGACAGTTGTTCGAGAGAGTTTCGCCCTTCGAGCTATTTCTCGACGACTCACATCGAGATAGGCGTCTAGAATCTCAATAAAAGACTCAGGATCATTTTCTTCTAAGCAAAGAAAAAGAGCTTCAGCCACCTCTTTTCTATTTTTAAAAGATTTAGAGGGATCATGCTTGAGCGCTCCAATGTTTTTCTTTACCTTAATCGCTGGCATATTTTTGAAAGAGAAGCTTTGCTTTTTTGATGTCTTTTTTTTGGGCATTTTTTAATCCTCCTAGAAGCAAAAAAATTGTCTCATCATCTTCTTTAAAAAAGTAAACTCTCATCCCATTTTTCCACTTGAGCTCTGCTATAGCAGACGTAATTCCCCTCACGTTTCCAAAATGATCATAATATTCAATCCTTGTCAAGCGAGCATCGACCAATTGCTTAAATGGAGGTTGAAGCGAAGAGAACCATTCCTGGAATTCTTTACTTTTTCTGATTTTCATTATAACACCGGACCAATATAATGGTCAATCCTATCTTTAAATATTCTTCTTAGGCACCTGCATACTAAGGCATTGTATGCAAAAAGATTTTTTTGTAAATTAAAATTTAAAGAATGAACCGCTTCTGGAGAACTGAGCGATGAGCAAAGGCGCTTGCCCGAATAAAGTGTTCGCCGGAGGGGCCATATCCTTTGCCAGGAGTGACGATCAGGTGCTTTTCCTCAAGAAACTCTTGGAAAACATCCCATGACTGACGGCCCGGGGTGGCGATCCAAAGATAGGGAGCATTGTCCCCTCCGTAAATGGCATAGCCCATTTTCGAAAAGGCTTTTTTGAGAAGGGCGCTATTTTCTTGGGTATAGGTGATGTTTTTTTGGAGGGCAGCGTAGCCGGTATCGGTAAGGGCTGCGATCCCCCCTTTTTGGACGATGTTCGAAGCGCCATTGAAAATGGTGGAAGCAAACCGGTGATAATCCTTGGCAATGGGACTTCCGCAGGAAAAGGTGAGCTTTCGGGGAATGACGGTCCAGCCAAGTCGGATGCCGGTAAAACCGGCCATCTTCGAGAAGGAACCGATTTCGATCGCTACCTCTTCGGCGCCGGGGATATCATAGATGGTTTTGGGAAGAGCTGGATCTTGGATAAAGGCGGCATAAGCACTGTCATAGAGGATAAGGGTTTTGTTTTTCTTGGCGTAGGCAACGATCTTTTCAAGCTCTTCGTAGGTGCACGCTTTGCCGGTGGGATTATTGGGGTTGCAAAAATAGAGGAGGTCAATGCCGGGAGGTAAGGTGGGGAAAAAATTGTTTTCCGGGGTACAGGGAAGGAGCTTGATTTCTTGAACCCCCTGGAGGATGCTTCCATCGAGATAGACAGGGTAGGCAGGATCTTGGATTCCTACCGTGAGACTCCCCCCAAAAAGAGCTTGGAGACGACCAAGGTCACTTTTGGCTCCATCGGAAATAAAGATTTCGTCGGGAGAAAGGTGGGGATAAAAACGGGAAACAAGTCCCTCTCGTAAAGGCTGGAGTCCTTGCTCTTTTCCGTAACCCGAGTATCCCTTTTCGGTGCCGAGTTCAAGGGCTGCTTTTGCTAAAGCCTCTGCAATAACAGGGGGAAGAGGGAGGACGGTGTCTCCAATGCCTAGACTGATGAGCTGGGCACCGGGGTTTTCCTTCAGGTAGACCTCTTTTCGCCGCTGAATTTCGGGGAAAAGATAGGAAGGGCTTAACTTTTCAAAGGCTGCATGACGTTTGAGCATATCTAATCCAGTGCTGCGCGGTTAATAATCCCCCACCTGCGGCCCCTCGAATGAGGTTGTGAGAAAGGGCTGTGAAACGAATGTCAAAAAGGGGGCATGGACGCAGACGCCCTAAAGCCACCTGCATCCCCTCTCCAAGATCAAGCCTAGGTTGGGGACGATCCTCTTCTTCAAGGTAGGTAAGCGGCGCATAGCCTCTCCAAGCTTCTTTGACTTCGCCAAGAGTAGGCTTTGTCTCAAAAGAGGCAGAAATACAAGCAAGGTGTCCATGAGAAACTGGAACGCGGGTACAGTGAACGGAAATGGGAAGGGTGGGCATCTCTAAAATTTTACGGCTCTCTTCTAAACATTTTTCCTCCTCCCCCTCGATAAAGGGAAGGACATTATCCTTAAGCTCGAAACCAGCCCCTGCGCCACTGACGGCCTGGAGAAAGGTGACAGCAACTCCTCTCAGAGTAAAGCGCTGATGCAAAGGGTAAAGAGGGAGGAGCATGCTCTGGAGTGTGCAGTTGGGTTTGGAGACAATAAAGCCCCCTCTCAACTCTTTTAACTTTTCACCGTTAATTTCAGGGATAATCAAAGGATGCTTCAGGCGATGGCAAGAGGCTGATGCAAAAACAGAAAAGCCAGCCGCGGCGTAAAGGGGATCAATTGTTTCTGCTGCTTCATTGGGAAGGGCTGAAAAAATGAGCGCGCATCCTCTAGCTTTTTCTACATCGGCAAGCTCTTCACGCTTCGGCATAAAAATAAGCTCAAAGAGGGGGTGTTTCTGGAGAAGTTTGACATAGGTTTGCCCAACGAGGCCCCGTCCCCCTAAGAGACCAACTGGCAATTTATCCATGCTTCTACTTTTTGCTTGTTTTCGGGACTTAAGGAGGTAAGGGGGAGGCGACACTCCCCCGCTGCAAAACCAGCTTTTTCCATCATGGCTTTGATCGGGATGGGATTCGTCTCGATTTGGGAAAGGATCATGAGTGGAGAGAGCTCGTGATAAAGGGCTTTGTCTTGGGTGCGGACCATTTCACCCATTTTTTTTGGCATCAGGTTACTTAAAACAGAGACCACACCCGCCCCACCAATTGCAAGGAGGGGAAGGGACATTAGATCGTCGCCTGCAAAGAAAAGAAAGTCGGGAAGCGCTCGCATCACCTCTGCGGCAAAAGAAATCGAACCGGAAGCATCTTTGATGCCAATGATGTTTTTGATCTCGGCTAAGCGGATAAGTGTCTCTACGGTGAACGAAACGCCGGTCCGCTTGGGTTGGTTGTAGAGGATAATGGGAAGAGAGCTTGCGGAGGCTAGCGCTTCAAAATGACGAAAAAGACCTTCTTGGGAAGGGCGATTATAGTAGGGAGCGATCGCTAAAACTCCCTGAACACCCTCCTTTTCCCCTTCTTGGATTTTGGTAATGGCGCGCGCTGTAGAGCTATCACCCACTTCAATTAAGGTGGGAACTTTGCTTTCTTGCACGAGGATTTCGGTGATGCGCCTCCTTTCGTCGGTGGTAAGAGTCGCCCCCTCGCCGGTTGTTCCAAGGGCAAGAAGAGCGTCGACCCCCCCTTCAAGCTGAAAGTGGACATTTTCTCGGAAGCCCTTTTCATCGAGCTGGCCCCCATTAAAAGGGGTGACTAGAGCGGTGATGACGCCTTTAAACATCCTTGCATTGCCTCTTCTATATAATCGTCAAAGGTAAAAATTCCTTCCCTTCCTACGAGCCATTCGGCAGACAAAACTGCCCCTTTTGCGTAACCTGCCCGACTCTTTGCCTGATGGATAAGCTCAATCTGATCTTCTTCGGAGTCGAAGGTGATCTGGTGGGTTCCCACTTCTCCCTCTTCGCGGACACTATCAAAAGAAAGTCCCGAAATCTCTTCCATTAATTTTAGGGCTGTCCCCGACGGGGCATCTTTTTTTTCGGTGTGGTGGATCTCGGTGCCACTGACCCGATACCGCTCGCCCATCAGCGCTGCGCTCGTGCGGACCAGACGACGGAAAAGGGCAATCCCGAAGGAGAAGTTGGGACCATAAAGGAGGGGGATCTCCCCTTTTTGGGCAAGGGGCAAAATCTCTTCTTTGTCCCATCCAGTTGTCCCGAGAACCCAGGGGGTTTTGGCAGGAGCGAGAAGCTCTATCGTTCCCCGCACCGCTTCCGGCTCGGTAAAGTCAATGCAGACATCGGCCTTTGGATCGTAGATCAAGGAGCAGTCGTGTCCCCTTTCTCGGGCAATCTCATGGACAGCCCGCCCCATCTTTCCGTAACCAAGGAGGGCTATTTTCATTGTTTTACGTACATTTTGATGATTTTTTGTTCTTTGACTGGTTTGTCGCCCATCCCTGTTTCGACCTTCTCGAGCTTTTGAACCACATCGTAACCCTTAACCACTTTGCCAAAAATGGTGTGGTTTCCGTTGAGCCAGGGGGTTTCAGCTGTGGTGATGAAGAATTGGCTTCCGTTGGTTCCAGGGCCGGCGTTGGCCATGGCGAGCAATCCCTCTTCATTAAAGGTGACGCTTGAGGTGCACTCATCAGCAAAGGGCTTGCCCCAAATCGACTCGCCACCACGCCCTGTTCCTGTAGGGTCTCCCCCTTGAATCATGAACTTTGGAATGACACGGTGGAAAATAATTCCATTATAGTATCCTTTTTCAGCGAGCTTGACCATATTCTCGCATGCCTTGGGAGCTACGTCAGGCTTGAGCTCAAATTCGATGGTCCCTTGGGTCGTTTCCATCACGATAATCGGGTGGGTCTTTGCCATAGTATCTCCTTTAGGTGTTGCAAATAGGGAAAATATGCATAAAAGCATTCCAACTAAATTTTTCATAACTGCCTCCAAATAATCTAATTTTAGGTGGAAGACAAAAAAAGTGCAAGGTGTTATACACGAAAATTATGAGAATCATCATTTTTCTACTCATTTGCTTAAACCTTTCTGCAGAGGTTACCTATATCTATAACAAAGATATGGAGGGGCGGGTCTCAAAAACAACGTGGACCCTCGATCTCAATAATACTGACGATATGCTCTACATCACAGGAGAAAGTCTTACCGGCAAGACGATAGTCGTTGCCACTCCGGAGCGGATCACCAAAAGTTTTACCTACGGGATGAAAAATCAAAGCAATACTTATTCTGTCTTCCGAGATGGTCCCTATCTAATTGCCACCCAAGAGATCAATGGAGAAAAAAGTGTGCAGGAGTTCCACATTGGGAATAACACCTGGGTTCAGGAGTTTGATTTTTGTTTCAAACCTTTTATCCACTCTGACCAAAGGTCTTTTAAGTTTTCCATCGTTCACCCAAAGAAAATGAGCCTTCATAGCATGGTAGCAACCAAGCAGCGGTACGAAATGTTAGAAATCCACGGCAAAACCTATGAGGCCATACGGGTCAAGTTAACACTTACCGGTTTCAAGAAGATGTTTTGGCATGCTGATTTGTGGTTTGATCCCCAGGCGGGCGATCTCTTAAAATACATGGCAAATGAGGGGCCCAATACCCCTTTAAGCACCATCACCCTCTTTTCCAAACAGATCAATTAACACTACTCCTCAACGAGCGGCTGAGCTTGGCGGAAAATAAAAAGTATCACCGTGTAAACAACAAGAAACACTGCCGGCATTGCATAGATGGGGTTGAAATAGAAGAGCTCAATCAGAATAAGGCCAATAACAGCGCCCCCGATATTGATAAAGCTCATGATCGAAGAGGCGTTGGGTTTGTCAGGAACGCGGAAAGTAGCGATAACAGCAGCATTGGAATAGAAAAGAGGAATCCCAAAGTAGATAACGAAAGGAGGAAAGAAGATACTCAGAGCATTCCCCCATCCGCCAAAGAGAAGAATAGCAAGGAAAAGAACCCCTAAACCGATTAGGGCAATGCCTAACTTCAAAACCGTTTTCATCTTAAAGTGCGTTGCTAGACGGGCAGCTACAAAATTCCCCAGAAAATACCCCGATGCAGGGATAAGATTCAGAAGGCCAAACTGGGCCGGAGAGACTTCCATATTGCGAATGACGATGATGGGAGCTGTCGCTGCGAAGACATAGACAAAGGAGGTGGTCGCTCCAATCATGAGAGAGTAGAGGATCAGGAGTGAATTTTTAAAGTCGCGCTTATAGGCAGAAAGAATCACCTTCCATTTTGTCGCTTCGAACTCTTTCCCACTCGATGTTTCAGCAAGCCCAAAGACAAGATAAAAGGCAAAAAGACCATAGAGAGTGAGAAAGTAAAAACAACTTTCCCAACCGAAAAGATCGACAAGAAAACCTCCAAGAGCAATGGCCACTCCAGGAATAACGGCGAAAGCAAGCATCGTATAAGCGGTTACTTTCCGGGCATGTTTTTCATAGTAGTGATCACTAATAATCGTAAAAGTAAGGCTAAGTCCGGCGCTCGACCCTAAAGCAGCAACAAATCGCGCAATGATGAGAAGAGTAAAACTATTTAAGGGACTAGAAAGAGCGCAGAGGATCGACCCTACGAGGGAAACCGCAATGCCAACATAAAGAGCGGGCTTTCGCCCAAATCGCTTTGCAAGGGGACTATAGATCAGCTGACCTAGAGAATAACCGACCAAAAAAATCATCGCGGTGAGCTGAGCAAGGCCTGCCCCCACATGAAAACGATCCATCACCGCAGGAATCGCAGGGGTAAAAAGAGCTGCTCCAATCGATCCATAAGAGATAAGGAGGATTAAGGTAAAGAGGGTTGGCCGCTTTACATCGAGACGGTATTTATGAGACTCCGGCAGGACAGGTTCGCTCATTTTTAATAAGTTCCTCTAGCGTTTCAATCCACTTGGGATGGTCATTGAGCCCTTGAACAAGGTCGAGAGTCTCCCCTCCAGCCTCGATAAACTCCCTTCGGTACTGACTCCCAATCTCTTCAAGGGTTTCTAGACAGTCTGCCACAAAAGCAGGGCAAAAAACAAGGACCCGTTTCACCCCTTTTTGTGCAAGCGACTGGAGCAATGGCCCGGTATAAGGCTTGATCCAAGGATCTTTGCCGAGCCGCGACTGAAAACAGTGGCTCCACTTTTCAGGAGAGATGTAAAGCCGCTTTACAATGGCCTGGGTTGTCGCTAAGCATTGTGCAACATAGCAGCGAGGATTTTTCTTGCAACAATCAGAAGTTTTTAGACACGTTCCCGTTTGATCTGCTTTTTGCAGTTGTTTTTCAGGAAGGCCATGATAACTAAAGATAATGTGATCATAACTCGCAAGATCATGCTCTTTTCCCCGTGCACAAAAGGCGTCGATGAGGGCGGGGTGGCTAGCATATTGATCGATAAAGTGGATCTCGGGGATCACCTCCCACTTGGAGAGGATGTCAAAAACCTTCTGGTGGACTGATCCGGTTGTTGCTGAGGCATATTGAGGAAATAGAGGGAGGATGACAAGCTTTTTGCTTGTTTTTAGAGCCTTTAATCCTTCTTCGATCGAAGGGGTTTGGTAACGCATAGCAAGTTTGACTTGGTAGGACCTGCCAAGCTTTTCTTGAAGAA